>NC_017856.1:2417500-2697465 GCF_000260965.1 Methylophaga frappieri
GGGGGTGAGAGGCCCCCTCGCCGAAAATCCAAGGTTTCCTGCTCAACGCTAATCGGAGCAGGGTGAGTCGGTCCCTAAGGCGAGGCTGAAAAGCGTAGTCGATGGAAAACAGGTTAATATTCCTGTACCGGCTGTTACTGCGATGGGATGACGGAGAAGGTTAGGTCAGCCAACTGTTGGACATGTTGGTTTAAATGTGTAGGCATGCTTTGCAGGCAAATCCGCAGAGCTTAGCTGAGGCATGATGACGAGTTTCATTAGAAACGAAGTGATTGATACCCGGCTTCCAGGAAAAGTCTCTAAGCTTCAGGTAACAGACGTCCGTACCCCAAACCGACACAGGTGGATAGGATGAGAATTCCAAGGCGCTTGAGAGAACTCGGGTGAAGGAACTAGGCAAAATAGCACCGTAACTTCGGGAGAAGGTGTGCCCTCATTAGGTGAAGCGACTTGCTCGCGGAGCTGACGGGGGTTGCAGTGAACTGGTGGCTGCGACTGTTTATTAAAAACACAGCACTCTGCAAAATCGAAAGATGACGTATAGGGTGTGACGCCTGCCCGGTGCCGGAAGGTTAATTGATGGGGTTATTCTTCGGAAGAAGCTCTTGATCGAAGCCCCGGTAAACGGCGGCCGTAACTATAACGGTCCTAAGGTAGCGAAATTCCTTGTCGGGTAAGTTCCGACCTGCACGAATGGCGTAACGATGGCCACACTGTCTCCACCCGAGACTCAGTGAAATTGAAATTGCGGTTAAGATGCCGTATACCCGCGGCTAGACGGAAAGACCCCGTGAACCTTTACTACAGCTTTGCACTGAACTTTGAACCTACTTGTGTAGGATAGCTGGGAGGCATAGAAGCGTGAACGCCAGTTTGCGTGGAGCCGCCCTTGAAATACCAGCCTGGTATGTTTGGAGTTCTAACCTCGGCCCATTATCTGGGCTAGGGACAGTGTATGGTGGGTAGTTTGACTGGGGCGGTCTCCTCCCAAAGCGTAACGGAGGAGCACGAAGGTACACTAAGCATGGTCGGACATCATGCGGTTAGTGCAAAGGCAAAAGTGTGCTTGACTGCGAGACAGACACGTCGAGCAGGTGCGAAAGCAGGTCTTAGTGATCCGGTGGTTCTGAATGGAAGGGCCATCGCTCAACGGATAAAAGGTACTCCGGGGATAACAGGCTGATACCGCCCAAGAGTTCACATCGACGGCGGTGTTTGGCACCTCGATGTCGGCTCATCACATCCTGGGGCTGTAGCCGGTCCCAAGGGTATGGCTGTTCGCCATTTAAAGTGGTACGCGAGCTGGGTTTAGAACGTCGTGAGACAGTTCGGTCCCTATCTGCCGTGGGCGTTGGAAATTTGAGAGGAGCTGCTCCTAGTACGAGAGGACCGGAGTGGACGTACCCCTGGTGTTCGGGTTGTCATGCCAATGGCATTGCCCGGTAGCTATGTACGGACGGGATAACCGCTGAAAGCATCTAAGCGGGAAGCCCCCCTCAAGATAAGATTTCCCAGGACTTTAAGTCCCTGAAGGGCCGTGGAAGACTACCACGTTGATAGGTTGGGTGTGGAAGTGCAGTAATGCATGAAGCTAACCAATACTAATTGCCCGTGAGGCTTGACCATATAACCCAAAATGCGTTGTGAGCTACACAGCCAAAGTTACTTTCCGAGGCTTATTGAAAGATAAGCAAACCAGTTATGCCTGGCGGCCATAGCGAGTTGGCACCACCTGTTCCCATCCCGAACACAGTAGTGAAACGTCTCAGCGCCGATGATAGTGTGGGAGTTCCCATGTGAAAGTAGGACACTGCCAGGCTTTTATATAAAGATACCCGGCCTCTCAGAGAGGACCGGGTATTTTTTTGTCTCTGAGAGTTGTATTGACCTTTACTCTAAGCAATACCAAGAAGATTCGTTAATCCATGGGAGCGATAATGGACGCCGATAGGCGCACGAAGGGTGAGGTGTCGGAAGCCAATGCCAAGCTTTGTATATAAGAAAAAGGCCATCCTCTTTGAAGGTGGCCTTTTTTTGTCAAACTACGTTGGGAGTCCTGTGTTTATGTATTTGGCTTACAATTTGTTGCCAAAAAGAAATAAGATTAGCGCAGGCATTATTAAGTCAACGTATCACCAATAGTAATAACGATAACCAAAGCGTGATCCATACCAGTGATTACCGTACCATCTGTTGTAATAAAAGCTATTGTAGGGTGAAAAGAAAGGATCCCCGTAAAAATCTGAGTGCCGTTGACCATAATATCGTGGCTGCCAGCGATAACTGTCAGTTATGTCGATGACAGGCATCAATAACTGTTTTTCATCTACTTTTCGTGTTTGGGTTTCAGCGGTTGTCTTACCTGAGAAAGTAATCAGCGTACCGGCTTTGTAGACTACGGGATCGAAGAATTCAGGTGTTCTGGCAAGAAACCGTCCCAAACTTTTTTTCGAAGTGATAGGTCTGCCGTAATGATTCAGTGGATACTGGGTTATTTGAATTAACGATGCATCGTTTTTATTTTCAACTTTAATGATCTCTCCCCCCCAACGAACTGTTTTTCCAGCGTTATCAGATTTTGCTTGTAAAACCTGGGTGAGTTGAACATCACCAGAAGGTGCAGACTGAATTGTTTTTGGCACAGAGCTACAGGCGGAAATGGCCGTTAAGCTTACTACTGTCATTAAGAGACGTAACATTCAAAAACTCCTGTTTTAGGTTATTGGTTCCTTCGACAAGTATTCTGCGGTTAAAATTCCACATATTTTGGTATCATGATGCTGGACGTAGTAAAACAATATTGTTATTATCCTTGACGTTCAAAAAAATATCCCAATTCCCCAGTCAATATCTGCGCATCCGAGATTAAATGCGCTTCAAAGGTTTTTCTAAATTTAAAATCCCACTTAGGTAATACATGAATCTGACAGAACTCAAACGCCAGTCAGCTGCTGAGCTGATGGAGCTAGCGCTATCCATGAATCTGGAAGGCTTAGCAAGAAATCGAAAACAAGAGTTGATATTTGCTTTAGTAAAAGCGCATGCCAAGCAGGGCGAGGATGTTTTTACCACTGGGGTGTTGGAGTTATTGCCAGATGGCTTCGGCTTTCTACGCTCACCGGAAGATTCTTATGTTGCTGGCCCTGATGATGTGTATGTATCACCGAGTCAAATTCGCCGTTTTCATCTTAGAACAGGCGATACCATCAAGGGGAAAATTCGACCACCAAAAGACAGTGAACGTTATTTTGCTTTGGTTAAAGTTGAAGAAATCAACTATGAAAAACCTGAGAAATCCCGCAACAAAGTGCCTTTCGAAAATCTGACACCTTTATTTCCAAATGAACGATTTTCATTGGAAAGAGGAAATGGCAGTACTGAAGATCTGACAGCACGGATCATTGATTTGGCAGCACCGATTGGTAAAGGTCAACGTGGTTTGATTGTCGCGCCGCCAAAATCAGGTAAAACCATGATACTTCAGGCAGTTGCGCAGTCGATAACGGCGAACTATCCTGAAAGTGATCTGATCGTATTGCTGATTGATGAGCGTCCTGAAGAAGTCACCGAAATGCAACGTTCAGTAAGAGGTGAAGTTGTTTCCAGTACTTTTGATGAGCCAGCAACACGTCATGTACAAGTTGCAGAAATGGTTATTGAGAAAGCGAAACGATTAGTCGAGCATAAACATGATGTTGTCATTCTCCTAGATTCGATTACGCGACTCGCTCGTGCTTATAACACGGTGGCACCTTCCTCTGGCAAGGTATTGACGGGTGGTGTTGATGCTAATGCGCTGCAAAGACCAAAACGGTTTTTTGGTGCAGCTCGAAACATTGAAGAGGGTGGCAGCCTGACTATCATTGCGACCGCATTAATTGAGACCGGATCGCGAATGGATGAAGTCATTTTCGAAGAGTTCAAAGGAACCGGTAACATGGAAGCCTTGCTTGAACGCAAGTTGGCTGATCGCCGCATGTATCCGGCAATTAATGTAACGCGATCTGGTACCCGCCGTGAAGAATTGCTGACCAGTGAAGACGATCTTCAGAAACTCTGGATTTTACGTAAGCTTCTGGCGCCAATGGAACCAGTTGAAGCGATGGAGTTTTTACTGGATCGGTTAAAATCAACTAAAACAAATATGGAATTTTTCGATTCCATGAAACAGGGCTAATTACTCATTCAACGATGGCCCTGCCACCGGCAATTTTATTAATGGGGCCGACGGCCTCTGGTAAAACAGAGCTGGCGCTTGCGGTTGCGAAAACCCTGCCGGTTGAAATTATCAGTGTTGATTCTGCGCTTGTTTATCGCGGCATGGATATTGGGACGGCTAAACCTTCTCTTGAAGAACGACAACAGGTTCCACACCACCTGATAGACATACTAGAGCCGACAGAGGTGTATTCAGTTGGCCAATTTCGTGCTGATGCACTGGCGCTGATGGATGCAATAACGGTGCGAGGCAATATTCCGATGCTGGTTGGCGGGACGATGCTCTATTTCAATAGTTTGCAACGTGGATTGGCTGATCTGCCACCTGCCAGTCCGTCGATACGTCGACAATTGGATCAAGATGTTGCTAGTGCTGGTCTGACATCGTTACACGAGCGTTTACAACAAGTTGATCCTGACTCGGCAAGTCGCATTAAGCCAACTGATCCGCAACGATTACAGCGGGCTCTAGAGGTGTACATGTTGACCGGTAAGCCGATGAGCTTGCTCATAAATGAAACCCAAAATAATCTAAATCATCGCTTGATTAATCTTGTTTTGGCCCCATTTAACCGTTCTGTATTACATGAACGGATTGCACGCCGTTACCAGAAAATGCTTGAAAGTGGTTTCCTGGAAGAAGTTCGAAAGTTGATGGCGCGCGGTGATTGTCACGCTGCATTACCATCTATTCGTGCCGTTGGTTATCGTCAGGCATGGTCATGCTTACGGGGTGATTATGCAGAAAATGAGCTCGTGGAAAAGGCGGTGATTGCGACGCGGCAAATGGCTAAGCGGCAGTTAACCTGGTGTCGCTCACAGCGCAATGCAGTCTGGTTTGATAGTAGTCGTGACTTGCCTGTTGCAGCGGTAATCAGTTATCTACAGGAACAGTGCGCAGACCGATAATGCTTGACGATTGTGTCCAGCCACTTAGAATGCAAGAGCAACGAGCTGTTTTAACAATAATAAAAATTTGGAGTTAGCGCCATGGCCAAAGCCCAATCTTTACAGGATCCTTTCTTAAACGCCCTTCGACGTGAAAATGTGCCCGTTTCCATTTATCTGGTAAATGGCATTAAACTGCAAGGGCAAATTGACTCATTTGATCAGTTTGTCATTTTATTGAAAAACTCTGTCAATCAGATGGTCTACAAGCACGCTATTTCGACTATTGTCCCTGCTCGTAATGTCACGCTGCCTGCTGAGGAATAACAGGAGTTAATATTTGTTTGATCGTCCTGACAGTAAAGCGGCGCTAAGCGAAGACAGCCAGCAAGATTCGGTGATTCTTGTACATCTGAATTTTAATGATCCGGCTTTTGACGAGACGCAAGAAGAGTTTTTTGAATTGGTTAATTCAACCGGGGCAAAAATTGCTGGCGTCATTGCCGGTAAGCGTTATCGACCCGATGCAAAATATTTTGCGGGTTCGGGAAAAGTCGATGAAATCGGGGAGTTTGTCGAACAGCATCACGCTTCTCTGGTTATTTTCAATCATGAGCTTTCACCTAGCCAAGAACGTAATCTAGAACAACGACTCAAGTGCCGTGTTTTAGGCCGTACAGGCCTGATCCTGGATATATTTGCACGCCGGGCACGCTCTCATGAAGGTAAGCTGCAAGTCGAATTAGCGCAATTACAACATTTATCAACAAGGCTAGTCAGAGGCTGGACTCACTTGGAACGACAAAAAGGCGGGATTGGCCTGCGCGGACCAGGTGAAACACAGCTTGAAACAGATAGACGCTTGTTAGGAGGACGAATCAAGTCGTTAAAAAAACGACTCGACAAAGTGCGTTCTCAACGAGAACAAGGACGTCGCTCCCGTCAGCGAAGCGGTATCCCTGTGATATCACTGGTAGGTTATACCAATGTCGGTAAATCGAGCTTATTCAATAAGATGACTGCGGCGGGGGTATATGCTGATGATAGGTTATTCGCGACATTAGATCCCACATTACGAAGAATGCAGCTAGTTGACACCGAGCCGCTTATTCTTGCTGATACCGTCGGTTTTATTCGGCAACTTCCGCATGATTTGGTTGAGTCATTCAGTTCTACATTAGAAGAAACTCGTGATGCCAATCTACTGTTGCACGTTGTCGATGCCGTGGCGCCTGATCGTGATGAGCTCATGGCTCAGGTTGATTCAGTATTGGAGCAGATTGGTGCTCAAGGAGTACCGCAATTAACCATTTATAACAAAATCGATAAAGCCAACGATTTGCAACCGCGCATAGAACGTGATCAACAAGGACAAATTCAACGAGTTTGGCTGTCAGCCCAAACGGGCGAAGGGCTTGAATTGCTTCGGCTAGCATTGCAGGAGCGCTTTCCTGCAGACATGCCATATGCGCAACCAGTCAATCCATAACGGGTTTAGGTTGCCATTGGCTACTATGTCCGTAAAATAACGCTGTTGACGTTAACTATAAATCTCTTGGAGTCATAAATGGCCTGGAATGAACCCGGTAACGGTGATAAAGATCCGTGGGGAAAACGTGGTGGTAACAATGAAGGCCCACCAGACTTGGATGAAGTGATCCGTAACTTCCAGCAAAAACTGGGAGGTGTATTCGGTGGCAAACGTAATGGAAATGCGCCTAATCCTGCTGACTCTAATGGCGGTGGTTCGTTAGGCGTTGGCTTGATTGTCGCAATTCTTTTTGTTGTTTGGTTGTTATCAGGCATTTATATTGTTGAGCCGGCTGAACGGGGCGTGGTGCTACGTTTTGGTCAATATCACACTACCGCGATGCCTGGCCCGCACTGGCATTTCCCTTATCCCATCGATCACGTTGAAGTGATCAATGTTGAAAATATTCGTACTGTTGAAATTGGTTATCGAAGCAGCGGTGCACGGCCTGAGGGCAGTATTTTGTCTGAGGCGCTGATGTTAACCAATGACGAGAATATTGTCGATTTGAAAATTGCCGGTCAGTACCGGGTTAAAGATGCAGCGCAATATTTGTTTAATGTCCGGACTCCAGACAGCATTTTGCGTCAAATGATGGAAAGTGCTGTCCGTGAAGTGGTTGGTCAGTCGAATATGGATTTTGTGTTGACTGAAGGACGGAGCGAAGTTGCAACACGAACCGAGCAGATACTGCAGGAAATGCTTGATGATCATGGTACAGGATTATCCGTCACTAGCGTCAGTATGCAAGATGTTCAGCCGCCGGAGCAGGTTCAAGCCGCTTTTGCTGATGTGGTGAAAGCCCGAGAAGATGAGGTTCGCCAAAAGAATGAAGCGGAAGCCTATGCGAACGATATTATTCCGCGTGCTCGTGGCCAGGCTTTCCGGATAATTCAGGAGGCAGAAGCCTATAAAAGCCAAGTTGTGGCAAAGGCTAACGGTGATACCAGTCGCTTTTTACAGGTTATGACTGAATACGATAAAGCCCCTTTGATTACAGAAGAACGCTTGTATCTAGATGCGATGGAATCGGTTTATTCTCGCACCAATAAAGTCATGGTTGATGTCGATAGTAACGGTAACAATGTGCTGTATTTGCCATTGGACAGAATGGGCAAGCGCAGTCCAAACCCGTTGCAAACCAATAACAGCCCCGCTCGGATAGATTTGGATTCGATCAATTACCCTTCGGGTCAAACGAATAATGCAAGCACTGATGCACGTAGTCGAGGAGGTCGTTAATCATGCAATCACGTTTAACCTTGTATGTTTTTACGGCAGTCGTCATTTTGGTTCTACTGAGTGCTTCCGTATTTTTTGTTGATGAGCGTGAAAAAGTCATCTTGCTGAAGCTTGGCCAAATTGAGCGCTCTGATTATGAACCTGGCCTACATTTCAAAATGCCTTTTGTGAATCAGGTACGGCGCTTTGATGGTCGAATCCTGAGTTTGGATGCACAGCCTGCGCGTTATCTGACAGGTGAGAAAAAGAATGTCATTGTCGATTCGTTTATCCTGTGGCGCATTGAAGATGTTGCGCAGTACTTCAGAGCAATGAGCGGTGACGAGGAAAATGCGCGCCTGCGTTTGTCACAGATTATTAAAGATGGTCTGCGTGCGGAGTTTGGCCGCCGGACAATTCAGGAAGTTGTGTCGGGCGATCGTGAGCAAATGGTCGCTGAGTTGATGCAGGAAGCAAATGAAACTGCCAGTGAATTTGGCATCGAGATCTTGAATGTCCGCATTAAACGCATTGATCTGCCTTCAGAAGTCAGTGAATCTGTATTTGCCAGGATGCAGGCGGAACGTGAGCGGGTAGCGAAAGATCTGCGTTCGCGAGGCGCGGAAGAAGCAGAGAAAATTCGTTCTGATGCAGATCGGCAGCGGACGGTATTACTTGCCGAAGCGCGTCGTCAGGCAGAAAATTTACGGGGTGATGGCGATGCCCAAGCTACTGAAATATATGCCGATGCGTATTCACAGGATGAAAGTTTTTACGCGTTATATCGTCGTTTAAATGCGTATCAGAATATTTTCCAGGGTGAAGATCTGTTGGTGATTGAACCTACGGGAGATTTTTTCAACCGGTTTAGTAGTGAGTCAGCACTGACGCGATGATGTCATGTTGATGGAAAGCCTGTGGATCGCGACCGCGTTGATGCTGGTGATAGAAGGTATTTTACCTTTTTTAAGCCCCACAGGGTTTCGTGACGCATTACGAAAAGTCAGCCTTTTTACTGATGCCCAGCTGCGTGTTACTGGGCTTGTCAGCATGGTTGTTGGGCTGCTAATTCTTTATTGGATAAACTGATTTCATGATCAATCAAGAAAGTTGGCTGCTTCCCGAAGGCATTGATGAGTTGATGCCTACAGAGGCAGTTCAACTCGAAAAACTCCACCGATTATTGGTTGATCGGATGCAAAGCTGGGGATACCAGTTGGTTGTGCCACCACTTGTGGAATATCTTGACTCTCTGCTTACTGGTACAGCCAAGACACTAGATCTGCAAACCTTTAAGTTGATTGATCAGCTTTCTGGAAGATTGCTGGGGATCCGTGCAGACATGACGCCACAGGTGGCACGTATTGCTGCCCACAGACTGCGGTCAGATGAAGCGATTTTGCGGCTTTGTTACATCGGCAGTGTGTTACATACTTTACCTGATGGTCAGACAAATTCTCGAAATCCTATCCAGCTTGGTGCAGAGATCTATGGCCATGCCGGCGCTGAAAGTGATATGGAATCAATGCAGTTAATGATTGAGTTACTGCGAATCAGCGGTTTACAAGGACCTTTATTATTAGATATTGGCCATGTTGGTATTTATCGAGGATTAGCCGACGCGGCTGGCCTTACTGCTCAACAGGAAGAAGCTTTGTTTACGGCGCTGCAGCGTAAGGCGCTGCCGGAAATTGAGGCCTTACTGAAAGAATTTAATTTAGCGCAAGCAGATCAGCAGATGTTGTTGGCATTATCTGAATTGAATGGTGATGCAGACATTCTCGATAAAGCCACAGAGGTGCTAGCGTTGGCGCCTGAGAGTGTTCAATCGGCGCTACGCAGTCTGCGCGAGTTATCGGTGCTACTTTCAGATCGCTTGCCGGAGATGGCGGTCAATTTTGATCTGGCGGAATTGCGTGGTTACCACTATCATACCGGCGTTGTTTTTGCGGCCTATCAGCCCGGATCTTCGCAAGCGGTTGCATTGGGTGGTCGATATGATGATATCGGTGAAGACTTTGGTCATGCACAACCGGCAACGGGTTTTACACTGGATTTAAAAAAACTGGTTAGTTGTTTTCCTGCTGCTACGGCATCGCCAGAGAAAATTGGGGTTGTCTGGTGTAATGAACCTGAACAGCAACACGCCGTGGATGCACTAAGAGAAGCAGGAAAAGTCGTTGTTTATCAACTGTCGGGTGCTGAAACGGCCTGTAATCAACAATTAATTAAAATCGAAAACCGCTGGCAAGTGGTTGAAACGGGATAAGTAAGTGGCTAAAAATATCGTGGTGATCGGCTCTCAGTGGGGTGATGAGGGCAAAGGTAAAGTGGTAGATTTACTTACCGATAATGTATCGGCAGTTGTTCGATTTCAGGGCGGGCATAATGCCGGGCATACTCTTGTTATCGATGGAAAAAAAACCATCTTGCATCTCATTCCTTCCGGTATTTTACGTAGTCATGTCCAATGTTTGATTGGCAATGGTGTTGTGCTATCGCCAACGGCACTTTTTAAAGAGATTGATGCGTTAGAAGCCAGTGGCATTCCGGTCAAAGAAAGGTTAAAAATCAGCGCAGCCTGTCCATTAATTCTGCCTTACCACGTTGCCCTGGATCAGGCGCGGGAAGCACGTCGAGGCAAAGCCGCTATCGGTACCACTGGACGTGGTATTGGACCGGCTTATGAAGATAAAGTGGCACGACGTGGATTGCGCGTGGGTGACTTGGCAGATTGGAACGGGTTTACAGAAAAACTTCGTGAAGTTGTCAGTTTTCATAACTTTGCGTTAATTAATTATTATCAAGCTGCACCGGTTGATTTTGATGCGGTGTTATCAGAAATGCTAGCCATGCGCGATACCTTGCTCAATATGGTGGCTGATATTCCTGAGTTATTGCAACAGTATCATCTTAACGGTGAAAAGGTCATGTTTGAAGGCGCGCAAGGCGCACTGCTCGATATTGATCATGGTACTTATCCTTATGTTACTTCCTCTAATACAACGGCTGGGGGCAGTGCAACCGGTGCGGGTGTTGGTCCTTGTCATATTGATTACGTATTGGGTATTACCAAAGCTTATGCAACCCGAGTAGGAGCGGGTCCATTCCCCTCCGAGTTAGATTGCCAAGTTGGCAAACATTTGGCTGAAAAAGGGCATGAGAAAGGTTCAACGACAGGCCGTGATCGACGCTGTGGCTGGCTGGATATGGTGGCGTTAAATCGGGCGAGTTGGATTAACAGTATTACTGGATTATGCCTAACCAAGCTGGATGTATTAGATGGACTTGAAACCATTCGACTGTGTATTGGTTACGAGCGAGCGGGACAACGTGTCGAAGTTTTGCCGCTAAGTGCTGACGAGTTTACGGGGTGTCAGCCGATCTATATTGATATGCCAGGCTGGCAAGAGTCGACATTGGGAATTACCGTTTTTGATGATCTGCCAGAAAACGCGCGTAATTACATCCTAAAAGTCGAATCATTGGCAGGGGTACCGATTGATATTATTTCTACTGGCCCGGATCGGGTTGAAACAATCATTCGCCGGGATTTATTCAGCGTTTAAACTGATAGCCCCTTGCGGGGCTATATGACGATAAGTTATTTTCTGTCTGGCGAGACGGCGGCGTAAATTGCTGAATAATCTGTATCAGAAAGCCCCATTGCCATAGCTTTATCTAACAGCTTAATCACACCCTGCAGACTGCTGCTGTCTAACCGGCCTTGCTCAGCAACATCTTGAAAGAGATGTGAATCTTTCAATAAATGTTTCGTTGGAAAATTGGGGTTGGCAAAATCTCGCTGTTGCATTCTTGGCAGTTTTTTATCAAATGTAGGTGCATACAATGCACTGTTTCGAAGTAGCGTCATAAATTGTTCGACATCAACACCGTGGCTTTCAATTAAGCCAAGGCTTAGTGAAAAGCTTGCCGTCAATCCGGCAATCAGTTGATTCATTGCGAGTTTCATTGCCGCGGCTTGTCCGACCTCACCAATCCGCTCGGGTTGTTTGCCTAATAGTTCAAGTAGTGGCCGTGCTGCTTCGTAGTCAGCCTGATTACCGCCGGCCATGAGGATTAAGTCGCCATTGCGTGCTTCCGGTAGACTCCCCAAAACGGGACATTCTAGATACTGCGCCTTGTTATCAATACTCCATTGTGCGAGTGAGATAGATTGATTCGGACTAATAGTGCCCATCTGAATAAATAGTTTATTTGTCCAGTTCTCGGGAGATATTTGCTTTAATACCGCTTCAATCGCCTCGGCATCACTTAAAGTCAGTATCACCATGTCTACGCCAGACAAGGCGTTATTAACCTCATCCGTGATACGAATACCTTGGCTTTTTAAAACTTCAATATGGGCAATACGGCGATTGTAAACAATCAGGTCAGCGTGATATGTCACGAGTCTTTCGGCCATGGCATGCCCCATGAGTCCGCCACCCAAAATTGCAATGCGCATAATTTTTCCTTTGTATTGACTTCACAAAAGCCATTCTGACATAGATGCACATACGGTTGTGGGATACAATACCCCGTGATTTTAAAACCTGACAGGGGAAAACCGTGTACAAGAAGAACATGCGCATTGCCGACTTTGACAATGAAGTGTTTCAAGCGATGACTGACGAAGTGCAGCGTCAGGAAGACCATATTGAATTGATCGCCTCCGAAAATTACACCAGTCCACGTGTGATGGAAGCACAAGGTAGTGTCTTAACGAACAAATATGCCGAAGGTTATCCGGCCAAACGTTACTATGGTGGTTGTGAGCATGTTGACACGGTTGAGTCATTAGCCATTGAGCGCGCTAAGACCCTGTTTGGTGCAGATTATGCCAATGTGCAGCCGCATTCTGGTTCACAGGCAAATGCGGCGGTATATTTAGCACTGCTTCAGCCTGGAGATACCATTCTTGGTATGAGTTTGGCGCATGGTGGTCACCTGACCCATGGCGCTAAAGTCAGTGCTTCAGGAAAAATCTATAATTCAATTGCTTACGGTATCAATACCGAAACAGGGGAAATTGATTATGATGAAGTTGCCGCACTAGCAAAACAACACCAACCGAAAATGGTTGTTGCCGGTTTTTCTGCCTATTCCCGTGTCATTGATTGGCAAAAATTCCGTGAGATTGCGGATTCTGTTGGTGCCTACTTGTTGGTAGATATGGCGCATGTTGCCGGATTAGTAGCGGCCGGTCTGTATCCGAATCCGGTTCAGATCGCAGATATCACCACAACGACTACTCATAAAACCTTGCGTGGCCCCCGCGGTGGACTTATTCTGGCTAAAGCGAATCCGGAAATCGAGAAGAAATTAAATTCTGCCGTTTTCCCTGGTTTCCAAGGCGGACCGCTGATGCATGTGATTGCCGCTAAAGCGGTGGCTTTTAAAGAAGCGATGTTGCCCGATTTTAAAACCTACCAGCAACAAGTCATCGTCAATGCCCAGGCAATGGCAAAGGTTTTTATGGAGCGAGGGTATGATGTTGTATCAAAAGGTACAGATGATCACTTGTTCCTGGTCAGCTTTATTGAGGCCGGTTTAACGGGTAAAGAGGTTGATGCCTGGCTGGGGGCGTCTCATATTACCGTTAACAAAAATGCAGTGCCAAATGATCCCCAATCACCATTTGTGACTTCAGGTATTCGGGTTGGAACGCCAGCAGTGACCACACGAGGCTTTAATCAGCAGGATTGTACTGATTTGGCCAGTTGGATGTGCGACGTGATAGATAGCCGTGGTGCAGAAGAGGTAATTGAGGCGACAAAGTCCAAAGTAAACGATATTTGTGGTCGCCTTCCGGTTTATGCCAACTAATCTAATAGTGAGTGATTGACGATGCGTTGTCCTTACTGCGGTGCGGCGGACTCCAAAGTGGTGGATTCACGGTTATCTGCAGAAGGTGACGCAATTCGTCGTCGACGCATGTGTGTGATTTGTAATGAGCGATTCACGACTTATGAAACGGCGGAGTTAAGTCTGCCGAGATTAGTGAAACGCGATGCCTCGCGTGAGGCATTTGACGAACAAAAATTACGTGCTGGTATCATGCGTGCACTTGAAAAACGCCCGGTCAGCACCGATGCCATTGATCACGCTGTAAAGCAAATCACTCGCAAAATATGGGCAACCGGCGAACGTGAAATTGACAGTCGTTTGGTCGGTGACTGGGTGATGGATGCGCTTCGTGAACTGGATGAGGTGGCTTATGTGCGTTTTGCCTCTGTTTATCGCAGTTTTCAAGATGTGAATGCATTCCGTGAAGAAATTGAGCGGATGGAAAACCAGCAGGATGGGAAAGATCAATAATCTCATCAAGCCGATCTCAGCAGCGACGATGATGTGCAATCTCGTAATAAGGGATGCGTGCTAATGCCCAGCCACCAGGAATTTATGGCGCGGGCGATTGTGCTTGCTAAACGAGGCCTTTTTACGACAGATCCGAATCCACGTGTTGGCTGTGTCCTTGTTAAAAATAATGAAATTCTTGCCGAAGGCTGGCACGAGATTGCGGGTCAACCCCATGCGGAAAGGCATGCACTTGCAAAAGCCGGCGCGACGGCGAAAGGGGCTGATTGTTACGTCACCTTGGAACCATGTAGTCATGTTGGGCGAACGCCCCCTTGTGCAGATGCATTGATAGAAGCCGGTATCCGACGTGTTGTGATTGCGATGAAGGACCCTAATCCCAAGGTGGCAGGGAAAGGGATTGCGCGTTTAGAAAAGGCGGGCATTGATGTCATATGCGGTGTCTTATCGGAGCAAGCCGCACAACTTAACCCTGGTTTTATTCAACGAATGGAGCAGGGTCGTCCTTTTGTTCGCAGTAAAATTGCCATGAGTCTGGATGGCCGAACAGCCATGGCCAGTGGCGAAAGCAAATGGATAACCAGTCTGGATTCAAGACGAGATGTGCAAAAACTCAGGGCGAGAAGCAGTGCGGTATTAACGGGGATTGGTACTATTTTAAAGGACGATCCCTTATTGACTGTCCGAGCAGAGCCAGACTGGTATCAAAGTGAGTATGTCAGACAGCCATTGCGCGTCGTTGTGGACAGTCAATTACGGTTCCCCGAGCAAGCAAAAATGAGGCTGGATGGGAATCCACTGTTAATCATCACTGCCAAAACAATCTCAGAACAGCCAACAACAGAAACCGTGCATATTGCTAATGCAAATGGTCAGGTAGATCTCCGTGCGCTGATGCACTTTTTGGCCAAACGTGAGATGAATGAGGTGATGGTTGAGGCAGGGGCAATCCTTAATGGGGCGCTTTTGCAAGCCAGACTGGTTGATGAATTGATTTTCTATGTTGCTGCCAAGCTTATGGGAGATAATGCCAGAGGTGCTTTTTCGGTGCCGGGTATGTTGCAGATGGCGCAAAATATTGATTTAGACATTACGGATATGCGCGCAATCGGCAGCGATTGGCGAATAACGGCAAAACCAATATATAACGAGGCTTTTTAAATGTTTACCGGGATTATTGCCGCATTGGGTCAGGTAACCACACTACAACCCAAAGGGGGCGATTTACGTTTACACATTGATATCGGCAAGCTGGATAGAAGTGATATCAAACTGGGCGACAGTATTGCCATTAATGGGGTTTGTTTGACCGTTGTTCAGAGTGACGGCGTGCAATTAGCGTTTGATGTGTCAAAAGAAACCATTGATCGCAGCAGCTTACAAAGCTTAAAAACAGGTAATAAAGTTAACCTTGAAAAGGCTTTGGCCGTTGGCGACAGATTGGGTGGCCATTTTGTGAGCGGACATGTTGATGGACTGGGCCGGATAACAGCGATGCAGGAAGTTGCACGTTCATGGCAAATTACGGTGGCTGTACCAGCTGACTTACAACGATATATCGCTGAAAAAGGCTCAATCTGCATTGATGGTGTCAGCCTGACGGTGAACAGTGTCAACCGTGATGGCTTTATGGTTAATATTATTCCTCATACGATGCAAGAGACTATTATCCAAGATTATCAGATCGGAACGAAGGTCAATCTTGAAGTGGATTTGATTGCACGGTATTTGGAGCGATTATTGCCTGATGCACCCCAAAAATTGACGCCGGAATTTTTGAAACAGCATGGGTATCTTTCAACATGAAATTGAATAGTACGGAAGAGATTCTCACTGACCTGCGCGCTGGAAAAATGGTCATCATTATGGATGATGAAGACCGCGAAAATGAGGGTGATCTGGTCATGGCCGCGGAGAAAGTTACCTCAGAGGCGGTTAATTTTATGGCTAAGTATGGTCGTGGACTGATTTGTTTGACCTTGACTGAGGCACATACCAGACAGCTACGCTTGCCTTTGATGGTGTCCGATAATCAAACCCCGCATGCGACTAATTTCACAGTATCCATTGAAGCTGCACACGGTGTGACAACAGGCATTTCAGCGGCAGATCGCGCGCTCACGATTCAAAAAGCAGTGCATCCGGACGCCAAGCCAGAAGACTTGGTGCAACCGGGCCATATATTTCCCCTTAAAGCCCAAGCAGGTGGCGTACTGACTCGGGCAGGCCATACTGAAGCAGGATGCGATTTAGCGCAGTTAGCGGGGCTATCGCCTGCGGCCGTTATTGTTGAAATTTTGAATGATGATGGCAGTATGGCTCGGCGGCCTGATCTAGAGGAGTTTGCAGCCCAGCATCAGTTAAAAATCGGCACAATTGCCGATCTCATCAGTTATCGACTGCAAAACGAGATGACCATCAAATCGATGTCATCTTGTCACTTTCCGACAGAATATGGTGACTTTGTTTTACACAGCTATCAGGATAGTGTGAGCGCGCAGGTGCATTTGGCCTTGGTTTATGGTGATATTCAGTCGGAGGATGAAACCTTGGTTCGGGTACACATGGCTGATCCTTTGAGTGATTTGTTATTGTCGCAACGAGAACCAACACACTGGCCATTGCCTGCCGTGATGCAGCGCATACAACAAGCGGGTAAAGGCGTGCTGGTCGTCTTGCGGCAGCCCGAGAAAAATAAACAACTTGCCGCGAAAATTGCCCGTTATCAGCAAGAAGATCAGGGTCAGAATCAAACCTCATCTAAAACAGGTTGGGACATGCGGACATTTGGTGTCGGCGCTCAGATTCTGGCTGATCTCGGTGTTAGAAAAATGCGCGTCATTGGCACCCCGACCAAGTTAACCGGTGTTTCCGGTTTTGGCCTTGAACTTGCGGGCTATCTGGAGGAATAGACATGTCAGAAAACGGGCAGATATTCATTGTTGCTGGCGAAGCCTCAGGTGAAGCGCACGCTGCTCGTTTAATCACGGCATTAAAACGTCGTGCACCTCACCTGTACATTGGCGGTATTGGTGGTGAAGCGATGCGTGCTGCGGGCGCAGACATTGTTCAAGACTTTGATGAATTAGCGGTGATGGGACTGTTTGAAGTCCTAAAAAGCTACTCGCGGATTAAATCTATTTTCAATGAGACAGTCAGTCGTTTAAAGCGCGAACGCCCTGACCTATTGATTTTAGTCGATTACCCCGGTTTTAATTTGAAGCTCGCCAAGCAAGCCAAAAAACTGAATATTCCTGTTCTTTATTACATCAGCCCCAAAGTCTGGGCCTGGCGTCCAAGACGCATCAAGCAAATTAAAAAAACGGTCGATCATATGGCGGTGTTATTTCCATTTGAAGAACCGATTTATCAGCAGGCTGGTGTGCCAGTGACCTGTGTTGGCCATCCTTTAGTCGATGCTGTCAGCACGGAGATGACGAGTGATGCGGCAAAATTGAAGTTTAACCTGGTGCCTCAGCATCGTGTGATTGGCCTATTTCCGGGGAGTCGTCGCAGTGAAATTGAAGCCTTGCTCCCGATCATGCTGGCTGCGGCTGAACGTATACAACAGCGCCACTTTGATGTGAGTGTGGTGCTCCCTTTGGCACCGGGAATTCCATTTGATTACGTCAAAACTTTCATTGAGCAGACTCGCTTGCCAGTTCAGGTTGTGCAGGGCGATTTCTATGATTTGATCAAGGCCTGCGATGCTATCGTGGCGGCATCCGGCACCGTTACGCTGGAAATTGCCCTGTTGGGCACACCGCATTTGTTGGTTTATAAAGTATCCCCTTGGACTTATCGAATTCTGAAACGGCTGGTCAAAATACCGCATGTGGGCTTGTGTAATATTATGACTAATAAGCCATTAGTAACCGAGCTACTGCAAGAAGACGTCAATGCGGTGAGACTGGATCAATTACTGACGGATTTATTGACTCATCCACACAGTAAACAACGTGCTGAAAAGGTTCAACAGCAGGTACGCAGCGCATTAGGGCCAACTGGTGGTGCAGATAATGCAGCGCAGTTAGTGCTGAAAATGATGCAGCGTAAAAACGATTAATGCTCATCGCTGGTGTGGATGAGGTTGGCAGGGGCCCGTTAGCGGGCCCCGTTGTGACCGCAGCCGTTATTCTAGATCCAAACTATCCAATCAACGGCCTGGCCGATTCCAAAACGCTATCGGAAAAGCGTCGAGAAGCATTGGTGCCTCAAATTCAGCAATACGCACTTGCCTGGGCAATGGGGCGAGCGGAAGTACATGAGATAGATCAGCTTAATATTCTGCAAGCCAGTCTGTTGGCGATGCGGCGTGCAGTGATGGCACTAATGGTGACGCCCGATAAAGTTCACGTTGATGGTATTCATGCACCAGATCTGCCCTATCCTGTGCAAACGATCATTAAAGGCGATCAACATGATTTGGCGATTGCGGCGGCGTCGATACTTGCCAAGGTGTCACGTGATCAGGAAATGCAACGGTTAGATCAGCAATATCCTGGCTATGATTTGGCAAAACACAAAGGTTACCCGACAGCGGCACATCGAGAAGCTTTAAAAAAGTTAGGTCCGAGTGCAATTCATCGCCGATCATTTCGACCCGTGCAACTGAGTTTATTATCATGAAGCTACACTTCGCATTCACCTTGTCGTCGATAAAACTAAGCATGGTATTATTTGCAGCTTATGTTATCTCTTAATCACGTCATCGATAAAATCAAACAGGTCACAACGGCTCGCAAACAGCGCGATGGGGCTGGTACGCCGCCACGTATCGTGAGTCGTGCTGAGCACAATATTTCTCGTAAGGTCATCAGCCCCAGTGCATTAAAAGTGTTATATACCCTGAAAGATGCGGGATACGATGCGTATCTGGTTGGGGGCTGTGTTCGCGATATTTTACTGGGATACGAACCCAAAGATTTTGATATCGCGACCAACGCGCTACCAGAACAGGTTCATCAATTATTTCGACGCAGTCGCATGATTGGTCGGCGATTCAAATTAGTGCATGTTCGTTTTGGTCGCAATGAAATTATTGAGGTGGCCACGTTTAGGGCGCCACCGGAAGCCGAAAACCAGCAAGATGGCCGGATCATGCAGGACAATGTCTACGGCACTCTGGAACAAGATGCCTGGCGGCGTGATTTTACGATCAATGCCTTATACTACAATATTGCTGACTTTACGATTGTGGACTATACCGGTGGTATTGCGGATCTCCAGCAGGGGTTGATTCGATTGATTGGGGAGCAACGAGTCCGCTATCGCGAGGATCCGGTCAGAATGCTGCGGGCCTTGCGCTTTAAAGCGAAACTTGGCTTGGCATTAGAATCCGTAACAGAAAAACATATTACCGAACTTGCTGCCTTGCTCAAGGATATCCCGCCAGCACGTCTGTTTGATGAAACGCTTAAACTTTACCTTAGTGGTCAAGCAGTACAAACCCATCAACTTCTTTGTCAGTATGGAATTTTTGAAGCGTTATTTCCACAAACGGCCGCTTGCTTGCAAACAGAAGGGCATGAGGAGGCTCGCCGTTTATTGATGGGGGCTTTAGAAAATACCGATAGGCGACTTCAGCAAGGGAAGCCGGTGACCCCAGCCTTTTTATTCGCCGCGATTTTGTGGGCGCCACTGCGACAACGCTGGCTGCAACTGAGTCAAAAAATGAGTGATATGCCAGCCATACAGCGCGCCGCGGGTGATATTCTGGCAGAACAAATTCAACTGGTGGCGATTCCCAAGCGATTCAGCCTGGTGACGCGTGATATCTGGACATTACAACCACGATTGGCACGACGGCAAGGTAAACGGGCATTTGCGTTGCTTTTACATCCCAAGTTCCGTGCTGGTTACGATTTTTTGGCGTTGCGTGCTGAGGCAGGTGAGCCACTGCAAGCACTCACGGAATGGTGGACAAATTTTCAGCAAGCCTCAGCAACAGAACAAGCAGAAATGGTGAAAAATTTGCCTGATGCCGCACCAGCTAAGCGAAAATCCAGACGTCGTCGTCGGCGTCGACCTGCAGCGAAAAAACCAGAATAATGCGTGTATATATTGGTCTTGGCAGTAATCTAGCAGATCCCGAACAACAGATTCGACAGGCACTACGCAACCTGAAAGCATTACCAAAAACGCAATACATCGCTGCCTCCAGTTTGTATCGCAGTCCACCGATGGGACCGGCGGATCAACCCGATTATCTTAATGCGGTTGCTGCGGTTGAAACCGACTTATCACCATTAGACTTGTTGCAGGCATTACAACAAATTGAAAAACAGCATGGGCGTGAGCGCCTTCGCCATTGGGGGGAACGAACGCTGGATCTAGACATCTTGCTGTATGATCAAAGGCAGATTCAGGAGCCCTTACTCACTATCCCGCATCCGGGACTGACGACGCGGGCTTTTGTGGTCAGGCCATTACATGAAATTGCGGGTGATGTTCTGATCCCCGGCCATGCAAACTTAGGCCAATATGTAGCGGCATTAGCTGATGCCCACTGTGAAAAGCTTAAAGACGGTAAATTATGAAAAATCTCCCTCATCGTTATATTGTCGTCGAAGGTCCGATTGGGGTGGGGAAAACGCACCTGGTGAAACGATTAGCAGAGAGTTTTTCTGGTAACACGCTCCTGGAAGCCCCTGAGCAAAACCCTTTTCTGGAAAAATTTTATCTTTATCCCAAGCAATCTGCCTTGCCGACGCAGCTGAGTTTTCTCATGCAACGTGTCAAGTTAGCGAAAACGCTGCAGCAGGATGATTTATTTACCGCACTGCATATTGCGGATTTTATGATCGAAAAAGACAGGCTGTTTGCACAGATTGCGCTGGATGATGATGAATTAGCCTTATATAACATGGTCTATGACAACTTGACCTTGCACCATCGTACGCCTGATTTGGTCATTTATTTGCAGGCGTCTCTACCGGTACTGAAAAGTCGTATCAGCCAGCGCGGTATTGCTTATGAACAACATGTTGAAGATGCTTATTTAAAGCGCTTAGCGGATACTTATGCCGACTTTTTCCATTACTACGATGCCTCACCATTACTCATTGTCAATGCAGAACAGATTGATTTAGTCCATAGCGAGGCTGACTATCAGCAGTTACTGGATCAGATTTGTACCCTGCAAAGCGGGCGTCAGTACTACAACCCCTTACCCGTTAAAGAACCAAAAACATGAGCCGTTTATCATTAAGTCATTTGCGAAAAATGAAAGCCGCACATGACAAGATTGCTGTATTGACTGCCTACGATGCCAGCTTTGCACAACGCGTTGAACAAGCGGGTGTTGAGGTGATTTTGGTCGGTGACTCACTTGGTATGGTGATTCAAGGTCAGGAGAGCACCGTGCCTGTCACGGTTGATGATATGGTCTATCACACGCAAAGCGTGGTGCGCGGCAGTCAAAAAGCATTCATTATCGCCGATCTGCCTTTTATGAGTTATGCCAACGTTGATCAGGCGATTAGCAATGCTGCCCGATTGATGGCGAAAGGCGGCGCACAAATGGTGAAACTGGAAGGCGGCGCAGATTTTGTACCAGTTATTCAGGGACTGACAGCAAGAGGAATACCGGTGTGCGCTCATTTGGGGTTACTCCCTCAGTCTGTGCATCGTTTAGGTGGTTATTTTGTTCAAGGAAAAGCACAGAGCGACGCAGAAAATATGTTGCGTGAGGCGCAACAACTTGAGCAAGCAGGTGCAGACATGTTGGTTTTAGAATGCGTACCAGCGGCATTAGCCGCCAAAATAGCACAGTGTTTAACAATCCCGGTCATTGGTATTGGTGCTGGTGCAGAATGTGATGGTCAAGTACTGGTATTGTATGACATGTTGGGTATCACGCCGGGTAAGCGTCCCCGGTTCAGCCATGATTTTTTGCAAGAGAGTGGTGGCCAGGTTTCTGTGGCAATCGAGCATTATGTGCAGGCGGTCAAGCAGGGCACGTTTCCTAATGCTGAGCAACAATTCTGATGCAAATAGAATCAAGTTTGAACGGGTTAAGAGCCCGTCTGAAAAGTTGGCGTCAACAACAACAGACTATTGCGTTGGTGCCGACGATGGGCAATTTACATGCCGGTCATTTATCGCTATTGGAAAAAGCGAGAACACTCGCCGATAAAGTGGTTGTCAGCATTTTTATCAATCCATTGCAGTTTGATGACCCGACTGATTTGGCCGCCTATCCGCGTACCATCCAAGCAGATATCCAACAACTGAGTCAATCAGAGTGCGACTTGTTATTTACCCCAGATCCAGACCTGATGTACCCGCTGGGACAAGCAAATCAAACCAAAATTCAAGTGCCAGGCGTCGATGACAAGTTATGTGGTTTAGCACGTCCAGGCCATTTTGATGGCGTTGCAACGGTCGTAACCAAGCTGTTTAATGTTATCCAGCCGGATATGGCCATTTTTGGTGAAAAAGATTATCAGCAATTATTACTCATTGAAAAACTGGTCACGGATCTGAATCTGTCACTCAATATTGTCGCTGCACCGACTTGTCGAGAAGCAGATGGCTTGGCGATGAGCTCACGCAACAGCCGGTTATCCGAGCAGCATCGGCAGAAAGCCCCCATGCTTTATCAAGAATTAGTGCAAATACGCGATGCCGTTTTGGCAAAATCAAACCGTGATTATGCTGCTTTGTGTCAAGCAGCGCGTGAGCGGCTGACTAAGGCCGGCTTTGATGTGGATTACCTCGAAATTCGCAATGAAAATGATTTGGAAAATGTCGGGGATAGCGACATTAAACCGCTAAGGGTCTTGGTTGCTGCGAGGCTTGGCTCGGTTCGGCTTATTGACAATATCCCAATCTCCTTGTCTGAATAGCGTTAAAAAGCGATAATATCAGGCTGATTAACAAGATATCTCTGCCATGCAACTGACATTGCTCAAAGCTAAATTACATCGTGCTTGTGTTACCCACTCAGAGTTAGAGTATGAGGGAAGCTGCGCGATTGATGGGAAACTGCTGGCTGCTGCCGGTATTCGTGAGTATGAACAAATTCATATTTATAACGTAGCCAATGGTGAGCGGTTTGTCACTTACGCTATTCGCGCTGAAGACGGCTCAAACATTATTTCCGTGAATGGCGCTGCAGCGCATAAAGCCTCTCCAGGTGACCGTATTATTATCTGTGCCTACAACACCATGGATGTACAAGAAGCAGAAAATTTTAAGCCCACGCTGGTCTATCTCGATGAGCATAATGACATCACACACATGCGTGATGCGATTCCGGTACAAGCGGCCTAAACGTATTTGCTAACTGTCACTTTTCTGTCACAACATTGTTATAAATATTTAATATCACTGCTCTAAACTGTTGGCTAATCAATTGTTTAGAGCATAACAATGCTGAACATCGAACAAGCGGTTCAAGAAAAATTTCCCAAGTTTGAACGTAGTAAACCTTGGTTTAAAAAATCAACACTGCGGTTTTTACGGCGCATCACCCATGAACAGGAAGTCAATCACTTTCTGACGCGGCACTCGCAATTAACCGGGTTTGATTTTATCGATGAAGTGCTGGACTATTTCAACTTCAGTTACAGCATTTCAAATCGCCATCGTAGCAATATTCCAGCGACAGGCCGCGTAGTTATTATTGCCAACCATCCTTTAGGTGCCTTGGACGGCCTCTCTTTATTGAAAATGGTTGGTGAAGTTCGCCGAGATGTCAAAATTGTCGCCAATGATATGTTGCTTAATTTTGATGCACTTAAGCCGCTTTTTTTACCGGTTGATAATCTGTCTAAATCAACGCGTAAAAGTAGTGTCGCCAGAATTATTGACAGTTTGAATCAAGATGAGGCTGTTATTGTCTTCCCGGCAGGTGAGGTTTCCCGAATTCGTCCTAGTGGCGTGCGCGATGGTAAATGGAATAGTGGTTTTCTGAATTTTGCAAAAAAAACCGGCGCGCCTATTTTGCCTGTTTTTGTTGGCGCGAGAAATTCCTCACTCTTTTATAGTGCCTCTATGGTTTATAAACCATTATCCGGCATGATGTTAGCGCATGAAATGTTTAACAAAAATTCAAAAACGATCAGCATGTGCGTGGGAGAGCCAATCCCCTACGCGCAAGTAGAGTCGTTACCACTGGTCAAAGCCGAAAAAGCAAAATTATTACGGCGGCACCTGTATCGTCTTGCTAAAGGTAAGAAACCGCTTTTTCTAACGGAACAAACTGTTGCGCATCCCCAAGATAGACGCATCATTAAACAAGAGCTTAAGCAGGCACAATTGCTAGGGGAAACGGCGGATAATAAAAAAATCTATTTATTTAATTACCAGTCGGATTCTGCCGTCATGCAAGAAATTGGACGTCTGCGTGAAATGACATTTCGTCAGGTGGGTGAGGGCACCGGAAAAAAGCGTGATCTTGACCACTATGATCGCAGTTATCGACATTTGATTCTCTGGGATGAGCAAGAGCTTGAAATTGCCGGCGCTTATCGTATCGGTGAGGTCGATGCGATTAAACGGCAAGGCGGCGAGATCTATTCAACAGAATTATTTGACTATCAGCCTGCCATGCAGCCGTATTTTGAACAGGGTATTGAGCTGGGCCGAAGCTTTGTCAGTCCGAAATATTGGGGAAAGCGCAGTCTCGATTACCTCTGGTATGGCATTGGCGCATATCTGAAGCAATATCCAGAAATACGCTATTTGTTTGGTCCTGTGAGCTTGAGTAATAGTTATCCTGCTTATGCGCAAGCGTTGATTGTGGCTTACTACCAGCATTATTTTCCAGATAATGAGCAGTTGGCAACCGCACGGGTTCCGTTTGTTGCTGATGCTGGATCAGTCGCACGAGCACAGGAAGTTCTGCAAAAAAATGATGCTGATGCTGATTTTGCAATGCTAAAAAATCAATTAGCCCATATGCAAATGACGGTGCCAACCTTATACAAACAATATGCGGATGTGTGTGAGTCAGGTGGTGTCCGGTTTATTGATTTTAACGTCGATGCCGATTTTGGTTACTGTGTCGATGGCTTGGTGATGGTTGATTTACACCAGCTGAAACCAGCCAAACGTAAACGTTATCTGGGTGGTTAACGGCCATGACAGCGTTTAAACTTCAAGCCACTTCCGCACAGACAAACGGCATTTCGTGGTAGCGATACCGGTGGCAAAATGAGGCCATCGCGGTAAAACCATAAACCAGTTTCATAAGTAAATTGACTGCGCTCATGAAGTTGGCCTAGTGGCGAATCATCATAAAAAGCCACAAACTCAACGCTTGCTGTGTCGGTTTGTTGCGTGTTTGCGAGGATAGTTAACCCCAGCCATGTGGTTGTTGCACAGATTGTTTCCAAATGTTCCCGATCGTCAGGTTGGCGTTTATCTGGATGTAGAGTCTGTAAGAGAAAGTCGATTTTTCCTAAGGTAAAAGCGCTGTATCTGGCGCGCATCAGTTGCGTTGCCATTGATGCTTTATTGTGATTGCTGAGCACAGGCTGACAACACACATTGTAGTCCAGACCCGACTGACAAGCACACGCTGTACTAGTCATCATTAAGCCCACTTTTTAATAAATCGGGGTGGATCAAACGGTAACCTAATTGATGTTTGATTTTATCGTTACTCACTTGCTTCCATGCGGGAATTGTTTGGTCATCAAAATTTGGTGGCGGCAGGTTTAGGCAAGCGCTTGCAAAGGAATAAAATATTTTTTTCGTTGGATGCGTATCAGAGCAGGCATTAAAAACGTCACCCCAGAACTGTTGCTGGATAATGCAATCAATCATGCCAATGACATCGTCAAGATGAATCAGATTTGTTGGCGCGTCAGCCTGGGGGACAGCTTTGCCATGTTGAAAAAAACGACCTGGATGGCGGCGTTGATCAACTAATCCGCTACATCGCAGGATTGTTGTCTTAAAGCCAGACTCTGCTCGGAAGCATTGCTCAATTTGAAACAGCGCGTTGTCTGGGTTTTCAGCGCCTTCATCTTCGGTCACCACGCGGTTCAGATTTCTGTAAACCGAAGAAGAGCTGATTAACAAAACTGTAGAAACCGGGCTCTCCGCGATATGCTTGGCCAGCTGAGCAAAGGCAGCAACGTCTTTACAGGTGATGTTGATGATCAGGATAGGGCCATTCAGAAAAGCCGTTAATTCATGTTTCGCTGGTGCGGTCACGTCAAGACGAAATGGGAGGGCACCAGCCGATTCTAACTCTGGAAATCGATGCAGTTGTCGTGTTGACGCGGCCACCTGCAAGCCGTATGTGTCATGAAAAAAGCGGATCAGGGGTAAGCCCAGCCAGCCACTTCCCAGTATGCTGATATCAAATTTGTGCATGCCTGATATTGTAATCCAGCTGCAAGCATCGTGACAGTTTGTCTGGAATCGCATAGAGTTGATAAATAAATCAGCAATAAACGCAGTGTCAGGAGTTTTCATGTTACGTTTACTACTGTTTGTGCAAATCGGATTGTTTGCCTCAACAGGGCAGGCTGGTGGATTGATTCAGCCAGGTGACCGGTTATTGGCGCAAACCTCGGTTTGGACTGCCCATTATGATCCTGAGTCAGATCATAACAATCACCAGCGATTGATTAATCTTGAGTATTACTTTGCACCGCAGACGCGCCCTTATCAGATAGATTTTGGTGACTGGCGTGATGATCTGCAATGGTTAGCCGGTGCTGCAACATTTCGAAATTCATTTGATCAACAGAGTCAGTATGTCTATGGCGGCAGTCGTTATGATCTGCCTGTCAGTCAGTTCAGCAATGTTTATATCAAGGTAACCGCTGGCTTGTTACATGGTTATCGCGGTGAATATCAGGATAAGGTGCCATTCAATAGTCTGGGTATTGCTCCCGTTATTTTGCCCGCGGTTGGTTGGCAATATCGTCGGGCAAATGTCGAATTGGTGCCATTTGGCACGGCTGGTATGACCATGAATGTCGGTTGGATATTTGATTAAATAGTGTGATGCTATACAGCAACTTCATGAAAGATTAGACTTAAACCTTGTTTGTTTCCTGAGTGACCCTATTTCATGAGTTTGCTTATCGCCTTTGCGATACTATCCATTGCTGCCTCTTTTCTCTGTTCTGTTCTCGAAGCTACCCTATTATCTATTACGCCCAGCTATATTGCTCAGCAAAGATCCGAGCGGCCGCGTTTGTACAGCAAACTAAATCGGCTTAAAGAAAAAATTGATCAGCCGTTGGCGGCGATTCTAACCCTGAATACGGTGGCTCATACCGTGGGTGCCTTAGGTGTTGGTGCGCAGGTTACGGTGGTATTTGGCAGTGGTTATCTGGGCGTGGCTTCTGCGGTGATGACCATCTTGATTTTGGTTCTGTCAGAAATTTTGCCGAAAACGATTGGAGCTCGCTATTGGCGTTCTATTGCGCCCTTGTTACCGTCCGTGCTCAACACCATGATTTTAGTGCTTAAACCGTTTATCTGGATGTCTGACTGGATTATGAAAATTCTTGATAATACCAGTGAGCAGCAGGGCGATACACGTCAGGAAATTAAAGCCATGGCGCAGTTAGGGCATGAACTAGGTGAGCTTGACGATGATGAGTCGCGTGTCATTTTAAACGTGCTCGATTTACATGATATGAAAATCAGAGACATCATGACGCCGCGCACGGTCTGTGAATATGTTTATCCAGAAGAGACCGTCGCTGAGTTTATGTCGCAATATGCTCGTGGCCAATTTTCTCGCTACCCTGTGTTAAGTGCCGAGGATGAGTCTCCCCTCGGTGTCGTATTTCGACGCGATATTATCGGCGTAGAGGACGATAAGCTGATGCAGGATGTCATGATGAAATCACCGTTGATTGTCACTGATCATATGGATGTGGAATCGGTCATGACGCAGTTGATGCGTGAACATCAGCATATGGCGATGGTCTTTGATGAATATGGTACCTGGATGGGCATTGTCACCATGGAAGATATATTCGAAACGCTGATTGGCAAGTCGATTGTTGATGAGACGGACGATATTCCGAATATGCGACGGTTTGCTCGAAAACGCTGGGAAAAGCGGCGTCGTCAGCAAAGCCGCCAATATGACTAATAGATGATTATGATTGCCGTATTGCGTCTTTAGCGCACTGCGACTACGGTTCCAGATGAAATAAGATGAGTATATCGGGCAGACAAACCGGCGCCACCAGTGGACTTGCCATCGTATTTTGGTTGTTATTGATGGCATCCTTAACGTTATTTTTTAATGGCTTTATTGACCGGCAGGATAATCCTAATCGACATCTTAATAATGCCACGCCACAGTCGCAGGTCGTACTTGAACGTAATCGAGCAGGGCATTATGTGGCACCGGGAAAAATTAACGGTCACGATGTGACCTTTTTATTGGATACCGGTGCCACCCATATCAGTATACCTGCCGGTGTAGCTCGTGCTGCCGGATTAGTGGCCGGTCGCGCTGTCAGGGTGAATACAGCAAACGGCATCATTACGGTGCATCAGACACGATTGCAGACGGTGCAACTGGGCGGTATTGTTCTCAGTGAGATTAGCGCGAATATTAACGCCCATATGTCTGACGAGATTGTTCTGTTAGGCATGAGTTTTATGCGTCATCTGGACATGACCCAGCGTGATGGCATGCTGACGCTTAAACTTCCCTAGCGTGCGCTATTTCGGTATCGCTGATGCAAGATAGCAACGCGTTCGACGTAAACTTCGGTCTCTTCATACGGTGGTATGCCCTTATACCGTTTCACGGCGCCGGGACCAGCGTTATATGCTGCGGTGGCCAGCCGTGTGTTCTGGTCAAAGGTGCTTAACATCAAGGCCAGATACTTAATGCCGCCCTCAATATTCTCTTTGGCATTAAACGCGTTTTTGACGCCCATATCCTTGGCTGTACCGGGCATCAATTGCATTAGACCTTGAGCCCCTTTCGCTGAGCGGGCATCAACACGAAATGCTGACTCCGCATGAATGACGGCACGCACTAAAGCGGGATCGACATTATGTTTTGCTGATAATTGGCTGATTTCATTATGATAATCCCGCGTATTTAGGGCGATTGTATGCCAATCAATAGATGAATCAGGATTACAAGCAAAGCAGTCGTAGCGGAGCACTTCGAATTCGCCCGAGAGCGGTTTTTGGTCAGAAAATATCACCCCATCACCCTGATTATTGAGGGTCTTGTAGATGATGGTTTGTCGGTGCGAAGTTGCAGCATTGCCCTCAGGTATATTCTGGTTGCTGAATTCGATAATGCCATCAGCAGATTGACTTTGTCTTATCTCAGCGGCAAAGCTCGGGGACAATGCAAACAAAATTGTGATAAGGGCGGACATGTCTTACCAGTAGCGGCCACTGATACCAATTACGATAACGATCAAACCTAAAATCAGATTTGCCCGAATAAATTTACGAATATTATCTAACGCATTAGACGCGGTTAGCCAATCCTGTTCGGCCACTGCCCACTTCAGTTTACGGAAGGGATTGAAATAGACGTGCATGAACAGCAACATCATCAATATGCCCAGTAACAGCATGATATGGACATGCACGCCAACGCCGGAAAGTCCCCCAAAACCACCAAGCATGACAATCATCGAGATGCCGGTAATGAGGATAATGGCAATACTCGCCCATATCCATGGAAAAAAACGACCAAAAATATTCCGCCATAGTGGCAGCCGTTGCTCAGGTGCCAACATCGTTGCCGCTGCGGGCCGTAAAAACATGAAGGCAAAGAACATCCCGCCTACCCAAATCACGGTGGCTAAAATATGTAAGCTAATGGCAAAGCCCATGGCAGGTTCCTCTTATTGCATTACGGTTTTTACTGGAATGCCGGCAATGCGCTGTTGCCATTGCACGGGGCCAGTCTCATGGACAGATTGCCCCAGGCTGTCAACCGCCACTGTCACGGGCATGTTTTCAACATAAAATTCACGAACCGCTTCCATGCCCAACTCTTCGAAAGCAACTAAACGAGAGGATTTAATTGCCTTTGAAACTAAATAGGCTGCGCCGCCGACAGCAATTAAATAAACAGATTGATATTTTTTGATGAGATCAACCGTTTTCTCACCACGCTCTGCCTTGCCAATCATGCCCAACAAGCCGGTTTTCGCCAACATGGTTTCAGTAAACTTATCCATCCGTGTCGCCGTGGTCGGACCAGCTGGACCGACAATTTCTCCTTTGACCGGATCAACGGGGCCAACGTAATAGATAAACCGATCCTTAAAATCGAGGCCAGCGGGTAGTGGTTGCCCATTTGCAATCAAGTCAGCAATTTTTTTATGTGCCGCATCGCGCCCCGTCAATAAGTGACCCGAAAGCAACAAGGTATCGCCAGGCTGCCATTGATGCATGTCTTCAGCCGTCAGCGTATCCAAATTGACATGGCGTGTATTTTCCGCGGCTTCCCAAGTGATGTCGGGCCAATCTGATAATGACGGCGGGATAAACTCGGCTGGCCCATTGCCATCCAAGTGAAAATGCACATGCCGTGTTGCGGCACAATTCGGAATCATGGCGACAGGCAAAGATGCGGCATGCGTAGGATAATCATTGATTTTGACATCCAATACGGTTGTCATGCCACCCAAACCCTGTGCACCAATACCTAGTTGATTTACCTTTTCATAGAGTTCGACGCGAAGTTTTTCGATTGCTGTTACCGGGCCATGGGTAATGAGATCCTGAATATTGATTTCTTCCATCAGGCTTTGTTTGGCCATCAGCATGGCTTTTTCGGCTGTGCCACCGATACCAATCCCTAACATGCCCGGTGGACACCAGCCAGCGCCCATTTTAGGGACGGTTTTTAATACCCAATCAACTAAGTCATCACTTGGATTCAGTATAGTAAAAACTGCTTTATTTTCGCTGCCGCCACCCTTGGCAGCGATATCGATAGAAACCTGATCGCCAGCAACCAGTTCAACATGCACAACAGCGGGGGTGTTGTCGCCAGTATTTTTTCGCTTACCGATAGGATCCTTAACAATAGAGGCACGTAGCACATTGTCAGGATGCTGATAGGCACGGCGGACACCATCGTTGATGATTTCAGTTAAATCTCGATCGGTATCCCAGGTTACCCGCATACCAATCTTAACGAAGACATTGACGATACCGGTATCCTGACAAATAGGACGCTGATTTTCAGCGCACATCCGTGAATTAATCAGAATCTGCGCAATCGCATCTTTGGCTGCCGGCGACGCTTCGCGTTGGTAAGCAGCATACATCGCGTCAATAAAGTCTTTAGGGTGGTAATTGGCGATAAATTGCAACGCGGCAAACACGCTGTCAATGATGTCCTGTTCACGAATGAGCGTCATGAAAATTAACGGAGCTGCCCAGTGAGGGTGGTCACCAGTTCGGCTATCGCAATATCCTGTTTTTCTCCGGTTGCACGTTGTTTGTATTCGATAACCCCATTATCAAGACCGCGTTCACCTAAAACTAATTGGTGCGGAATACCGATTAACTCCCAATCGGCAAAGGCAACACCCGGCCGTAAACCACGATCATCAATCACAACGTCGACACCAGCGTCAACAAGCTCTTGATAGAGCGTTTCTGCTTGGTCGCGAACACGCTGTGATTTATGGGCATTAACCGGAATCAATACAACTTCGAAAGGGGCGATTGCCTGCGGCCAGATAATACCCTGTTCATCATGATGTTGTTCTATAGCGGCGGCGACAATACGTGACACCCCAATGCCATAACATCCCATCGTCATAATTTTGGATTGGCCGGTTTCGGTGAGGACAACGGCATTCATTTTTTTGCTGTAATTTTCACCCAGCTGAAAAATATGGCCCACCTCAATACCCCGCGCTATTTCCAATGTGCCTTGACCATCCGGGCTTGGATCGCCGGCAACCACATTGCGAATATCTGCAGAATCAGGCAGAGGTAAATCTCGCAGCCAGTTAACGCCAGTGAAATGATGGTCATCCATATTTGCGCCACATACAAAATCAGCAAGCTGAGCAGCAGCATGGTCGACAATGACGGGTATGTGCAGTCCTACAGGGCCCACAGAGCCAATTTGTGCACCACAGGCAGCATGGACTTGCTCTGGTGTCGCAAAAGTCAGCGGGCTGGCGACCAAAGGATGTTTCTCTGCTTTGATGGCATTCAGTTCATGATCACCGCGTAAAACTAACGCTACTACGGGATTTTCTTCAGTGCCTTCAACCAACAGGGTTTTAACACATTGTTTGGCCGGTACTTGAAGAAAGTCACTGACGGCTTCTATGCTGTGTTTTCCCGGTGTGCTGACGGTTGCCAAATCGGCACTTGGCTCGGCACGCACGGCATCAGACTTTATTGCGGTAGCCAGTTCAACATTGGCGGCGTAATCACTGCCGGTACTGAAGGCGATGGCATCTTCGCCAGAACTGGCTAAAACATGAAACTCATGCGAGGCATTACCGCCAATACTGCCGGTATCCGCCTGAACTGGACGGAAGTCGACGCCGATACGATTAAATATGGCGCAATAAGCAGCATGCATTTGATCATAAGTTTTTTGCAAACAGGCTTGATCCACATGAAATGAATAGGCATCTTTCATCAAAAACTCGCGGGCACGCATCAAGCCAAACCGGGGGCGAATTTCATCACGAAATTTGGTTTGAATTTGATAAAAGTTGACAGGCAACTGTTTGTAACTCCGAATTTCTTGGCGCACCAAGTCGGTAATCACTTCTTCATGCGTCGGACCATAGCAAAAGTCCCGTTGGTGTCGGTCGGTAATACGCAATAATTCCGGGCCATATTTTTCCCATCGCTGGCTTTCTTGCCACAGTTCAGCGGGTTGCACAGATGGCATTAACACTTCTTGCGCACCGGCCTGATTCATTTCTTCACGAACAATCGCTTCTGCTTTCCGTAATACACGCAAACCAAGCGGTAACCAGGTGTAGAGTCCCGAAGCGAGGCGACGAATTAGCCCGGCCCGAAGCATCAACTGATGACTGACGATCTCGGCATCAGCCGGTGTCTCTTTTAAAGTGGCGATTAGCAGCTTGGAAGTACGCATGTAAGACTTTATTTCCTGTTCTATAGTCAAGGTTTGAGTTGGCTTGTCATCAAGCAAACGGGATCAAAATGTACTGTGATCCCATCCCCAGTTTTGCCGTTCACTGTCGGTCATGCTGATGTAGGTACGGCTGCCGCTGACGCCAATTTGTTGTTCGATAAGGGTGCACAGCGCGTCTGAGAATGCTTTGCGATCGGCAGGCAGGCCTAATGAACGATAGTCCAGTATAGCGGCAGGATCCGTACTACCTGCAAATGACATGGCCACGTTGTGATTCAGACGAATCATGACATAGCTTTCCGGTTTGCCGGAGGCACTGGCCACCGTTTTGCTGGCGGCTTTCAATAAGGCATTTTCATCGGTAACCGATTGATTTGTGGTGATGTTGAGATAGGGCATAACGTCTCTCCTTTATTGACAGTAGGTATCGACCTGATCTTGATAGTTGGCAATACGTTGTTGACGTTCTTCTTCGGTCGGTCTTGTTACTTCACCGGCCTCATTAATGAAGCGACGACCAGGATTATTCTGGTAGGCAAGCAGGTTTTCTCGGGCGATCTGACAGTTTTCGTCACGTAATTGTTGTTCACGCGCTGTGGCTTGCTCGGCCTCGCGCTGTTCGGCCTCTTGTTGCGCTGCTTTCTGTTGGCTTTCGATTAAATTATCGATTTCCTGTTGCGCTTTATCCGGTTCCACAGGCGGTGGCGGTGGCGCTTGTATTTGTTCTGCAGGCCGATCTGGGGGGGGCTGTTGGGAATAGTTGATTTGGCCATTTTCATCCGTCCACTTATAAATCTCCGCCTGCGCCAAAAAGGGCAGGAAACTGATTAAGGCAAAACAAATCCAATGTGGGAGACGTATCCGCATAGCCGTATTTCCTGTATAAACCTTAATTCTACGCCAAAGCACGTCATGGTTGAAATGTCAGAACAACATCGCCGCTTTAAATGTCAGCAAAATATTACCCACACAGGGCAAACGGTGATTGATTGCTTGGCATCACTTACCGATTTATCGCGACAACAACTCAAACAATGCCTGCAAAAAGGCGCTGTCCGTTTGCGCCATGGGCGAAAGGTCCGCCGAGTCCGACGCGCGACGCTGGCGTTACAGCCGGGACAGCAAATTGAACTGCATTATGATTCGGTCATTCTGGCGCAAGCAACGCCTGCGATTCAGCCAGTAGCTGATAAAGTGCGTTATACCGTCTGGGATAAACCTGCGGGTATCTTGGCCCAAGGCACTGAGTGGGGCGATCATTGCAGTTTACTAAGGATTGCCGAGTTAGTGACCAAGCGGCCTGTCTTTCTGGTGCATCGATTGGATAAAGAGGCCAGTGGTTTGATGATCATCGCCCATGATCACCATGCGGCTGGCCAATTATCGCACCTGTTTCAACAGCGAGAAATGTTTAAGCAATATCGGGCAGTGTTGTCTGGGCAAATGACCGCGAATGAGCAACATTTTGCTGAACCATTGGACGGGCGGGAGGCGAATACAACAATCCAGCGCTGTCATTACGATGCCGAGTCAAACCAGAGCCATGTTACTGTGACCATTGGTTCAGGCCGTAAACATCAGATTCGCCGGCATTGCGCCGCTGCGGGTTTACCGCTGATTGGTGATTCGATTTATGGGCAGCCGCACTCAGGTGGACTTCAGCTTCGTGCGACGGTCTTACACTTTCCGTGTCCATTGACAAAGCAACAGCAGCATTTTGAGCTAAACGATAAATAAGTGACGGTCAGTCAGCACGTGCCTTGGCAATAATGCGAGCAATGTAAGCGCTCTGGCTGAGGCCGCGTGCCAGCAAAAAGAGCAATAGCGCCGCCCACAAACCATCATTACCAAAGCCTTTAAGCACCCACCATGCCGGCAAATAGACGAAAAGTACGCAAAAGAGCATGGTATTGCGCATTTCTCGGCTGAAAGTGGCGCCAACAAATAAGCCATCCATCAAGTACGATAACACCCCGGCGAGTGGCGCCAATGTCACCCAGACCAAGTGTTGTTTCGCCTGTGCTGCGACCAGTTCAATGCTGGTTAGCCAATCAATGATTTGCTTACCGGCGAAACCGTATACCAGCGTAAAACTCACCGCCATTAAAGCGGACCAGAAGGCGGTCAGTTTTAATGCTTGCTTAAGATGCGTGACTGAACGATTGCCGATGGCCTTACCGGTGAGCACTTCGGTGGCATTAGCAAATCCGTCCAGCACAAATGCCATAAAAGTAATGAAATTCAGCAATACGGCATTTGCAGCCAGAATCGTATCGCCCTGACGTGCTCCTTGCGTGGTAAAAAAAGCGAAGCAGGAAATCAACAACAGGGTGCGAATCATGAAATTGCCATGCACGATAAGGCTCGGTCTGAGTACGGGCAAAGATTGCCAACGAACAAGCTGGCGCCAATCTAGAGAATAGCGACGCGGATTTAAAATAATCAATACGCCTACCAATAACCCGACATACTCTGCAATTAAGGACGCCAGTGCCACGCCGGCGACATGCATATTCAAGGCGTACACCAGTATCACATCAAGCAGAATATTAACTGCGTTGATGACCAGTACCAGCAACAAGGCCTGACGTGTTGACTCACAACCAATCAACCAGCCGATGATCGCATAATTAATCAATGTAGCTGGGGCAGCCCAAATGCGCACATCAAAATAGATGCTGGCATAGACCATCACCGCATCTGAGCCGGGTACGAGCCATAGTGCTATTTCACGCAAAGGCCATTGCAGGATTAAAATCACAGCCGCGATAAGACAGGCCAGCTGACAGGACTGCACCAATACAGTGTTAATCGAAAACTGATCTCGGCGGCCACTGGCCTGCGCCGTTAGCCCCGTCGTCGCCATTCTGAGAAAACCAAAACTCCAGAACAACAACGTAAAAATCATGCTGCCAATCGCCACCGCGCCAAGATAATGGGCGGCTTCCAGATGCCCGACAACGGCCGTATCGACCAGACCGAGAACCGGGGTCGATAAATTAGCCAGAATCATTGGACCTGCTATCTGCCAGATTTGTCGATGACCAGAAGGGGGCACAACGTTCATTAAAAATTCAATCTCTTAGTAAAACGCAAAAAAAAGGCCACCGGTGGGGTGGCCTGAAATGAAAGCCGAGTTAGTCTCAGACCAAAAGTGGGGCAATGACCAGACTGACAATCGCCATCACGTTGATCAAAATATTCATAGAGGGGCCTGAGGTATCCTTGAGCGGATCACCAACCGTATCGCCGACGACATTGGCTTTGTGTACTTCAGAACCTTTTCCGCCTAATTGACCTTGTTCGATATGTTTTTTGGCATTGTCCCAGGCACCACCGGCGTTCGCCATCATTAATGCCATCAGCACACAAACGACCAAGGCGCCGCCTAGCATACCGCCTAGTGCAGCAGGACCTAATCCAAAGCCAATCACAATCGGTGCGACGACCGCCAAGGTGCCCGGGAGGATCATTTTACGAAGCGCCGCCCGTGTTGCAATATCGACGCAGCGAGCGGTATCCGGCTTGCCGGTGCCATCCATCAAACCGGGAATCTCCCTGAACTGACGGCGAATTTCGTGAATCATATCAAACGCGGCATCACCAACGGCAGTCATGGTCATGGAGCTGACCAGAAATGGGAAAACGCCGCCGACAAACATCCCGACCAGAACGACAGGGTTCGTGATTAAAAGTTGTAAATTGCCGCCACTTTCGGCATTGATGGTTTCAATGTAAGCACTAATAATAGCTAACGCAGCTAATGCCGCTGCTGAAATAGCAAAGCCTTTGCCAATCGCGGCGGTGGTGTTACCAAGCGCATCCAGTGAGTCCGTAATTTCACGCGTGGAAGCCCCCATTTCAGACATTTCGGCAATCCCGCCGGCATTGTCAGCAACCGGGCCGTAAGCATCAATGGCCATGGTAATACCAACGGTGCCAAGCATGCCGATAGCAGCAATGGCAACGCCATAAAGTCCGGCAAAGTAGCTGGCAGAAAAAATAATGGCAGCAATAGTCAAAACGGGAATCGCGACCGATTGCATACCGAGTGCCAAGCCACCAATAATGACGGTTGCAGGGCCTGTCTCACCATCTTTTGCCAGTTTTCGGACTGGCGCACCACCTGTGTAATACTCGGTCACCAGGCCAACGATAATGCCACCAATTGCGCCAGATAACACAGCAAACCAGAGATTAGCACTGGCACCAAGCAATTGAATCAGCAGATAGGATAAGGCAATAAAAATAACCGATGCGCCTAATGTGCCATAGCGTAAAGCCGCAGCAGGACTGTTTGCGGAAAAGGCTTTGACAGCGAGGATACCGGCAACGGAGCAAATCAAACCAAGGGAAGCCAGCGCCAAAGGCATGAACATGAGGGTTTGCTGCGAGCCGCCACCGAGTTGATTGATGGTAACGGCTGTCATGGTGGCGGCTATCGCGATACCGGCAATCATGGCGCCACAATAAGACTCGAAAATGTCGGAGCCCATGCCGGCAACATCACCGACGTTATCGCCGACATTATCAGCTATGACGCCCGGATTTCGGGGGTCATCTTCAGGGATTCCTGCTTCTACTTTACCGACCAGATCGGCCCCAACATCGGCACTTTTGGTAAAAATACCGCCGCCAACACGAGAGAATAACGCGACTGAGGACGCGCCCATACCAAAGCCATGAATAGTGTGGGCGGTATGCGGGTCACCGCCAAAGATGAGATATAAAATCCCCAGTCCTAACAGGCCCATAGAGGCAACCGTCAGGCCCATAATGGAACCACCAAAAAATGCGATGGTCAGGGCTTGAGGTGCACCTTCATCGCGGGCTGCAATGGCGGTTCTGACATTGGCTTTGGTTGCGGCAAACATGCCGATAAAACCAGCACTTGCAGACGCGATTGCACCAACAAAAAAGGCCAGCGCGGTATGCCAGCCTAAATCAGAAAGCCCAAGAGCGATGATGCATACAAGACAAAAGATAGCCAATCTCAGATATTCAGCTCGCATGAATACCATGGCGCCAAGATGTATCTGGTCACCAATTTCTACCACCCTTCCTGAGCCGGCAGAGGCAGATTTGACCTTGTTATAAATCAATAATGCACAGATAAGTCCTGCGACGCCCAGTAAAACCGGGACCAGATTAATTGACCACATTGGCAGACTCCTTTGTCTTCTAATAGAACGATAATTACAACGACGTACTCCTGAAACAGAAAATTGACGATAAAGGCTTGTTTATACGCCCCCATTAATTCGCTTGTAAAGTGAGCGGGGATAATTCGCTGGTAGCAGGTTGATGGCATTGATTGACGATTTTTTGTGGTCGTTGGGGGCGTCATGCGACAGAGGATGATTGGAGTTATGCTCTGATTAGGTGCGGGCTTACGTTGGTTGTATGTACCGGATAAGGTAGGGCTGATCGGTTAATCGGTTCTGTGCCGAGTTATCATGCCACCGAGCTAAAACGGTAGCAGAAAAAGTTGCTTAACAGCCAGTGCGGTAGCGTTTTCATTGGCGCATTGCCTAAATAATAATTTAAATTGGGCTAGCGGTTTTAGTGTGTCATAAAACAGGTTTCAGTTTATCCAGTTTGCGTTTTCTTTTATAATGATAGGTTTATCATCACGCTTCTGGGAGCACACACAACATGAATCTTGACCGCGTCAGTTCCGGTAAAAATGTCCCTGACGATATTAACGTTATCATCGAAATTCCTTCGCATTCAGATCCGGTAAAGTACGAGGTCGATAAAGAGACGGGTGCGTTGTTTGTGGATCGTTTTATGAACACCGCCATGTTTTATCCATGCAATTACGGTTATGTGCCGCATACACTATCGGATGACGGCGATCCGGTAGACGTGCTCGTTATCAGTCCTTATGCCCTGATTAGTGGTTCAGTCGTGCAGTGTCGCCCGGTTGGCATGCTGAAAATGACGGATGAGTCAGGTGAAGATGCCAAAGTACTTGCTGTACCACACGATAAAATGTACGACGATATTAAAGATATCAGTGATGTTTCGGAACGATTGTTGTCACAGTTGGCCCATTTCTTTGAGCATTACAAAGATCTGGAAAAAAACAAATGGGTCAAAATTGATGGTTGGGAGAACAAGGCAGCGGCGCATCAGGAAATCATGGATAGCGTGGCTCGTTTCAAGGCGGCGCCAGTCAAACCACAGTTTTGATGCAGCGTTAATCTCAAATAACGGCGGGTTTTAGCAGACTCGCCGTTTTTGTTTTGAGGCAGAAAAAATGGCGACATTAATTCTTCATGGCGCAGCTTTAACACAATCTTCCGCCACGGAAATTGCTCAGCAGGTTAACGGCATCTTACGGTGGCAAGCAGAGGATGCACTGATTGATACGCATATCATGCCAGCCGAAGTTGCGATGCTACGACAAAAGCACGACTTTGATATCAATCTGTTACCGGTTGACTTTAACGCCGCTACAGTTCGATTACTGGTGATGGATATGGATTCCACTTTAATCAGCATCGAATGTATTGACGAAATTGCAGATTGCCTTGGCCTTAAGCCGCAGGTGGCAGCCATTACGGAAGCGGCGATGCGAGGTGAACTTGATTTTGAAGCCTCGCTACGGCAGCGGGTCCGCTTGTTGGCCGGGTTGCCGGAGGAGCGTCTGGCGTCGGTTTACACGGAGCGATTGCGGTTGAACCCGGGTGCAGAGAAGATGCTCACCTGGTTACAGAAAATGAATATTAAAACAGCCCTGGTATCCGGGGGGTTCACGTTTTTTACGGATAAGTTGAAACAGCGTTTGGGACTAGATTTTACCCAGGCCAATCAGTTAGGTGTAGAAGAGGGCAAATTAACGGGCGAAGTTGTGGGCAATATTTGTGGTGCCCAAGCCAAAGCCGATTTTTTACTGGCCAGATGCCGGGAACTGGCTATTTCACCATCCCAGACTATCGCCATGGGCGATGGCGCCAATGATTTGCTGATGATGGCAGAAGCAGGGCTAAGTATCGCTTACCATGCCAAACCCAAAGTACAACAACAAGCTGATACCGCATTCAATCATGTTGGCCTTGATGGTGTAATCAGCTTGTTGCAGAGCCAACCATCACAGGCGTAATCTTGAATTAATGGTTGCAGATCCCCATCTGCATAATCAATGAATAAATGAGGTTTACTATGGACGTTATGGATCGCATCAAAGAAGCTATCGAAAGCAATTCGGTAATTTTATTTATGAAAGGCACCCCGGAGTTTCCGCAGTGTGGTTTTTCGAGTCGTTCCTCGCAGGCACTGGCCGCGTGTGGTTCAGAATTTGCTTATGTCAATGTACTGGCTGATCCGGATGTGCGTGCCAATTTGCATCGTTATGCAGACTGGCCAACTTTCCCACAGCTTTATATTAACGGTGAGTTGATCGGCGGTTGTGACATTATTATGGAACTGTACGAGTCTGGTGAACTCAAAAAAATGGTTGATGCAGCGAACTGAATTTTGATATGACGGATAAATCGGTACCAGATTGGCAGGCAGGCAATGGCTTTGCTGTCGCGCCGTCCAAACCAGAACTGAAACAACCGCCTAAATATCGGGTGTTAATGTTGAATGATGACTACACCCCAATGGATTTTGTGGTTGAGGTGTTGGAAACCCTGTTTGATATGAATCGCGAACGGGCGACGCGCACCATGCTGTTAGTCCACACTGAGGGGCAGGCGCTTTGTGGCATTTTTACATTTGAGATTGCCGAAGCGAAAGTTGAGCAGGTGAATAGTTATGCACAGCAACATGGGCATCCGTTGCAGTGTACGATGGAGCAGGAATAGTCCTGCCTGTGATGAAAAAGGTGAGATAAGGTTATGTTAAGCAAAGAGTTGGAACAGACACTCAGCCAGGCTTTTAACTATGCTCGGCAGCGTTCTCACGAATTTCTCACGGTCGAACATTTGCTGTTAGCCCTTTTGGAAAACGGACAAGCCCTTGCCGTATTGAAGGCGTGTGAAGTTGATGTCGTTGCATTGCGTCAGGATTTGACCGACTTTTTGGCTGATAATTTACCGACACTCCCGGAAGACACAGATAGAGAAACGCAGCCGACACTTGCTTTTCAGCGAATTCTGCAGCGTGCAGTGATGCATGTGCAGTCTTCTGGCGGTGAAGAAGTCACCGGGGCCAATGTGCTGGTTTCGATTTTTTCTGAGCAGCAATCACAAGCAGTTTTCTTGTTGCAAAAACAGGACATTTCCAGATTGGATGTGGTGAATGCCATTAGCCATAATAGTCTAGGTGAGACAGCCGCCGAGACTAAAGCTGAAAAAGCAGAAAGTGAAGAGGCGACCAATACGGAAAGTAAAAGTCCGCTGGAACTCTATGCCACGAATTTGAACGCTGAGGCTAAATTGGGACGTATCGATCCGCTCATTGGTCGAGCGCATGAAATTGAACGCACCTTGCAGGTGTTATGCCGACGTCGGAAAAATAATCCCTTGTTTGTTGGTGAGGCCGGGGTGGGTAAAACGGCCTTGGCAGAAGGATTGGCACGTCGAATTGTCAATGAAGATGTGCCTGACGTGTTAGAAGATGCGGTTATCTATGCGCTGGATATGGGCGCTTTGGTTGCCGGTACCAAATATCGTGGCGACTTTGAAAAGCGGCTTAAAGCATTGCTGCGTGAGATCCGACAAAAAGATCATGCGATTCTGTTTATTGACGAAATTCATACGGTGATTGGAGCGGGTAGTGCCGGGAACAGTGCCATGGATGCCGCAAACCTGTTAAAACCGTTGTTATCCAGCGGTGAATTAAAATGCATTGGCTCAACCACGTATCAGGAATATCGCAGCATTTTTGAACATGATCGTGCCCTGGCCCGTCGATTCCAGAAAATCGATGTTCCAGAACCCTCAATTTCTGAAACCGTGGAAATTCTGAAAGGGCTGAAACCAGGACTCGAAGCGCATCACAATGTCCGCTATTCCAATGCTGCTATCGTTCAGGCCGCGGAATTATCTGCACGACACATTAATGATCGATATCTACCTGATAAAGCCATTGATGTCTTAGATGAAGTGGGGGCGGCGCAACGTATTCTGCCTAAATCACGGCGTAAAAAAATGATTGGCGTCGGCGACGTGCAACAAATTGTTGCCAAGATTGCGCGTATTCCAGAAAAAACAGTCAGTAAAGCTGACCGAGATAGTTTACAAAATCTTGAATCCAACCTTAAACACGTTATTTTCGGTCAGGATGAGGCCATCTCTGCGCTGAGTTCATCAATCAAAATGGCGCGTTCAGGGCTTGGCCATCCAGAGAAGCCGACGGGGGCTTTCTTGTTTGCCGGACCAACGGGTGTCGGTAAGACTGAAGTGACGCGTCAGTTAGCACATATTCTAGGTGTGGATTTGATTCGTTTCGATATGTCTGAGTATATGGAAGCGCATACCGTGTCACGTTTAATTGGTGCGCCGCCAGGATATGTGGGTTTTGATCAGGGTGGGCTGCTTACTGATGCCATTATCAAACAACCTCATGCCGTATTGCTTCTGGACGAGATAGAAAAAGCGCACCCCGACGTATTTAACTTGCTTTTGCAAGTCATGGATCACGGCACATTGACTGACAACAATGGCCGAAAAGCCGATTTCCGGCATGTGGTGCTGGTCATGACCAGCAATGCCGGTGCGCAGGAAATGAATCGTGCCAGCATCGGTTTTACCAAGCAGGAAATGCATCACACTGACGGCATGGAAGCGTTAAAACGTGCTTTCACGCCGGAGTTTCGTAACCGTCTCGATGGCATTATCCAGTTTAAACCGCTGGAAAGGGATGCCATTTTGCGGGTTGCCGACAAAGCGGTTCTCGAACTCGAAATGCTGCTGCAAGATAAACATGTGACAATAGAAATTGATAATCAGGCACGTGAGTGGCTGGCTGAGCATGGTTATGATATTCAAATGGGCGCCCGGCCCATGGCCAGACTGGTTCAGGAGAAAATCAAACGGCCACTTGCTGATGAGCTGTTGTTTGGTAAGCTCAGTGATGGTGGTCATGTCCGGGTTTGTCTTGATAATGATGAGCTCAGTCTGGAAATTATTAACGAAACAGCATCTGTCTGATTAGTTAATCTGGTGGGGAGTGAACACTCCTCGCCAAGTCCTTGTGTTACCAACGTTATTTTTTACGTCTCACCTTAAAATGTGTAAGCAAGTTATGCACTTGTTTCACAAATACTTCACACGATGTTGTAATACGAAAGCTAACTGCTTGATCTTGCTAAAATCAATTATAACTAATTGATAATTAAAGGTTTTAATAAAATGGTCATTTTTTAACCATTTTGTGACCAAGGCAATGAATTGAATGACTTAGCGACTAACTCGGAACTTAAACACAGACTTATCCACAGAAAATGTGAGTAACTTCAATGCACTGTTTTGAGGCATTATTTATAGCTCAACGCCTTTTTGGGCACGAATGCCATCCCGAAAAGCATGTTTCACATCGTCGATACGACTTACCGTATCGGCAGCATCAATAATAGCAGGCGGTGCACCGCGACCCGTGATAATGACGTGTTGCATGCTCGGTCGTTTTGCTAAGTCTTGCAGAACCAAATTGCTATGCAGATACTGCATTTTCAGCACAATGTTGAGTTCGTCGAGCAGAATCAGGTTGATGTCAGGATTGGCCAGTAAGGATTTGACAATCGCCCAGCCTTGTTCGGCTGAGCGTTTGTCTTGTTCCAGGTTTTGGGTATCCCAGGTGAAGCCATCTCCGACAACATGGTAGGCCACCTTATCAGGGAATCGCCGATAAAAGGCTTCTTCGCCGGTGCTCATCGCACCTTTAATAAATTGAACAATACCGACGTTCATATCATGACCCAGCGCGCGCGCCACCATCCCAAATCCAGATGAGCTTTTGCCTTTACCATTACCGGTAATACACAGCAGCAGGCCTTTATCGTTATCTGCCTGCTGGATTTGTGCATCGACAATCTGCTTTTGCTTTTGCATTCGAGCCTGATGGCGCTGTGCTTTATCGGTCATTTCTATGCCCGTTTCATTGCTTTTGTTACAGTTTTATTTCAGTGCCAATCATGGCAGTTACGCCCGCAGCCTGAAAGCCGTAGGCGGGTTCAAAATTGTGATCGGTTGCATTTTCAACTCGGCCAAACAAGCGCCATTGTGAATTGACTTGATATGAACCAGTGACATGGACAACGCTGTATCCACCCCGGTTAATACGCGCACCAACACCATCGACATCTTTTCTTGGTCCAACATATTGCAGATTACCCGTAAATACTAATGGCTGGCTCGGCTGCCAAGTGAGTAACAGTCCTGCTTTATGCCGAGGACGACGCAAGAGCTGTCGATCATCTTCATTCACGCTTCGGGTGTAAGTATAGTTAACATCTACATCCAGTGTGTCGGTTGCGGCCAGTGAAAATTCAGCTTCAAGTCCTTCAAGTTCGGCTTCATTTTCGTTGACACTAGTGCTATCAAAACTGGGCAGAAAAACCGTGGTAATTAAATCATCAATGTCATTCTGAAAATAGGTCAATGAGGTACTAAGACGTTGATTCCAGAATTGTTGATCAATGCCGATTTCCCAGTTATCACTGGTTTCTGGTTTCAGATCCGGGTTACCCCGGTAGGCACTGCCAAAGTTACTCGGCGTAAAGCCATACAGTTCATACAATGAGGGTGTTTTAAAGCCAGAACCAACCCCACCACGCAGTCGTGTCTGATCTGAAAGCTGATAACTGAGCGTCGCGCGATAGGTGGTTTCTGAACCAAAGGAATCGGGATCATCATGACGCAATCCCAACGTTGTTGTTAGCGCATCTGATAACTGAATTTGATCTTGAATATAGAAAGCACGGGTTGATTGCTCTTCACTTGACTGCTGGGTTTGAATAAAGCCACCAAAGTCAGTCATACCATCAGCGGTCAGTTTTTCAGTTTCGTATTCCCCGCCAATAGTAATCAAATGGTTATCAAGCAGATGCAAATCATTTTGCAGGCCGAGTTTATTTTTTTGACCGCGATAGTCTGTCCGATCCAGCGTGCCGAAGGGATCAATCCGATCATTACGGTTTTTACGCTCAATATCACTGCGTTGCCAGCTTAATGTTGGCCGCCAGGCACCTTGCCAGAAGTTGCCATTAATACTGCCACCCAGAAACAACTGCCGTGATTTATTAATGGCATCCGGGTCTTCCGCAGTATTGCCTGAAAAATCAAAGCCGCCATCCAAATCATTTTCTGTTTCAATCAATCGGGCGCTGAAATCAAAGTTAAGCTTATCGGTGGGTTGCCAGCCGAGACGGGTTGATAAAATCCCGTTTTGATAACCATCATCATCTCGGTCACTGCCTGGCGCCAAACGCTTACGGGTGGCGATGCTGTCCCCATCAGATTCAAAAAAACCACCCGTCAGGGCATAGGAAAAATCATTTACCGAGCCGGAGACGGCAAGCATTTCATGATGCGTAGAATGGGTGCCAATTTCAGCCTTGGCACGTGCTTGCAGTTTGCCGCTGCCGGATTTGGTTCGCACATGGACGACGCCGCCAATTGCATCTGAACCGTAAAGCACGCTTTGTGAGCCTCGGACAACCTCGATGGACTGCACGTCATCTAATAAAAAGTTAGCAAAGTCAAACCCGCCATTAGGCGAGCTGGGATCATTCATTTCAATGCCATCAACCAACACTAAAGTGTGATTGGAGTTGCTGCCACGGATAAATAAAGACGTCTGAGAACCTCGGTTGCCAGAGGCAACGACATGCATGCCCGGCAAATCTTTCAGGGCATCTGAAAGCGTAATAAACTGGCGTTGTTGGATATCTTCAGCAGTGATAACCGAAACGGCACTGCCAATTTGGTCAAGAGACGTTGGTGTACGGGTGGCGGTGACGACAATTTGATCCAGTTCGGTATTGGCATTTGCCATGCCGGAAAGAGCGGAGCCAATCATCAGGCCGAGTAGAGAGCGCTGTATAAACATATGAAAATCCTCGATGCCGCTATCCCACCGATAGCATGATCTGAAAAGCATGTGCAACGAGGCGCCACCAACAGCAGTCGGGTTTTGGCTTCTAGTTCGCCCGCCGCAACATGAAGGACGTAACAGGCCGGTCTCCGGACTTTCGGGGATATCTGACAGCATCGCCTTCCCATTAAATTTAATAGTGGCTTGTGATGCCGGTTGACCCGATTACCGTTGCGGGGGCAGTGACGGCATTGACCTAAGTCGCACCGTCTTCCCGATTATCGCGCTGCTGTTGCAGAACGCACCTGTGACGAGGCGCTGACTATAGAAGTGGTGCCTGTTTTTGTCAAATTTGAATGTTTTCTGAAAAACAAGCGCTTATGTTTGATGCCGACTGGTTATCAGGCAGGTAAAACCGTTAAAATCTGACTATTTGGGTAACAGAGTCACCATGAGCGAGCAATTTTCAGATAAGGGTTTCGCAACCCGGGCAGTCCGAGCCGGCCACCAACGGACAAACGAAGGGGAACATGCCGAGCCTATTTTTCCGACGTCCAGTTTTGTGTTTGACAGTGCCGAGCAGGCAGCAGCCCGTTTTGGTGGTGATGAGCCTGGCAATATTTATTCTCGGTTTACTAATCCTACAGTGCGCACCTTTGAAACACGTTTGGCGCAATTAGAAGGTGGTGAGTCTTGCGTTGCCACGGCTTCCGGGATGTCTGCGATTCTGTCAACGTTCATGAGTTTGTGCGTCAGCGGCGATCATATTGTGTCATCAAGAAGCATTTTTGGGACGACACGCGTCCTGTTTGACAAATATCTCAGCCGGTTTGGTTTGCACACGGATTATGTTCCACTCACTGATATAGCGGCTTGGGAGCAGGCAATAAAGCCTAATACAAAGATGTTATTTTTGGAAACGCCTTCCAATCCGCTCAATGAGATAGCAGATCTCGCTGCATTATCAGCGTTAGCCAAAAAACACGGCTGTTTGTTAGTGGTTGACAATTGTTTTTGTACGCCTGCATTGCAATTGCCATTGCAACTGGGCGCAGATATTGTGATCCATTCCGCGACTAAGTATCTGGATGGACAGGGGCGTTGCATTGGTGGTGCTGTGATTGGCGATGCACAGACAGTGGGTGAGGAGGTGTACGGCTTTTTGCGAACAGCAGGTCCTACAATGAGCGCCTTTAATGCCTGGACCTTTCTGAAAGGACTGGAAACTCTGGAAATCCGGATGCAGACACATTCCGCCAGCGCGATGCATTTGGCACAGTGGTTATCGGCACATCCGAAGGTCAATCAGGTATTTTATGCCGGCTTACCAACACATCCTCAGCATTTGCTGGCCAAACGGCAGCAGTCAGCATTCGGTGGCATTATTGCTTTTGAGGTGAAAGGTGGGCGTGAGGCGGCATGGAAAACGATCAATGCCACCCAATGGTTATCCATTACAGCCAATCTGGGGGATACCAAAACCACCATTACCCACCCTGCGACCACCACGCATGGCCGGGTTTCACCAGAAGACAGACTGGCAAGTGGCATTACTGACGGCTTAATCCGCTTATCCGTTGGTTTGGAGTCAGTTGCAGATATTCAAGCGGAGTTACAACGTGGCCTCGATTTAGCCTAGCTGCCTAGAGAGACATTGATAAGCGGCATAAAATCTGCATAGCGCTTGCCATGGATATCCGTGTGCCGAAAATTTGACGGCTAGGAAAAAGGGATAAAAATGATGCGGCGATTTTATTTACTTGGCAGTCTGTTGCTAAGCCTGATGCTGGCTGGCGTGGTTGCGGCGGAAAGTGATCTGCGGGTGGTGATTGATGTTTCCGGCAGCATGAAGCAAAACGATCCGCACAACCTCAGAGCGCCGGGACTCCGGTTACTAAGTGGTCTGATGCCAGTGAATAATCAGGCTGGTGTGTGGACTTTTGCGGCGCAGGTAAATAGTCTGGTGCCGTGGCAAAAAGTGACCGAAGACTGGCGGCAGGCCGCGCATTCCCAGTCTGATCGAATCCATTCCCGAGGCCTGTATACGAATATTGAACAGGCACTTAAAAAAGCGGTTGCTAACGTTGAGGATATTAAATCAGCTAATCGCAGTATCATTTTGTTGTCAGATGGTTTGGTTGATTTAAAGGCAGGTGATAAAAGCAGCCAACAGTCGCGGCAGCGGATTCTGGATGATTTACTGCCCGAATTAGTTCAACACCAGTTCAAAATCCACACTATCGCACTATCGTCCGAGGCAGATCATGACTTATTAAAACAACTCTCGATGGCATCTAATGGCTGGTATCGGCAGGTTGACACAGCGGACCAGCTTGAACGGGTATTTTTACATTTGTTTGAACAGTCGGTACCGAGGGACAGCGTGCCTTTGGTCGACAATTTTTTCAGTATAGATAATCAGGTCAAAGAGATGACGGTTTTGGCATTTCGTGCCGATCCATCAACTACGACCAGTTTGATTACGCCGGATCAAAACATCTTAACCGAAGCGACCCCTGATGATGCGGTTCGTTGGCATCGCGAAAACAATTACGACTTGATTACTATTCAAAACCCTCAAGCAGGGGAATGGCATATCGATGCCGAATTAGATCCGGATAACCGGGTGATGGTAGTGACGGATTTACAATTGGAAACAGCAGAGCTACCTAATAATATTCTGGTTGGTGAACGCTTTGATATTGCAGCGACGCTAATCGAAAAAGACGCTGTCATTGTGCGGGAAGATTTTCTAAACCTCGTCCAGGTTGAACTCATGCAACAAAATGCCGAGGGCAACCGTCGTGTTACGCCGTTACAGCGACTTCCCTCGCAAACAAGCTTTGCTAGTGAGTTGGGCGGCTTATTTAATGCGGGACGCAATGATATTGTCATTACGGCAACCGGACCAACTTTTGAGCGACAACGACGGCAATCGGTGAATGTCGTTGCGGTGCCCTTGGATATTAACGTGACGCAAATTGACAGTGAAAGCCGAAGTCATCGGTTGCAGGTGCAAGCCGATGCGCGTCTTTTGGTCCCTGCCAGTCTCACTATGACGGCATTATTACGCGGTCCGGATGGGGATGAATATTCTTATGCAATCCCGTTGCAAAGTGAAAATCAGTGGCAATTGACGCTGTCTGCATTAGCGTCTGGCGTCGATTATCAGCTGGAAGTCCAAGTTCGGGGCGATACGCCTGCAGGACGCCCTGTATTTTTGCAGCCGGCACCCCTAATCATACGCGACGATCAAGAGCCAGTAATCAGACAAAGTGATGTTTTGTCGGTGGAAGCGCCACAATCAGAAGCCGGTAATCCCGTTGTTGATTTGGACCGACCTGCTTTGTCTCCAAGCATGATTTTATTGATCGGTAATGTGCTTCTCGCTGGCTTATTGATTATAGGTATTCTGTTATGGCGGCGAAGCCAACGATTTACTTCGCCAGCGGAGAGTTTATAAATGGCTTTGACTGATCCCGTATTTCAATGGCTTGCCTATGAGTTGGCCGCAATCTTTGGCTTATTATTACTTTGGCTATTGGTCAGAATGGCACGTCAGAATAAGCAAATGCGGAATGACAGCGCGAAAACAGTCAAGCTTATCAAGCAAAAGCGCGAAGGCCGCCGTCAACAATTGGCTGTCATGTTGCAAACGCAGTATCAGCTTAGTGGTCAGGATCTAGAAACAGAAGTAGAGGCGCTTCAGCAACAGGAACGAACCCTGCATAAAAACCTGATGGCGATGTTCGTAAACCAAGATGGCAAATTACTGCATGCCATGCCAGACCAAGTCGAATCATTACTGAACGCCGGTCTTAATTTACTGCCTGTAAAACAACCTGATACCAGTCAACAACAGGTGCGGGAATTAGCCGCGGAAAATGCCGAACTGACAGCAATGGTCACACAGCTCCGCCAACAACTGGACGTGTTGCAAAACGAAACAGAGGCGGCGCAAGCTGAGCTTGGTGACGACGTATCCGATGAGAATGTGCAAACAAATTTAGAATCTGAGCCTGAAATAGAGATTACCGCCGAGAGTCTGGAGACAGATGAAACGCAAATGTTGTATTCAGATGAAGTGGAACAGCTGCTGGATGGATTTGACGTTGAGCTTACCGACGCAGAGCAATCTGAGCAAAGCAGCTTACAAAATGAGGCAACAACAGATGAAAATATGGGCGCAGACCAGAGGCAGGCAGCGCAACCAGCAACAATATCATCCGAACAAGCAGAGACCGCGATTCCAACTATAACTGAATCAACGCAGGCGATGGCAGATAGCGATCAGCAATTAGACGCAGAACAAGCTGCGGACGACAAGATATTGCCAACGCCGAAAACGAAACGCAGTCTGACAGACTATGCAAAAAGTAACTGGCAGCCGAACGTGCCGGATATTTACGGTAAGTCCTTACCAAGTAACGCCAATGCTTCCGAGCCTGTTCAAGACACGTCAACCAAACCGGTTAAAAAAGGCTTACAGCAGTTTGCGAATAGGCAGTGGAATCCGACCCCACCCCCGGTTTATGGACTAAACACGTCGACTCATAGTCAAACAGCTGAGTCAGCGTCTGACCTGCCAGAATCACAAATAACCGTGAATCAGGAACCAAGCTTCGCTATTGCTGAAGAGTGGGTTGAGTTGGATGAAGTTGACTTGAAACAGCCAACTGACAACACTCTTGCCGAAGCCGAAGCCGAAGCCGAAGCCGAAGCCGAAGCCGAAGCCGAAGCCGAAGCCGAAGCCGAAGCCGAAGCCGAAGCCGAAGCCGAAGCCGAAGCCGAAGCCGAAGCCGAAGCCGAAGCCGAAGCCGAAGCCGAAGCCGAAGCCGAAGCCGAAGCCGAAGCCGAAGCCGCGCATCAGACTGAAGCAGAACGCCTGTCAGAGCTGATGGCGGTTAGCGCAGAAACAGTATCCAATGAGGAGATACCTGACCAGCAGGTGCTGCCAGCAAAGATCGATCAGGAGAAAACCGATCTTAACCTGGAACGTCTTCGCTCGAGATTAAGAGAAAGAACGGCGGCCTTGCGCACGGCAAAGCCAGCAATAGCTGAAACAAGCCCAGATGCTACGGCACTAACAAGTCAAGCAGAGACAGACAACATAGCGCAATTCGCATATCAGCGAAACAACAATGTTGCTGACGATCACCAGGATGATGAAATTACACCAGCCAAAACCTCATTGACATCGCATGGCTTCGATCCGGTTAATCAAGACAATAGTGAAGACACGTTAGCCGTTGTCTCGGAGACTGAATGGCCATCGCCGCCGCAACCAGACTTCAGAGACAGTGGCCAGGAAGTATTGCAACAGCCGGTAGATGACACTGTGCCCTCAGCCACAGACTCAGCAAGTGCGACGCAGCAACTTGACACAATGACGGATTTTAACCCGCCGGAAATGACTGATCAGACAATCGAAAGCGATGTTAATCGGGGAGAGGCCGTGGCAACTGGAGATGTCACTTTCCCTTCGCAGGAGGATGCGGTATTTGAACAAGAAAATAAACCTAGCGACCAGCACCTGACGAAAGGGGAGATGTCAGAAAAGTCCATAGATTCACAACAAAACGAGCCGCAAGATCCTTTTTCTGCCGCAGTGGCGGCTGAAAAAGCAGCAGCTGAAGCTGAGCGGGAAGAGACGTTATCAGGGATGGCACTGTATAACGAAAAGGATATGCCGGCGTTGCCAGAGCATGCAGCGATGGCTGATTTAGTTAAAGAAATGAGTGATTTGCAGAAACAGTCGGGGGCGTCAGTTGATGGTAAGGATCTGGATTCAGCCGCAGAGGTGCCGTTGCCAGATAGCGAAACAACCCAAAAACTGATGGCAGAAATCAAGTCTTTGCAGCAGTCATCCGCATTTCAATCAATACCGGAGAAAAGTAAGCAGGATTTACAACAGATCCTATCGCACATTCCACGATTTGCCGGTAAGGATCAGACGGGAGATTAGCTGCCGGCAGAAAAGCACCCGCCAGAAATCGGAATTTGTTAAAATTCGCCACTGTTTTCTGCTGGATTTCCTATGACTGAAAAGATTCATGATGTTGCCATTGTCGGCGGCGGTGTGTGCGGGACAGCCCTGCTTTACATGTTAGCTGAATATACGGATATCACTGATATCGTGCTGGTTGAGAAGTATGACAGTGTAGCCAAAGTTAATTCACACAGTCGCAATAATAGTCAAACCATCCATTGCGGTGATATCGAGACCAATTACACATTGGAAAAAGCGACCAAGGTAAAAGCCGCTGCCAATATGTTGATTAAATTTGCTGCCAGTCTGCCGGAAGCAGGCCGGATAATTTTTAAATACCCCAAAATGGTAATTGGTGTGGGCGAAAGTCAATGCCGACAATTACGCCAGCGGTATCAGAGTTTTCGAGACGTGTTTCCAGCAATGAAACTGTTAGAAAAGTCGGATATTGTCGGGGTTGAACCGAACGTAGTGATGGTTAACGGCAGTATGCGACCAGAGCCGTGTGTGGCGCTGGCGGTGCTGGATGATTACAGTGCGGTTGACTATCAACAACTCTCTCAAGCGTTTGTCCGTGAAGCACAGAAAGCAAGCAATAAGTCACTCAAGATCCAGTTCAATTGTCAGGTAGAGGATATCGTTGAACAGGATGGATTGTTTACACTGATTAGCAAAAATAACGTTATCAAAGCCCGATCAGTGGTCGTTTCTGCTGGTGGTCACAGCTTATTACTGGCACAGCAAATGGGCTATGGATTGGAATATTCCTGTCTGCCGGTGGCCGGCAGTTTTTATTTCACGCCTCAGGTACTGCGCGGCAAGGTCTATACCGTGCAAAATGATAAATTACCGTTTGCTGCCGTGCATGGTGATCCGGATGTACTGGTAGATGGCAAAACTCGTTTTGGGCCCACAGCCTTGTTACTCCCCTTATTAGAAAGATATAACGCGAAAACCTTTGTTGAATTTCTGCGTGTGCTCAAGCTGGATGGGCGTGTCTTTAAGGTGATGTGGGATTTATTTAAAATCAAAGATATTCGCCGTTATATTGTTAAAAACTTTCTATATGAAGTGCCGATTTTACGGCGTTGGCTGTTTTTGAAAGAAGCCAGAAAAATCGTCCCTTCGCTGCAGTTTAAAGACATTTCTTTCGCCAAAGGTTTCGGTGGAATCCGTCCACAGCTAATCGATAAAACGCATCGTAAATTGATGCTTGGCGAGGCCAAAATCAATCCGGGTACTGGCATCATTTTTAATATGACTCCATCACCCGGTGGTACAAGCTGTTTGGAAAATGCAGAAAAAGATATGCGGTTAATCAGTGCGCACCTGCAGGCGACGATCGCTGAGGAACATTTACGCCGCAATTTATATCCAGATTAATGGCCAGCGCACCCTACATCACACCTGAAGGACTGTTTCAGCTCAATCAAGAGCTCAGTGAACGCTGGCAACGTCGTCGCGAAGTGGTGCGTGCGTTGGCCGCTGCAGCAGCCGAGGGTGACCGCAGTGAGAATGCAGAATATATCTATCGAAAAAAAGAATTACGAGAACTGGATAGACGCATTCGTTACTTACAAAAACGGATTCCCGACCTGACGGTTGTGCATGAACCGCCGGACGATACAGATCGGGTTTTCTTTGCTGCCACGATTCGTCTGCAAACGGAGAGTGATGAACAAGTGCAGTATCGCATTGTTGGTCCAGATGAAATTGATCATCAAAAAGGGAATATCAGTGTTGATTCGCCCTTGGCACGGGCACTACTTGGCAAAAGCGTTAATGATGAAGCGGTGATTCAGGTGGCCGGTCAACACAAGCAATTTACGATTGTGACGATAACCTATTAAGTGGCTTTCAGCCACCACATGCCTGTAACCAGCGTCTATTCATTTCGTTATTAAACAGACTTTGAACGATATATTTTGCGACATGGCTTGATACGCCAGATGACTTTGCCAACAATTTGCTGACGATTGACGCTGCCGAGTTTGGCTGCACTGGTGCTGGCAACCAGATTGTCGCCTTCAAGAAAATAGTTATCTAAGTGGTGCTCGCGAACACGTTTAATAATTCGCCCATAATTTGGATGGTTGGCAACGATGACATCGTCTTTTTTGATGCGCCCCCAGCACCACAACATGACGAAATCGCCATGCTGTAGTCCTGGGTGCATACTGTCACCGGTAACGCGGATTAATTTAAGCATTCAGCTTTGGGTAAACCACGCTTTCACTTGGTAGGAATGGGCAGGTTGCTGAGTAGGTTTCGACGGATTTGGTCGCCCAGAATGCAGCCGCAAACTCATTGATAAGACTTAATAAATCCAGACCTTTATCGCGCTCGATACCTTGTTTGCAGGCAGAGCCCGCCAGCATGATTTTATGTGCCAATTCGTGAATATGCGGAAATTGTTCAATTTGTGGTTGCTTGAAATAGTCACCCCAAATGACACGGATTTCATGCTTGGCTATTTCGGCGTGCGTTTCTTTCTCCTGCGTCAAACGAGCCAATTTCACTAAGTCTGCGCTAGAAAGGTTATCACCTGTGTCGAGTTCAGTAATTTGATCCATGAAGCGGATAACGCTCAAGGCTGCATATTGCGCACTATACGGATCATAGATCTTGCAAGGAATATCACAATGTGCGGCAGCATTTTCAATCGCATTCGCAGGGATCAACTTTGTCAGTATTCGGTGCAATATCATTTTTGATCTCTTAATCAAGGATTATTGATTCTTTTTGGCTTTGATTTTTTTGTGAACGCTGTAGGCAATGGCGGACACAACGCCAACAATAGACAGGTAAAAAATCGCGTGAATCAGACCGCTGGTCCATGCACTATGGTCGTGTCCTGGATGGGCGAAAGCAGATTGCATTCCAGCAAACCAAAGCAGGGACAAGGCAGCAAGACGCTTGAATGATTGAATCATGATTGACTCCTCAAGGTTAGGGGTTCAGTGAGCCGGTATTTTTCAGGCGAATGTGTCATTGCCTTGATAATTTGCCGCGAGCGGGGCGTATCAATACCAAGCTCTTGGGTAATGTGTTTTAGCTCAATACAAACTCTACGTATCACAGTCTGAATTAACAAGTCATGTTGGTGTGTTTTTTCCTGATGCTGGTGCGTTTCCAGCAGGGTAGCATGTAATGCCTGATAGGTCGTGAGTGCCAAATCCATGTCTTTTTGACGAAAATACAAATCGGCCAGATTTTGGTAACTAATGGCCAGCATAGACAGGCTTGTGTCGTTGTAATCAATCATGACGTTCATTTGCATGGCAAGTTGGCAAGCAGCAAGGTAATAGCTTTTTGCAGGTTGATAGTGCTGTTTTTGATAAGCATGGTTGCCATCGTTAATGGTGTTTTTCCATCGTTGAGAAATGGCATCAGCATCTGCGTGGGATGACTGGCTAAAGTTAGGCAACTGGGCTGAAATCTTTTCCATCTCGAATTCGACGAATTAAAACAAGGAATTAGCATTGTGGTAGAAATTTTCACTAAAGGCAAATGATTCTTATTTATATTTTTGTTAAGCTGCAGTTCCTGGTCGGAACCTGCTACATAACGATCCTGATTAAGAGCGGATAAGGAAAAGCGCTGCTTAACAGGAATATCTCTCGTGTCAATCAAATGACAAGCTTGTCATGCTGTATGCTGTTGCAACCCACGCATCTGAAATTAATGGAAAAATGAAAAAACTTACCTCACTTATTTTGCTTGCCGTCAGCCAGCCGGCAATATCACATGAATTGGAGACGCTGACAGTTGAAGGTCGGCAGATTAATTTGGTCGGGGATGCCGTTTCTGCGTCCGAAGGCGTAGTCGGGCAAAAGGAAATTTCGCTGAGACCGATGTTGCGTACCGGTGAGGTGCTGGAAATGGTACCCGGTATGGTGGTCACACAGCATAGCGGCACCGGCAAGGCAAATCAGTATTTCTTGCGTGGTTTTAACCTTGACCACGGGACGGATTTTGCGACCTTTGTTGATGGTATGCCAGTCAATATGCGAACCCATGGCCATGGTCAGGGGTATTCTGATTTAAATTTTGTTATTCCCGAAACTATCAGCAAACTGACTTATAAAAAAGGCGCGTATTACGCGGATGTTGGTGATTTTAGTGGGGCGGGCAGTGCCAGAATCGATACTGCCGATGCCTTTGAGCAAGGCCTGGCAAGTATGACTGTTGGTCATGATGATTATTATCGTTTACTGGTCATGGATAGCATTCGCTTTGCTGGTGGTACCACTTCTTATGCGATTGAGGGGAATCGTTATCACGGGCCTTGGTCTGATATTGATGAAGATCTGGACAAATTAAATTTACTTTTAAAGCATACGATTCCGCTGACCGATGGGCATTTGAATCTGACCTTTATGGCTTATGACAATAGTTGGAATAGTGCGGATCAGATTCCCGAAAGGGCGGTGAACCAAGGTCAGATCAGTGAATTGGGTTCAATTGATGATACGGTTGGCGGGGAGTCCAGTCGTTACAGTTTCAGCCTTGATTGGCAGCAGGGAAACTGGCAGGCATCAGCCTATCTGATTGATTACGATATGAACCTGTGGTCTAACTTTACTTATTTTCTTGATGATGAAGTCAATGGCGATCAGTTTGAACAAGTTGATGATCGCCTGATTTATGGTGGTCAGCTCAGTTATCTGCTGGATGGCGATTTGGCTGGCAAGGCGATGACCAACCGTTTCGGGCTGGATCTGCGTGTTGATGATATTGATGAAGTCGGTCTCTATCATACTCGTGCCCGACAACGGCTTGGTGTAACACGAAGTGATGAAGTGAAAGAACTTAGTACGGGATTATTCTGGGAAAATCGTATTGTCTGGAATGACCAGCTGAGAACGGTGCTCGGGGCTCGCTATGATTATTATCATTTTGATGTGGATGACCGGGTCGGGGTGAATCGCAATGGGGTAGATTTATCAAGCAACAGTGGTGAAACGGATGATGATTTGTTGTCTTTTAAAGGCAGTGTCATTTATGCCTTTAATCACGAGTGGGAAGCCTATATTTCTGCAGGCCAAGGCTTTCATTCCAACGATGCGCGTGGCACAACGATAAATATCGACCCGGCTGATGGCAACGGTGTGTCAACGGTTGATCCGTTGGTTCGATCTTTTGGGTACGAGACCGGTTTACGCGGATTTATCACAGATAAACTATCGGTTTCGATGGCATTATGGACACTGGAACTCGACAGTGAACTGGTGTTTGTTGGTGATGCGGGTAATACCGAAGCCAGCCGCGAATCGGAACGTAAGGGTGTCGAATTAACGATGCATTATCATCTTGATGACCATTGGAGTCTGGATCTGGAATACGCTTATACCGATGCGGAGTTTAAAGACGATGCGCCTGAAGGTAATGAAATCCCTGGCGCTATAAAAAACGTCTTTCAAGCGGGCTTAACCGCCGATTTCCCAAGTGGCTGGTTTGGCAGTCTTCGGGTGCGCCATTTTGGCGAGCGTCCCTTAATTGAAGATGGTTCTGTTAAATCTGATGACAGCACAATCTGGAATTTACGCGTCGGCTATCGTGTTAATAACTGGACTTTCCGAGGGGATGTACTCAATCTGACTGACAGCAATGACAGTGATATTGACTATTTCTATGCGTCACGTCTGGCGGGTGAGCCAAGTGGCGGGGTTGAGGACATTCATTTTCATCCTATTGAACCACGCACCTTCCGGTTCACCGCTGAATATCGGTTTTGATACCGCTCAGAAGCTGAGATAAGTTTATCTGGCGTCCAACTAACTGGACGCCAGATAGATTAATAGTTGAGTAAACGGGCTTAACGCGCTGCCAGATCGAACCGATCCAGCCGCATCACTTTAACCCAGGCGTCGACGAAGTCCTGAACAAACTTTTGTTCATTGCCATTAGCGGCATACACTTCAGCCACCGCTCTCAGCTCGGCATTAGAGCCAAAGGCGAGATCAACTGGGGTTGCGGTCCATTTTACGGCACCAGTGTCACGATCTAAGCCGTCATAGAGTCCTGGCCCCTGATCGGATTTTTTCCACTCAGTTGAAATATCCAGCAGATTGACAAAAAAGTCATTGCTCAGAGTGCCAGGGTTATCGGTGAAAACACCATGAGAGATACTGTCGGTGTTGGCGTCTAATGCACGCATTCCGCCGATGAGAACGGTCATTTCCGGTACGGACAAATTCAGGTACACCGCGCGTTCAACCAGCATATCGGTTGGCGAGAGCTGACTGTCCTCACTGAAATAGTTACGAAAACCATCGGCCGTGGGTTCCAGTACCGCAAAAGAATCTGCATCCGTTTGTTCTTTGCTGGCATCAACCCGTCCGGGCTCAAAAGGGATGCTGAGTTCATGACCAGCATCCGATGCAGCTTTTTCAAGCGCGGCATATCCGCCGAGCACAATCACGTCGGCCAGCGAAATCTGACTATTATTTGAGTTAGCATTGAAATCCGTCTGGATTTGTTCCAGTGCGGCCAGTACTTCTGACAGCTCATCCGGACTATTGGCCGGCCAGTCTTTTTGCGGTGCCAGTCGAACACGCGCGCCGTTGGCACCCCCGCGCATATCGGTACCACGGAAACTGGCGGCAGATGCCCAAGCTGTTCTGATTAACGCTGAAATATCTAAACCGGAATCAAGGATCTGCGATTTGAGTTGCTCAGATTGGGCGGTGTTTACCAAAGGATGGGTCACTTCTGGTAACGGATCTTGCCAAATCAGCTGTTCTTGCGGTACTTCCGGGCCAAGATAGCGGGCACGAGGTCCCATATCGCGATGCGTGAGTTTAAACCAGGCTTTGGCGAAGGCCAGATCAAATTCCTCCGGATTAGCCAGAAATCGTTCCGAAATGGCCAAGTATTTGGGGTCTTCTTTGAGGGCAATATCTGTTGTAAACATGATCGGGGCATGCCGTTTATCTGGATCATGTGCATCTGGCACGAATTTCATTTGATCGGCATTTTCTGGTATCCACTGCGTGGCGCCAGCCGGGCTTTTGGTTTTAACCCACTCCATATTAAGCAAGTTTTGCAGGTAATTCATACTCCATGCCGTCGGCGTAATTGTCCACGCACCTTCCAGTCCACTGGTTACGGTATCCGCCCCCATGCCAGTACCGCATTGGTTTTTCCAGCCAAATCCTTGTTCTTCAACGCCTGCAGAAGCAGGCTCTACACTGACGCATTCTTTGGGATCATGGGCGCCGTGCGCTTTACCAAAAGTGTGTCCACCGGCGATCAGGGCGACGGTTTCTTCATCATTCATTGCCATACGGCCAAAAGTAGTCCGAATATCTTCTGCTGCAGCAAGTGGATCATGATTGCCGCCCGGACCTTCTGGATTCACATAGATAAGGCCCATTTGAACAGCGGCTAACGGTTTATCGAGTTTTCTGTCGCCGTGATAGCGCTTCGCATCAGAGAGCCATTCTTTTTCTTCACCCCAATTGACCAGTTCGGGTTCCCAGTCATCCAAACGTCCCCCAGCAAAGCCGAAGGTTTGAAAGCCCATTGACTCCAAGGCAACGTTACCAGTAAGTACCATCAGATCCGCCCAGGAAATTTTGTTGCCGTACTTTTGTTTGATGGGCCACAACAGTCGGCGGGCTTTGTCTAAATTGACATTATCCGGCCAGCTGTTAAGCGGTTCAAACCGTTGTTGACCACCTGAAGCGCCGCCGCGGCCATCAAATATGCGATAGACACCAGCACTGTGCCAAGCCATGCGAATAAAGAAGGGACCGTAGTTGCCAAAATCAGCAGGCCACCAGTCTTGAGAGTCAGTCAGAACCACTTTGATGTCTTTCTTGACTGCTTGCAAGTCCAGAGAGTTAAAGGCCTCAGCATAGTTAAAATCTGCATTCATTGGGTTGGACATGTCGGCATGTTGGCGAAGGGGAGCCAGATTAAGTTGATTGGGCCACCAGAAAGATGGGGACTTAAGTTGGCCTTCGGCAGCGATGCTACCTGTTGAGACAACCAGTGCGATTGCGGTTGCCAAGGGTATCGATTTTTTTAGCTTCATGATCTCTCTCCAAATTATTAAAAGTTAGGGTGGAGCAAGATTCAGTATTGATATGCCTCGATTGATTAGTAAATTTGAATAATTTGATTTTCGTATTCAATTATTTTGATTGAGCTGAGTGCGTAATGATTGCTTGGCTAAATCAATGAGCGTTTCAATGTTAGATAATCGCGTGAAATTAGGGCGGATAATGAAGGCAAGCTGTCGATGCGGTCCCGGCGCCTTGAGGTGTACCACTGAGAGGGATTCGTGCTGGGCAGTTAATTGATCGACCGCCATGGCTGGAATCAGTGTCGTCCCTAGGTGACACAACACCATTTGAATCAAGGTATTCAGACTGGTGGCGTTGAAGCTTTGATTGTCACTTTGCTTGGCGAGATTGCAAGCATCGACAATATGATCTTTTAGGCAATGTCCTTCCTGAAGCAAGAGCAAATTACACTGGGCCAATTGTTCACCGGTAATGTCCTGTTGATCGGTAAAGCGTTCTCCTTTTGGTGCAATCCAGTAAAAATCCTCTTCCCAAAAGTCCAACGTCAGCAGGCCATCACAAGGAAAAGGGAGCGCCAGTACGGCGGCATCCAATTCACCTCGTTTAACCAAATCAACCAGTTGTAAAGACTGGTTTTCGACAATCTGTAAGCGGGCGAGTGGATATTGTTTTTTGAGTAGTGGTAATAGTTTAGGAAGTAAGTAGGGTGCGATCGTGGGGATCAGGCCAATCTTCATGGGATAGCTGAAAGGCAGTTTCTGATTATCGGCAAAATGCTGAAGATCATCGACCTGAAGCATAATAAATCGCGCTTGCAGTAAGACACGCCTGCCGATTGGGGTCACCAGAACTTTCCGGTTGTCCCGCTCAAAAATTTTCAGACCTAGCTGTTTTTCTAACTCGTTTAAGGCCGTACTAAGCGCTGAGGGGCTGATATTGCATTCTTCAGCGGCCCGCTTGAAATGAAGTGTGTCTTCCACACTGAGAGCATAACTGAGCTGCTTGATAGAAATCATAGTACTGAACTTTAATAAGTAAATTATCAAAATTTTATCTAAACAGCGGCTAGCCTTTATCAGCATGCTGCGCGCTAGAGGTCAGTATTTTCCGCTAAATTGTCAGCATGGCATTGTCTCTCATTTAAATAATGATATGATGTATCATAATTTATGGAGAGATTATGAAAGATAAATTTGCAATGTTAGTTTCAGGGGCGTGTTTACTGCACTGTATTCTGACGCCCATGCTTATCGGTATGGGCATCATGGGCGCTGTGGGGGAGTGGTTGGGTTCAGAGTGGACGCATCGTTTATTGTTGGTACCCGTCGTGATGCTGGCTTTACTCAGTTTGCCTTCGGCATATCGGTTCCACCGTCAACATTGGCCGATTGTTCTCGCCATATTAGCGATTACCGCACTTATTACTTCGTTAGTCGTGCCCGAACGATTTGAATTACTGTTGACTGTGCCTGCGGCGATTTTATTGATTGTTGCGCATGGCTGGAATTTGCTGTTAATGCGGCAGTTTGGGCCAGTCATTATTGAACCAGTGAATGGATAACCCCCTTTTTAATAGTCATGCCGGGACGCCAGCCCCAAGAGAATATCAATTAGCTGCTGAGACGGCCTTGGAGAAATGACAATAAGCCTGCTTGGCTAATGAATGCCTTGCCACGACAAGAGAATGTTTTATGTTAGCGAGTACCTGCCGGACATTGGATGTGTATCCCCAAACAACGCAAATAAATCGCCTTGTCGATCTGACCGAAATCTATCGTCCTGAAGTGAATCTTGTTCAGTGGCTGCGTGAGCCAGACGCGCGCTTTGAGATAGATATTAAATCGCTGCTATCACGTCCTGCATTAGCCATCCGGCAGCAGGTGTCATCAAATATCACTTTAATGTCACTGGGTAATTATCTCCGATTACCCTCTGAAAGCCTTTTGTTGTTCGATATTCAAAGACTGATATCGCTGTTTGCCGACTTATTTGATTTACATGAGGTTGGTCTTCGTTTGGAAAAAATTGGCGCCACGATGTGCCCACGATTTCATACAGACAAGCTCGCTTGTCGTTTGGTCACGGCTTATCATGGCGTGGGCACGCAATGGTTGGATGAAAATAACATTGATCGTTGTAAATTAGGGGCGGGTGCTGCCGGACTGCCTGATAGCCAATCTGGAATTTACCAATTCGAGAATCAGATTCGTACTGCGAATACGAGTGATGTGTTACTGCTAAAAGGGGATAGTTGGCCGGAAAGTCCTGTGGCCGGAATTGTCCACCGATCCCCTCCGGCATGTCCGAATCAGCCACGTTTGCTGTTAACATTAGACTTTGCAGATTAAGGAAACGGCTTAATGACGAGGTTCAGAAACAGGATAGTGTTGGTCAGCTTACTGATTTTGTCCGGCTTTTCTGTCCAGGCACACGATCATGCACACACTGACGACAATTTGGCCGCGGCGCATGTTCATGGGCAGGCCGAATTAAATATTGTCATTGAGCAAGGTGAAGCATTTGCCGAGTGGCAAACGCCGCTGGATAACTTGCTTGGGTTTGAACACGTGCCGGCAACTGATGCGCAAAAACAACGCTATACGGCGCTGCGAGAAAGTATGCAATCTGTGGATGCGGTGTTTACCTTGGTTGATGGCCAATGTGTTCAACACGGGGTCGAGTTGAACCAGCCTTTTGTCGGGCATCACGAACATAATCATGACGGCCATGATCACCAGCATGATGAGCATGGGCATTTTGAACTGCAGGCGACCTACCATTTAAAGTGTGCTGAAGGTGACGCGATTACCGGCTTGGTGACCAACTTGTTTGCACGCTATCCCCGGTTACAATCAATTCACGTACAATTAATCAATAATCGTGGGCAACAGGCGTTTGAACTGACCCCAGCCAAGCCAAATCAACGCTGGTAACTCAATATGGTGACAATGACAAAAATTGAAGCGGTGCTGACGCGTGCAGATCAAACCTGTCAGCAACAAGGAGCGAGACTGACCAGTAAAAGACGCACAATGCTGGCGATTTTACTGGAAGCAGGCGTACCTTGTTCTGCCTATGAAATTGTCGAGCACTATCGGGAAAAGACCGGTGAGACCATTCCAGCCATGTCGGTTTATAGAATGTTGGATTTTTTGATGGCCCAAGGCTTGGTTCATAAGCTTGCCTCCACGAATAAGTTCATTGCCTGCGAACACATAACCTGTAGTCATAGTCACAAGGCGCCCCAATTCCTGATTTGTGATGGTTGTCACTCTGTACAAGAGATAGGCGTAGATAAAACCCTGTTTAATGCTTTGCAGCACAGTATTGACCAACAGCATTTTCAGCTCAATAGTCCGCAGCTGGAGTTACATGGTCTGTGTGAAGTTTGTCAGCGGCCTTAAACTCACTTTTCTTCAGTGTAAATGGTAATATTTTCGGCCTGCATAGCATACGCTGAAACGGCCAGATCATTTTCGGTCAGCGTTGTACTTAGCCGGCCTTCAACCCAGTAGGGGGTATAGATTTCATCAATCTGAATACCGGCCTCATGATAGACATAGATAATCTGATTTGGCGGTGGTGGAGGCAGGTGAATGCAGGCACCAAAATAGGGAACAAGAAAAAACTCCGTGGCGCGTTGTTCAGCATCCATATTCACCGGCACAATAAAACCGGGCAGACGAATATCGCGGTTATCAAAATCTGCCACGACATTTTGTGAGACGAGTGCCTGTTGATAAGGGTCATCCGCTTTGGTTGATTGCTCCAGTGCTCCGACCATACTGTTAGCAAGCTGATCTTCCAAACTGCCATCTTCGATGTCATCCAGATAAGCGGGCGGGTTTTCCAAAGCAGCCAAATCATCCGCTGGAAGCAGGTCAATCCAGTCTATTTGCGTAAAGTTGTCCGCGATAGCGGTAAAACAGAGGCAGAATAAAAACGTCAGCGTTGGAATCAATCGAAACATAACCAGTCTCAAATACAGAAAACAGATAGCATGGCGTAACCTAATTTATTCAGCAAACGAAAATCATGATGCTGCACATTAAACAACTCGCTTTCAAGCATAAGAGAGACCCCTCTTGGCTGCTTAAAATTCCCGACTGGCAGGTGAAACCGGCCGAAACCATCTTCATTCAAGGTGCCTCGGGAAGTGGAAAATCGACATTGTTAGGCCTGATAGCCGGGCTGATTATCCCCACGCATGGCGATATTGAAATTGCCGGAACACATATCAATGCTTTGTCAGGCCACCACCGGGATGCGTTCCGACGACGGCATATCGGTATGGTTTTTCAGCGATTTAACCTCATTCCTTATTTAAGCGTGCTGGACAATTTACGACTGGTTGGCCATTTTTCAGAACAATCGGCTTCGCAGTGGCAACATCGAGCCGTTACGTTACTGGAAAATCTCGGCTTAAATGGTGACTTGCTCCAACGCCAGGCTGCCGCGTTAAGTGTGGGGCAGCAACAACGCGTGGCCATTGCCCGAGCCATGTTGAATCAGCCGGCGTTATTATTGGTTGATGAGCCAACCTCTGCGCTGGATAAGCAACACCGTGACCAGTTTATGAGCTTGTTGATGCAGCAACTTGAGACGACGGACACAGCGCTGGTATTTGTCAGTCATGATGAAACCCTGGCAGGCTATTTCCATACGCCTATATCGATGACGCAGTTTCAGTCGGAGTGGGTATGACCATGTTAATTAAACTTGCCTGGCACAGCATGTGGTCGCGGGCGGGCAGTGTTTTATTGACCGTAATGATGCTGGCCGTCAGTATTCTCGTGCTGGTTAGCGTTGATAGTATCCGGCAACAAACCAAAAGTTATTTTCAGCATGCGGTTTCAGATGTGGATTTAATTGTTGGTCCGCGGACGGGGCAAACCAATCTGTTGCTGTATTCAATTTTTCATATTGGTGTGCCATCTCATAATTTGAGTGGTAAAAGCTATGCGATGTTGCAAGCAATGCCGGAAATTGACTGGTTGATTCCACTGTCGCTCGGCGATTCACACCGTGGCTATCGTGTTGTTGGGACCTCAACAACCCTGTTTAACCGCTTTCGCTATGCAGATAAACAGCCACTTAAATTTGAAAGTGGACAAGCTTTTTCAGCCGTGAAAGACGCCGTTATCGGTGCAGAAGTGGCAAGACAATTGAATTATCAAATTGGCAACGAGATAACGCTGGCGCATGGCATGACCGATGTCAGTTTTGCCCGGCATGATGCGCATCCTTTTACAATAACGGGCGTGCTGGAACCGACAGGTACGCCATTAGATAGATCCGTGCTGGTGAGTCTGGATGGTTTAGATGCGATTCATGCCAACTGGCCGGGTAGTGCAACTACTGCTGGGCAAAGTCAGGAAGTCACGGCAGTTATGCTTGGACTGACTTCAAAAATTCAGACGTTTCGGGTGCAACAGCAGATAAATGCTTACACGGGGGCACCATTACAGGCAATTTTGCCGGGTGCCACCTTAAGTCAGTTATGGTCGATGTTGGGTGGGGTAGAGCAAAGTCTGCAAGTGATAGCATGGCTGGTTTTATTGGCCGCTTTAACCGGGATGGCAAATGTTTTACTGCTATCAATGCGGGAGAGACGTCAAGAGCTGGCGGTGTTAAGGGCGCTCGGCTATCCGCGTTGGTTTTTGTTTATGTTGCTACAAATTGAGGCGTTACTGATCACGCTGGCAGCCATCCTGTTGGCGATGGCAGTGCTCTGGCCAATGGGCAGTTTACTGCGCCACTGGTTGCTAGAGACATTTGGTCTGTATCTGCCACATGGGCTAATACAATTAAATACGTTGCCATTGCTATTGGCAGTTCTGCTGGCAGCAATCATAACGGCACTTTGGCCGGGTATTCAGGCCTATCGGCAGGGATTGGGCCGACAGCTAGATTAGCGGCCGGCCCAGTCAATGCTTAGTTTTTTGGCTTGACTTGCCAGATTTCGCCCGCATCAGTAGCAAGATAGAGATAGCCATTGCCGGCTTCGATAACATTGCGAATGCGCGCCTTTTTGTCTTCAAAATAGCGATATTCTTCGACCGGATTCTGACCATCAAGCTCAATATGATTCAAATGTTGTAGTGCCATTGCGCCCGTTAGTAAATCGCCTTGCAGTGATGGAAATGCTGTGCCCTGATATTGGATGAGACCACTGGGGGCAATCGAAGGAATGTAAACTTTTTTCGCATTGACCATGCCCGCAACTTCTGGCTCGCCAACGGCAACCGGTCCCCAATATTCTTTGCCCTGCGATGCTTCAGGCCAACCATAGTTTTGTCCGGGCTTTATGAGATTAATTTCATCGCCGCCCCGGGGACCATGTTCAATTTCCCATAAGGAATTGGTTTTTCGGTTATAGAATAAGCCTTGTGGATTACGATGCCCGTAACTCCAAATCTCGGGACGCACGTTTTCCTGTCCGACAAATGGATTATCTTTCGGAACACTACCGTCAAGGTTGAGTCTTAAGACTTTGCCATTATGCCGCGATAAATCCTGTGCCTGGTCACGTTCACCCCGATCGCCGATGCCAAAAAAGACATGTCCTTGCGCATCAAAAACGATACGACTGCCATAATGCTGGCCTTTGCCGGTACGCGAATCGGTAACCAGCAAATCCTGCCACCCGGTCAGTTTATTTTGTGTCAGTTTGGCTCTAGCGAGGGTGGTCGCACCTTGTCCGTCAATCGCTTTGCTGTAGGTAAAGTAAATCCAGCCAGAGTCAGTATAATCCGGCGCCACCGCAACGTCTAAAAAGCCAGCCTGGCCGGTTATGATGATATCGTCTGGCGTCTGTTTGATGGCGGTTTTTTCGCCAGTGCGAATATCAACACGATGCAGCGCGCCGCTTTTGCTAGTTACCAGCAAATGGTGTGTATCAATAAAAGCCATTCCCCATGGTGTACCCAGTCCAGTGACAATCGGGTCGACAACAATCTTATCCATATCCAGTGGCGCAGCCTGAACTGTGCCAGCGAATAAACCGAGTCCGAGGACTACAGTCGGTGACATGATTTTCATGATTAACTCCTGATTTAGGAACTGCAAGACAACATTGAGCATCCGGGTTTATGGCGTGCCCACTCAGGTCGCTTATTGGCGTACTCTTGATAGGCTGGTTGCTCATCGTAGGGGTGTCGCAAGACGTTCAGGAGTGTTTTAATCTCACTGAAGTCCCCTTTTTCTGCACGTTCGATGGCCTGTTGTGCCAAGTAGTTTCGCAATACATATTTGGGGTTGATCAGATTCATGGCTTTTTTACGCTCAGCATCAGACGTACCTTCTTCACGAACGCGAAGTTGATATTGACGCAACCATGCAACGATTTCTGTTTTGTCATTCTGACTCACGCTCTTCGGCGCATACCAAGCCACCTCAATTATCGATAACAGTTCTGCATCAGTGATGGTGTCCGACTCGCAAGGCAACTCGGCAAGTTGCCGGTAAAACAAGGTCATATCGGTTTCGGTCAGCAACAAAATATGTTGAAGACGTTGATTTAACGCTTTATCTGAGGCCTCGTGATACTGTTTTAACCCCAATTTGTCAGCACGCATTTGTTGCCATTTTTGAGTGTAATCGTCAACAAAATCGTTAAGAATTTGCCGTAAGGGTTCCGACTCGTTGATTAGCGGGTAAAGCGCGTTCCCAAGCTGCAGCAGGTTCCACTGCATAATCTGAGCTTGGTGACCAAACCGGTAGCGTTTGAGGTCGGCATCGGTGGTATTTGGTGTCCAGTCAGGGTCGTAATCATCAATCCAGCCATATGGACCGTAATCAATGGTCAGTCCTAAAATTGAGGTGTTATCCGTATTTAACACGCCATGAACGAAACCAACACGCATCCAGTCGACAACCAGCTTGGCTGAGCGTTCACAGACTTCCCTAAACCAGCGCAGGTAAGTTTCGTGGTTCGGTTCACCAAGGTGCGGAAAGTGATGACAAATCGTAAAATCTACCAGTTTTTTTAGATTTTCGACGTCTTGGCGAGCACTAAAAATTTCGTAACTGCCAATTCTAAGAAACGAGGGAGCTACGCGGCAAACCACCGCACCAGGTTCTGATTTAGGGCGGCCGTCGTAAAACATATCCCGCATCACTTGTTCGCCCGTTCCAATCAGGCTAAGTGCTCGCGTTGTTGGGATACCGAGGTGGAACATGGCTTCACTACATAAAAACTCACGAACCGAAGAGCGCAACACCGCTAACCCATCGGCACTTCGGGAATAGGGTGTTTCACCGGCCCCCTTGAGTTGTAGTGTTTGCAAAATGCCATGTTGATCGGGCACTTCGCCTAAATTAATTGCTCGGCCATCCCCCAATTGACCTGCCCAGTTTCCAAACTGATGGCCACCGTAGCATTGCGCATGAGGTTGCATGCCGGCAAGTTGTTCATTGCCAGCGAAGACTTGAGTAAACCATTCGTCTTCACAATCATCAGCACTTAATCCAATATCTGTCGCCATCTCTGGCGAGTAGGCGATCAGATAAGGTGCTCGGACTTGGGTGGGATTAACAAACGAATAACATGCCCCCAAAACTTGTCGGCGCACGTTTTCCATATCGGGATCAGCAGGCAGCTCTCTAACAAAACGATTATTGAATTGCAGATTCAATCGGGTTTCGCTGTCGGCAGGATTTAGCATGGTGTCAGTCAAATTAGTCATCGCCATCATTACAACAAATCGATGCCGGCTATAACACCGGCAACTTATGTGGTTATCGACTACACGTCAGTGCGATGGTTCATTCAAAGTGTATTATCAATTCAATGCGTTTCGTTGTTGAGTCAGTTGTGAGAGCGCCTGCTCTAACTCGGCCAGCTTGTCACGTTCTTTGGCGACGACGTCTGCCGGCGCTTTGGCAACATAATTTTCATTTGCTAATTTGCCGCTGGACTGTTGAATAATTTTCGTCATTTTAACGATTTCTTTATCCAGACGGGCAATCTCGGCCTCTTTATCAATCAGGCCTTCCAGCGGGATCAGGATTTCCATTTTTCCAACCAGTGCGGTGGCGGCAGCTGGTGCATCGCCCTGTAGCAGTTCGATAGATTCCAGGTTAGCAAGACGGCTGAGGAAGTTACGGTTGTTGTCCAGTTTTGCCTGATCGTCTGAATGTGCGTCTTTCAATAACACCGTCAACGCTTTTTTCGGTGCAATATTCATTTGCGAGCGAATCGAGCGAATGCCGGTAATAAAGTTCATCACCCATTCCATCTCCGCCACAGCCGCTGTGTCGACCTTGCTTTCATCAGCAATCGGATACGCCTGAGACATAATGGTATCGCCAGATTTACCGGCGAGTGGGGCAATGGTTTGCCAGATTTCTTCAGTGATAAATGGCATAAAAGGGTGGGTCATGCGCAAGGTGGCTTCTAATACGCGTACCAAGGTACGGCGGGTGCCACGTTTGGCGGCTTCTGAGGCTGTATCTGAGGTCAGAACCGGTTTAGACAGTTCTAAGTACCAGTCACAGTAGTTATTCCAGATAAACTCGTAAATGCCTTGTGCCGCGTGGTCAAAGCGGTAGCTGTCGATCGCTTTGGTGACTTCCTGCTCGGTGGTCTGCAACTGGGAAATAATCCAGCGATCCGCCAGGCTCAGCTCCACATCATCATTGTCGATACCGGTGTCCTGACCTTCGGTATTCATCAACACATAACGCGCGGCATTCCATAACTTATTACAGAAGTTACGGTAACCGGCAATACGGTTCATATCGAAGTTGATATCGCGACCAGTAGAGGCCAGAGAGGCAAAGGTGAAACGCAGTGCATCCGTACCATGTGGTTCAATGCCATCCGGGAATTCTTTACGGGTGGCTTTTTCAATTTTTGCAGCCAGTTGCGGCTGCATCATGCCTGAGGTGCGTTTCTGTACCAAAGTCTCCAGATCGATACCGTCAATGATGTCGATAGGGTCGAGCACGTTACCTTTGGATTTCGACATCTTATGGCCGTGCGAATCACGCACCAGACCGTGGATATACACTTCTTTGAATGGCACTTCACCGAGGAAGTGAATGCCCATCATCATCATTCTGGCAACCCAGAAGAAGATGATGTCAAAACCGGTGACCAGCACATTGCCCGGATACCAGGTCTTCACAGCCTCATCTTCTTTTGGCCAACCTAAGGTTGAGAATGGCCACAGGGCAGAGGAGAACCAGGTATCGAGAACGTCATCATCCTGCGTCAGTTGTACATTGGCAGTCAGATTATTTTCGGCGCGAACAGCATCTTCATCATGACCGACGTAAACATTACCTTGCTCGTCATACCAGGCCGGGATACGGTGCCCCCACCACAGTTGACGCGAAATGCACCAGTCCTGAATGTCACGCATCCAGCTGTAGTACATGTTTTCGTAGGTCTTCGGTACGAACTGGACCTTGCCAGTTTCAACCGCTTCAATCGCGGGTTTCGCCAGCGTTTTGGCATCAACGTACCATTGATCGGTCAGCATGGGTTCAATGACCACGCCGCCACGATCGCCATAAGGTACAGTCAGGTCGTGATCTTTAATTTCTTCCAGCAGACCTGCAGCGTCAAAGTCAGCAACAATCGCTTTACGCGCTGCAAAGCGTTCCAGACCACGGTAGGCTTCTGGAACACTGGCTTCAACCTCAGTGTTGGTGCTGCCATCGGTATTGAAGACCTGTGGAATATCACGCACATCGGCATTCAAGGTGAAGATATTGATCATCGGCAGGCCACAACGCTTACCGACTTCGTAGTCGTTAAAGTCATGGGCTGGGGTGACTTTAACGGCACCGGTGCCTTTTTCCATATCCGCATGATCATCACCGACGATAGGAATACGGCGGTTCACCAGAGGCAGGATAATATCTTTACCAATCAGATCTTTGTAGCGTGGGTCTTCAGGATTAACCGCAACGCCAGTGTCACCGAGCATGGTTTCCGGACGCGTGGTGGCAACGACGATGTAGTCATTGCCTTCACTAGTTTTGAGGCCATCGGCCAGTGGGTAGCGAAGGTGCCACATATGGCCTTTCTGTTCGCGGTTCTCCACTTCCAGGTCAGAAATAGCGGTATGCAGTTTCGGATCCCAGTTAACCAGACGCTTGCCGCGGTAGATCAAGCCTTCTTTATAGAGTTTGACGAACACATGTTTGACAGCTTCTGACAGATCCTCATCCATGGTGAAGCGGTTACGCGACCAGTCCAGCGAGGAACCGAGACGGCGCAGCTGACGGGTGATATTGCCGCCGGATTCTTCTTTCCATTCCCAGATGCGTTTGGTGAAATCGACACGACCCATCTCATGGCGGGTTTTGCCTTCCGCGTTGACCTGACGTTCGACGACCATCTGTGTCGCGATACCGGCATGGTCGGTACCCGGCTGCCACAAGGTGTTATCACCTTTCATACGGTGGTAACGGGTGAGGGTGTCCATGATGGTGTTATTGAAGCCATGGCCCATATGCAGACTGCCGGTCACATTCGGTGGTGGCAGCATAATGCAGTAGGGTGAGCCTTCGCCGGATGGCTTGAATTCACCATTTTGTTCCCACTTCTGATACCAGCGTTGTTCGATCGCGTCAGGGCTGTATGTTTTTTCCATGGTGTTGTTATTGGCTGAGTCGTGAAATAAGCAGGGCATTATACCTGCTTAAGCGCTGGCGGGGCAGGCCAGAAAGGCTTATTGATTATAGGTTTCTATTGGATAGCCACGTTCTTGATAAAATTTGTAGCGTAACCGGCCATGTTGTTTGACCGACGGATCCGCATCAATAATTTCAGCTAACTTTTCAAATTGACTGAAAAATAACGGTTGTTTGGGATTGAGGTTTATCAAGACGTCCATTAACTGCGGTGGCGGCGAGTCGAGATGGCTGATAAAGACTTGTTGAACAGGCGGTATTTCAGATGCCTCAAGCACCTGATGTGGGACAAAGCTATCAGCACGAAAGTCCCATAGGAGCTGGTCAATAACGGTTGATTGTGCTGCATTCTCGGTATGAATTAGTACCTTTTTACCTTTTTTCCAGAGTTGCTCAGCAAGTCGGCAGGCAAATGCCGGCCGACTTTCTGCGCTTTCTTTTAAAATGTAAAAAAGAATTTCCGTCATGAATCAGTCTGCAATCTGATTCAGTAGATATTGCATGAGTAATGGAACAGGTCTACCGGTTGCGCCTTTATCCTTACCACTGTTCCATGCGGTACCAGCAATATCCAAATGTGCCCAGGTGAATTTTTTGGTAAAGCGTGACAGGAAGCACGCCGCAGTGACGCTGCCCGCCTCTTTGCCACCAATGTTGGCAATGTCGGCAAAATTACTGTCTAACTGTTTTTGGTAGTCATCCCATAAGGGTAATTGCCAGACTCGGTCGTGGCTTTCCAGGCCTGCTGCAATCAACGTATCGGCAAAGTTCTGATCATTACTCATCAGGCCTGTGGCATTGCTGCCTAGCGCCACAATGATGGCACCAGTCAGCGTGGCGATATCGATGACAGTCGCGGGGTCAAACCGTTCACTATAAGTTAGCGCATCACAGAGAATGAGGCGGCCTTCGGCATCGGTGTTAAGAATCTCAATGGTTTGTCCTGACATGCTGGTGACAACATCACCCGGTTTATTCGCATCGCCATCAGGCAAGTTTTCGGAGCTTGGCACAACACCGATGACGTTGATGGGTAGCTGTAATTCTGCCACGGCTTGCAGTGTGCCAATAACACTGGCGGCGCCGCACATGTCGTATTTCATTTCATCCATGCCCGGCGCAGGTTTTAAGGAAATACCACCTGCATCGAATGTCAGGCCCTTACCAACCAGCACATAAGGTTTGCTATTGCCACCGCCACCATAATTCAGGGTGATCAACTTGGCGGGTTGACGGCTGCCTCGGGAAACAGAGAGTAAGGAACCCATACCCAACTCAGCCATATCGGCTTCTTCGAGCACGTCGACGACCAGGTTGTTGTATTTTTCACCTAAGTCTAATGCTTGGTTGGCCAGGTAAGTTGGTGTGCAGACATTACCGGGCAAATTCCCCAACTCGCGGGCGAGATTCATGCCATGGCCAATTGCCGCGCCAGTTTGACAGGCGGATTCTAGTGTTGATGCCTCACTGTCAGTGCTCGGGAAACCCAAATTTTCAAGCGGTTTTTCTACCGGTTTGAATTGGCTTTTGGTTTGATGGTAGTGGTATTGGCTGGTTTCCGTGTTGATGACGGCTTGACGGACTTTCCAATCAGTTTGACGATTGCTGACCGGGATCTCGGCTAAACAACTCACAGCATGTTGGACTGCACTCGTATTTAACCATCTCGCAACGGCGTTGGTCACCGTATTGTAATCATTTTCAGTGGTTTTATTCTGTTCACCAGCGCCCGCTAACAGCACGCGTGGACTTTGCATACCCGTCAAATCTTGTAACAGTAATAGCTGGCCCGGTTTGCCGGTGATATCGCCCCGCTGATAATACTGACTCAACTTATCTTGGCTTGCTTTATTCAACGCTTCTGCTGACGAACTTAACTGACCATTTTGATAGACGGCTACGACAATGCAGTCCGTCTGCAGAGCAGTGAGTTCATCACGAGTAACAAAATATTGCATGCATTTCTCCTGTGGCTGTAGATGGTTTAGACTGCGCTTTTGCCAGCCGCCTTGTGATAACTATTCTAACCAAGACCTGCCGATAATGCCCACGCTTAGAAAATTATTTTCTCAACAGTTCGGTTTAATAGACCGTTATATGCTGCGCGAGTTTAGTCTTAACCTGCTGGCTGTGGTTGGTGTGTTATGGCTGATATATGTTGCCACCCGATTTGCCCGTTATCTTGCTGATGCGGCGGTTGGTAATTTACCCGCGGAAGTCATTTTTAATTTGCTTTGGTTGAACTCAATGGGCGCCTTATCGGTGCTGTTACCGATAGCCGTATTTCTTTCCGTGTTGCTGGGGCTGGGCAGAATGAGTGCGGACAATGAACTGACAGTGATCGCGGCTTGTGGCATCGCGGGGAATCGCATTCGGCGCAATGTACTTATCTTTACCGGAATCATGGGAATTGTGATTGCGTTGTTATCACTGTGGATCGTGCCTGATGTTCTGGCGGGACGCTATCAGCTTGAGCAGCGAGCCAAGGTGACAGCCGATACGACGGGGCTGGTTGCGGGGAGTTTCAAAGAGAGTCAGGCGGGGGACTGGACGTTCTATTCTCAAGGCCTGAGCGCGGATAGAACACACATGGAAAATGTGTTTATCGAAATTCAACGTGAACCCAAACCATTAATTTTTCGCGCGGCCCGTGGCCACTTTGATGTCGAGCCTTCAAGCGGTGATAAATACTTAGTTTTGGAAGAAGGTTACCGGTATGAGGGCAAAGCTGGCGATCTAGATTTTACTATTGCCGAGTATGCCACCCATAGTTTGTTGGTTGAGCAAGGTGGTCAGCAGCAATATCGTGAAAAAGTAAAAGCAACGGCAACCGCGGTTTTATGGCAGCGCGGTAACCTTGAAGATTTGGCAGAAGTACAATGGCGAATCAGTAGCGCGCTGATGACGGTAATTTTGGGGCTGCTGGCCATGACACTGGCGCACGCCGGGCCAAGACAAGGTCGGTATGCTGGCTTATTCCCTGCAATTTTAATTTATATCGTATACAGCAATCTACTGGGCGTCAGCCGTGCCTGGGTTGAAAAAGGTGATTTAGTCCCTTGGTTAGGACAAATTTGGGTGCATCTCATTATGTTGGGTCTTTGGTGGTTGTTGGTGAATCGCTATCAACTTCGGCATTACCTGAGCATACAACGTCAAGCACAGGGTCAATGAGATGATTCTGCACCGCTACATTGCTAAAACCATTTTAAGCAGTACTTTTCTGGTGCTGTTAGTGCTGTTGGCCTTATACAGTTTTATTGACTTTATCACTGAATTGGATGATCTCGGTGAGGGCAACTACGGCTTGTCGAAGATTTTCATGTACATACTGCTGACCATGCCTGAACGTATCTATGCGCTGATTCCGGTTGCCGCCTTGTTGGGCAGTGTACTGGGCCTGGGTACGCTGGCAACTCAAAGTGAACTCACCGCAATGCGAGCAGCGGGCATCTCAGTCGGGTTTATTAACCGTGCTGTCATGCTAGTCGCACTGATTTTATTAATGGCAGCTTTGTTTGTTGGAGAAGTGTTAAGGCCTGTTGCTGAGCAACAAGCATTATCCATACAAAATGCGGCGAAAACAGGCACTGAAGGCCACCAATCGGAATACGGCTTCTGGACACGAGATGGTAATCACTTTAATCATATTGAACGTATTGGCGAAGATGGTCAGTTTGAAGGCATCAAAATTTACGAATTTGATGATAATAACCAACTGCGCGTTGTTACCCGTGCTGCCAGTGGCCGCTATGTGAATGAGCGCTGGGTGTTAAATAACGTTGTGCAAAGTTATCTGGACACGGATGGGGTTGAAGTCCGATCGGTTGCTCATGCCCGTTGGCACTCACAGCTTAATCCGGGGATGTTGAATGTGGTCATTGTGCCACCTGCATTTTTGCCGGTTTGGGATTTGCTTGAATATATTCACTATTTGCAGCGTAATCATCAATCCGTTAACCAGTACCAGCTGGCATTCTGGAGTAAACTGATGATGCCGCTCAGTGCTGTTGTCATGGTCTTTTTGGCGATTCCTTTTATTTTTGGACCATTACGCAGCTCACCCGTTGGCACCCGAATTTTAGCGGGAACCCTGACCGGGATTGGCTTTCATTTATTCAATCAAAGCTTTCAACATTTAGGTCTGGTATTTGGCATTCTGCCATGGCTGGCCGCGTCTCTGCCGACACTGATGTTCGCGATTATTGGTTTTGTGATGATGCGTCGTGTGAATTAATTCGCAATCAGGGCAACAAAGCAGTGTTTTTGCTATTCAGTAAATCAACAGCTTACAGGTAAAATTCAGGCATAAAAAAAGCACTTGCGATTAGGCGAAGTGCTTTTTTATATATGGCGTCCCCAAGGGGATTCGAACCCCTGTTACCGCCGTGAAAGGGCGGTGTCCTAGGCCTCTAGACGATGGGGACCTAAAACGTTTCTTTCGGTTTTGGTGGAGCTAGGCGGGATCGAACCGCCGACCTCTTGCATGCCATGCAAGCGCTCTCCCAGCTGAGCTATAGCCCCCGAAAGGAAGCGCATATCTTAGGGACTACCGTACGCAGTGTCAACAAAATATGACAAAAAAAATTCTGATGGCTGTGGTGGTCGACGGTGATGACAAATATGTTGTTTTGATGGTTTTCATTAAGTTGTTGATGTGTCGTATGAATTCTTTATTAGTTGCTTGGGTATTTGATGAAAAGGCGTGATTATGCGATAAATTAGGCCTGAATTTCTGGTTCTAAAAGATGCCGTTTCGGCTTGTATTCGCAGCTCGGGGATGTTCATGCGCAAATTGATATTACTTTCAGCCGGCATTTTTGCCAGTTATAGCCCTCTGGCCGCCGCTTTTGACCGTAATATCCTGCCTGCCCGTTGTGATGTCCTAGATGCCGATATGTTTATGCCACAATCGCTAATCGCACCGGCAGAGAGTGAGGTTAATGTGGATGCCGATGATGCCCAGTTTGTTGAACAAGGGACGTCGGTTTTTACCGGTAATGTCGAAGTAAGTCGCGGTAATCAGCAGCTGAATGCCAATCGTGCTACTTATAATCATTTATACCAAGAAGTGACAGCGCAAGGTGACGTCACACTTCGAGATAGCGAAATCAAGGTGAGTGCTGACCAGGCTGAATGGTCATTACAAGAAGATCAGGGCGCTATGATCGATGCTGATTATTTACTGCGTCAACAAAATGCTCGGGGTGAAGCCAGCCATGTTTTCCGGCAAGGAGTGCGCCGTACTTTATTAAAAAATGCCAGTTACACCACCTGTACTGAAGAGGATGAATTCTGGGTTCTGGAAGCCGATAACGTTGATTTGGATCATGATGAGGCTGTCGGCCGTGCCCGGGATGTTGTTCTTCGCATGGGTGGCTTGCCGGTATTTTATACACCGTATATTAGTTTTCCTTTGAATGACGAACGTAAATCAGGCTTTTTAGTCCCTTCAATTGGGAATAGTGACGAAACCGGTTTTGATGTCAGTACACCGTATTATTGGAATATTGCACCAAACCAGGATGCAACTCTGACACCACGCTATATGTCCGATAGGGGCATGATGCTTAATGCGGAATATCGTTATTTAACCAGCAATAATCAGGGGCTTTTTGATGTTGGCTATTTAGGAAGTGATAATTTACGTCGTGATGGTGAAGTAACGAATCCCTATTATCAGGAAGATAGAAAACATTTTACCTGGCAACAGCAGGGTCGATTCAGTGATCGCTGGTCAAATTACATTGATTACAACTACACGTCCGATAGAAATTATCTTGAAGATTTTAGTGGCAATCTCAGTCTCAGCAGTACGACCCATCTGCGCCGTTTAGCTCAGGTAAATTATCATGGTGATATTTGGCGCTTTGCCGCCCGCGCACAAGGCTATCAGACCTTGTTTTTGGATGTGGAAGAGCCTTATCAGATGTTGCCACAACTGACGCTTCGCGGTTTTTTACCTGATCAGGCATTAGGCTTGACCTATGAGCTTGATACCGAATTCACCGCTTTTGATAGTGATGATCGGGTGACTGGGCAGCGCTTTGACTTTGAACCCGCTATCAGCTTGCCATGGGGTAACGCTGGGGCGTTTATGACACCGCGAGTTGCGGTAAAACAAAGTTATTACAATTTAGATAATGTGGATCGCCAGCCAGCTTACCAAGAAGAAAATATTAGTCGTACGGTGCCTATTGTCAGTCTGGATAGTGGCCTGGTTTTTGAGCGACCGTTAACTTTCGCAAATAAAGGCTATATTCAAACCTTAGAACCGCGTGCTTTCTATTTATATATTCCTGAACGCAATCAAGACGATATTCCGTTGTTTGATACGACGATGCGAACGTTCACGATGGGCAGTTTGTTTAGTCACGATCGCTTTACTGGTCCCGATCGCGTGGGGGATGCCAATCAATTGTCGTTGGCGTTGACTAGCCGAATTATTGATGCAACGACGGGTCGTCAGAAATTTGCTTTGACCTTGGGACAAATCCAATATTTTTCTGATCGCGATGTTGGCTTGCAGACGAATCAACGACGTGATGACCGCAGCGATTCGGATTACATCGCTGAAGTCATTGCAGAGATCACCAAAAATTGGACTGCCTCCGGGCAAATTCAGTGGAATCCAGATGCTGATGAAACGACGTTGTCTTCGGTGCAACTGCGTTACCGTGGCGATAATGGCGCGATATTTAATATCGGCCATCGTTATCGGAGAGAGGGCGAACTGGATACGGCCTACAGTAATATAATCGGTCTTGAGCAGGTTGATATTTCAGCCAGCCTGCCAATCAATGATACCTGGAGTGTCATTGGTCGTTACTATCGCTCACTGGATGATCAGCGAACCTTGGAAACCTTGGCTGGCGTTCAATACAACAGTTGTTGTTGGGCGACCCGTTTTGTATTCCGTGACTATATCAACGACATTAATAGTGATGATCGCAATACGGCATTTTTTATTGAAATACAGCTTAAAGGGCTAGGTAGCTTTGGTAACAGCACTGACTCATTGCTGCAGGAAAGCATAATCGGCTACGAATAATCGTAACTTTCGGTATCATAGCTAAATCTCAAACAGCAGGCGATGCAGACATGCAATTTATCGAGTCTGTGGCATCAGCCATCTGAAAACGAGGAAATAGATTTTTCATGATTAAGTATCTAATTGCTGGGTTGTTGCTAACCGGGTCGGTTTTGGCAGCACCACTGGACAGAATTGTCGCCGTCGTCAACGATGATGTTGTCCTGGAAAGCGAGCTACAGGAAGCAATTCAAACGGTTCGACAGCAGATCCGCCAACGCGATGGCGCAATGCCGCCACCAGAAATTCTTCGACGTCAGGTCTTGGAAAGAGTGATCATGCAGCAGGTTCAGCTACAGCGTGCTGAACAGAATGGTATTCGCGTTTCGGATGATGCGCTGAATGCCGCGCTGATGCAGATCGCGCAGAATAATAATTTGTCCTTGCGCGAGTTTCGCGATGTGCTGGAATCGGATGGTTTCGATTTTGCTGATTTTCGTGACAGCATTCGAGAGGAAATGATCGTATCCCGGTTACGTAAAGCGCAGGTTGAAGACGGTATTGTGGTGTCAGACCGTGAAATTGAAAACTTTTTGGCGACGCAGTCTTTGCAAGGTAATACCGAAGCGTCTTTCCGGCTACAGCATATTTTAATCAGTTTGCCGGAGCCGGCATCACCCGAACAGGTGCAGGCCGCTGAGGTGCGACTGGAATCAGTGCAGACCTTGTTGGCTGATGGTGCTGAATTTTCTGAAGTAGCGGCGGGTTATTCTGATGGGCAAAATGCGCTTGAAGGTGGCGAATTAGGCTGGCGTAAGCAAGGCGAATTACCGTCACTGTTTGCAGCCGTGGTACCGACTCTGGCTGAAGGTGAAATCAGTCAGGTCTTGCGCAGTGGCAGCGGTTTTCACTTGGTTCGTGTTGCCGAGAAAAAGTCTGAAGAAACGCATCTTGTCCGGCAAACCTTGGCGAGTCATATTCTGATTAAAACCTCAGAACTGGTTACTGATGAAGAAGCGCAGCAACGCTTACAGCAACTACGTGAGCGAATTGTCAATGGGGATGACTTTGCTGAATTGGCACGGGCGCACTCAGATGATACCGGCTCAGCGATTGATGGTGGCAGCTTGGGTTGGACGAGCCCTGGAGTCATGGTGCCGGAATTTGAAGAAGAAATGGATGTTTTGTCGCCTGGTGAATTAAGTGGTGTCTTTCAAAGCCGGTTTGGCTGGCACTTGATTAAAGTGTTTGATCGGCGTGAACAAAATATGGCTGAAGAATTCAATCGAAATCAGGCGCGTGAACAACTGCGTCAGCGCAAAATTGAAGAAGAACTGGAAAGCTGGTTACGTGCGCTGCGTGACGAAGCTTACGTTGAATACCGCGAATCTTAATGACTGTTCAACGACTGGCGATCACCGCTGGTGAGCCGGCCGGTATTGGCCCGGATCTTGTCGCGATGCTGGCAGCATCTGAACATGCTAATGAGCTCGTAGTTCTGGCTGATCCTGACTTGGTTGCGCAGCGTGCGGCACAATTAGATCTGGATGTGCAAATCGTGGCAGTTGACTTGTCAATGCCAGCCACGCCTTCACGTGCCGGTATGATAAAGGTTTTACCGATTCCACTGGCGGCACCGGTGGTGGCCGGACAACTGGATAGGCGTAATGCAGGCTATGTCTTGACCATGCTGCAACAAGCTGCGTCAGGCTGCTTGCGTGGGGATTTTTCGGCAGTGGTGACGGCACCAGTGCATAAAGGCATTATTAACGATGCGGGCCATGCTTTTAGTGGTCATACCGAGTTTTTTGCCGAGGCAGCAGCGGTTTCAAAAGTGGTCATGATGCTGGCCACGCCGTCATTACGTGTTGCTCTGGCAACAACACATCTGCCTTTAGCCGCTGTTAGTCAGGCCATTACTTATTCTGAACTGTGTCAGGTAATTGAGATTATTCACCAAGCGATGGTCAGCCAGTTTGGTTACTCGTCACCGCGTATTGCCGTATGTGGATTAAATCCACATGCCGGTGAGAATGGGCATCTGGGGCAAGAGGAAATACAGGTTATTACCCCAGCTATTGAGCAAGCGCAGCGGAGAGGCATCGCAGCGTCTGGACCCTGGCCGGCAGATACGATATTCGTTCAGTCTCGCTTGTCACACTATGATGTGGTCCTGGCGATGTTTCATGACCAAGGGTTGCCAGTACTTAAACATCAGGGCTTTGGAGATGCTGTGAATATTACGCTCGGCTTACCTTTTATTCGAACCTCTGTTGATCATGGCACGGCTTTGGATTTAGCCGCAACGGGTAAGGCAGAAGTGTCCAGCCTTCGCGCTGCGGTCAACCTGGCAAGCGAACTTGCTGACAAACAAGACAATCAGCAATGAAACCAGCTTACCCGAAAGCCAGGAAACGGTTCGGCCAAAACTTTCTCCAGGATGCAGGCATTATTGACGCTATTATTAGCGCTATTGCACCTGAGGCAAGTCAGCATTTGGTTGAGATAGGGCCAGGCAGAGGCGCATTGACGGGACCGTTACTCGCATCAGGTGCCCGTCTTGACGTCATTGAGTTAGATCGGGATTTATTGCCGTTGCTGACAGCGCAATATGAGCAGGAAAGCCAGTTTCGAATCCATCAGGCTGATGCGCTCAAAGTCGATTTTCGGCAATTGCAGCAGAATGATGAAAAACTGCGCGTTATTGGCAACCTGCCATACAATATTTCAACGCCGATTTTATTTCATTTACTGCAGCATGCCGATATTATCGAAGACATGTGTTTTATGCTGCAAAAGGAAGTTGTGGAGCGCATTTGTGCAACACCGAGCAGTAAGCAGTACGGTAGATTGTCGGTTATGATTCAGTGTCAGTGCGAAACAGCACAACTCTTGTCTGTGCCGCCGGAAGCGTTTGAGCCCGTGCCTAAAGTGCACTCTGCTATTGTTTATTTAAGACCGGCATCACACTTTAATTTAGATAACAAGGCACTTGGCGCGTTAAACAAATTGGTCACGCAAGCATTCAGTCAGCGTCGAAAAACAATCGCTAACACACTGAAAAATATAGTTTCCCAAGCTGTGTTTGAGGCGGCAGGTATTGAGCCATCGCAACGTCCGGAAACGATTTCCGTATCACAGTATGTTCATTTGCAGAAAATCTTGGCGGAGCAGGAGAAAAGCACACTGACCCCATAAATGGGATGTCCTTTTGGAATGAAGGCAACCTGAATCAAGGTTGTCGGTTTTAAATTCACCATTTCTGCCAGCTAAGCTGTCTTGACACACTGATTTTGCTGTAGTTAGATACTCACAACCAATACGGCCCGAGGATTAGCGGCTATTGGGACTCGAGGATAAAACGATAGAAACGACATGAGGAATTAAGCTGTGAATAAATCTGAATTAATCGATGCAGTTGCTGCAGCTGCGGATATCTCCAAGGCAAAAGCTGCTCAAGCTGTTGATGGTATGACAGGCGCCGTCACAAAGGCATTGAGCAAAGGCGATCAAGTTACTCTGGTTGGTTTTGGTACTTTCTCTGTGCGCGAGCGTGCTGCGCGTACTGGCCGTAATCCCCGCACCGGTGAAGAAATCAAAATTGCCGCTGCTAAAATTCCTGCATTTAAGGCTGGCAAAGCACTTAAGGATGCTGTAAACTAGTCGTTTTTCTTGGGTGCTTAGCTCAGCTGGGAGAGCATCGCCCTTACAAGGCGAGGGTCGGGGGTTCGAACCCCTCAGCACCCACCAGAGATAAACAGGAGCGGTAGTTCAGCTGGTTAGAATGCTGGCCTGTCACGCCGGAGGTCGCGGGTTCGAGTCCCGTCCGCTCCGCCAATACGAGAAAAGGCGCATTCGATGCGCCTTTTTTTTTGCCTCATTTTCAACATCGACGTTAATACGAAGGTTCGCTCATATGTTGCATTACATTCGTGAAAAAGCTCAGGGCTGGGTTGCTTGGCTAATTGTAGGTCTGATTAGTATTCCGTTTGCGCTGTGGGGGCTGGACTCCTATCTGACAGGAGAGTCCAGTGTGACTGTGGCGACAGTCAATGGTGAAGACATCAGTCAATCAGATTTACAGGCGGCACTTCAACAATATCGGGATCAAATGCGGAGCAGCATGGGCGAGGAGTTTGATCCAGCCATGTTTGAAGGGAGCAGTATGCGCTTTGCAGTAGTGCAGGATCTCATCGATCAGCGCTTACTGGAAAAGGCTTCTGATGAGCTTGGTCAGCGGATAGCGGATAGCGAAATTGCCAATATTGTCCGTCAAACGGAAGTTTTTCAGGTGGATGGGCAATTCAACATGGCGCATTATCAAACCGTATTGGCGAGAGCGGGCTATAGCCCGGCGGCGTATGAAGCGCAACTGAAAAATGATCTGATCGGCCGTCAATTGGTACAGAACTTGGAACGGTCAACAGTTACTTCGACTCATGAAGTCGAACGTCTACTTCGACTCGAGCAACAGCAGCGTGAGATTGCTTTTGGCGTGTTGTCAATCGAAGCCTATCTCGAAGATGTCTCATTACCGGAAAACGCAGCGCGTGACCATTATGATGCGAATCAGGCAGCTTATACGGCGCCAGAACAGATTGCGGTCAATTATTTGCGGTTAACGGGAGATAAGTTGGCTGACAATGTAGAGGTAGATGAAACCCTATTGAAAAGTTTTTATGCCGATAATCGCGAGCAATTTGTTGGTCCTGAGCAACGTCGAGCCAGTCATATTCTGATTGAAGGTGATGACACCAACGCACAAGAAAAAATCGCTGATTTGGCGACACAATTAGCCGATGGTGCTGATTTTGTCGAATTAGCAAAAGCACATTCTCAGGATTCTGGTTCGGCCGAAGACGGCGGAGATCTGGGGTTTTTCAGTAAGGGGGTCATGGACCCTGCTTTTGAAGAGGCCGTGTTTGCACTTGATTTAGGTGAAGTCAGTGAGCCAGTTCAAACTGAATTTGGCTATCATCTGATTAAGCTGACAGAAATTGATGTTCCTGCAGGCGCAGATTTTTCAGAAGCGCGTGATGAAGTCGAAGCGGCTTATCGTCGACAACAGGCGCGTGATCAGTTTTTTGAACAGGTTGAGCAATTAGCCAACCTTACCTACGAAAACCCGGAAAGTCTGGATATCGCAGCCGAAGCTTTAGGGCTTGAAATTCAGACAACCAGCTTGTTCACGCAACAAGGTAAAGGTGAAGATTTGATGGCAGAGCCCGCATTTATCGAGGCTGCCTTTAGTGATGATGTTCTGAATCATGATATGAATAGCACGGTTATTGAGTTGTCCCTCATGGATGCCGTGGTGTTACGCAAGGCGCGCTATCAACCAGCGCAGGTACTGCCTTTTGATTCTGTTGGAACGGCGATAGAACAAAATCTGAAATATCAGGCCGCTGCCGAAGCTGCGGCAGCAGCGGGCCAGGAAAAAATTACCGAATTAGAAGCAGGCGCTGAACCAGAGACGGTATTTGCTGATGGACAGTGGCAGGCTGCCACTTTCTATGGTCGGGATAATCAAGAAATCAGTCAGCAGATTCTCTCGACGGCGTTCTCTATGCCTCGCAGCAGTGACGTCAGTTATGAAGGGTTTACCGCTGAAAACGGGAATTATATTGTAGTTGCGTTAATGGATGTGCGTTCAGGCGATCTTGAAGCTGTCAGCACGGAACAACGCGATGGAATGGAAGCCAGTCTGACGCGCCTGAATACGAATACCGAGACGCAAGCCTTTATTGCAGGTCTCAGAGAAAAAGCCGATATTGAGATTTATGATGAACGGATTTCTCGGGCACCCGAACAGTAACATTACAGCATGTTAAATCTAAAAAAGGCGCTTCAAGCGCCTTTTTTAATGACATGTTTATCCAAGATAGCAGCGCCAACACTATCTCCCCAGACATTGACTGTTGTCCGAAAGCGATCCAAAAACCAGTCGACTGACAGCAGTAGCGCAATGCCGTCCAAGGGCAGACCCACAGCAGATAACACAATAACCATCGTCACCAGTCCTGCTTCAGGAATACCGGCTGCGCCAATGGCGGCTAGTGTGGCAGTGATAAACACAAGGCACTGCTGTGCAAAGCTCAGATCCAGCCCGTAAGCCTGGGCAATGAATAAGACCGCTGCGGCTTCATAAAGAGCGGTGCCATCCATGTTGACGGTACTGCCCAGTGGCAAGACAAACTTGACTGCCTTGTCATCAACATTTTGAGCACGGACGGTTTCCATTGTCAGTGGCAGTGTGGCGGTTGAACTCGCCGTACCAAAGGCGGTAAACAACGCTCGGGACAGACCGGCCAAGTATTGCATACCCCGACCTGTCAGTAACATCAACAGGCCCATCAGAAAAATAAAGTGCAGACCAAGTCCGGTCAGCACCGTTACCACATGCCAGCCCACGGCCTGAATTTCGGCAAAAAAGGCGTCACCGCCACCAGCTTGACCTAACCGGCTGGCAATCAGAGAAAAGATACCAATCGGTGCCAAATACATGACCCAGTTAACCAGGGTCATCATGGCTTCGTTGACGCCATCAAAAAACATAAAGACGTGGCGCCCTCTGTCGCCTAAAGTGCATAATGCCAAACCAAACAATATTGAAAAAACGATCAGTGGTAACAGTTGCATGTCTGCGGCAGCAGCAATCAGATTTGGTGAGATAAGGGACAGTACAATATCGGCGATACCAGTACCTTGTTTTTCAAGAATATGTGCGGGAACTTCAGCATTGTCGAGACTCATGCCAGCACCTGGCTGGATCAGGTTAACCACAACAAGACCAATCATAACGGCCACAGAAGTCGTGGTGAAATAATAAACCAGCGTCATGCTGCCAAGCCGACCCAGCCGTCGAAGATCGCCCATGGTACCGATACCACTGATAACCGCAGCGATGATAAGCGGGATGATCAACATTTTCAGGGCATTGAGAAAAAATTGACCTACCCAACTGATTTTTTGGCTGATGTCAGGCAGGAACCAGCCAGTAAGAATGCCAGCCAAGGCGCCGATGATAATTCCCAGTAGCAGTAGATAGGCATGCCTGGTCTTCATAAGTGCTGCTCCTTAGCCAAAAACGAAACGGGGCAAGAAAACCTGCCCCGTTGTAAATAACAAATTATACGAAAACAGGTTTATTTGTCGCCGATACCAACAATGTTGTAGCCAGCATCAACATAGGTGATTTCACCGGTAATACCTGATGCGAGATCCGAGCACAAAAAGGCGGCGACATTACCAACTTCATCAATTGTGACGTTGCGACGTAATGGTGAATTTCGTTCGCCATACGCAAGCATTTTGCCAAAGTCACCAATACCGGCTGCCGCCAGCGTTTTGATTGGGCCAGCCGATACCGCATTGACCCGAATGCCCTCGGGCCCCAAGGAGTAGGCCATGTAACGCACAGTGGCTTCCAATGCGGCTTTGGCAACGCCCATCACATTGTAGTTTTCGATAGCTTTTTCCGCTCCCAGATAGCTGAGCGTCAATAATGAACCTTGGCGACCAGCTAACATTGACTTGCCGGCTTTAGCTAATGCCGCAAAACTATAAGCACTAATATCGTTGGCAGCAGCAAATCCCTCACGGGTAACGCTGTCGACAAAACTGCCCTGTAACTGTTCACGTGGCGCGAAAGCGACTGAGTGCACAATACTATCCAGTCCATCCCAGTGAGATGACAAACTGTCAATAACAGCATTGATTTCGGTATCTGAGCTGACGTCACAGGGGAAAATTAAATTGGCATCAGCACCACATTCTTCGGCAATTTTTTCTACACGGGATTTCAGTTTTTCATTTTGATAGGTAAAAGCAAGCTCGGCGCCTTCTCTGGCCATGGCATGTGCAATGCCGGCTGCAATAGAACGATTGCTGGCAATGCCGACGATAAGCACTTTTTTGCCTTGTAAAAACCCCATGACTTTCTCCTGCAATAATAAAGCGACTTAAAGTACCCGATTTTAGTCTTGTCGTGAAGTGCAAAGGGATCGGATAGGCCGTTATAGTCTTTGTATAAAAACCTGCGTAAAGTAATTGCCCATGTATCCAAAATTCCTGTTTCTGATGCTTTTCAGCTGTATGTTGTTGGCTTGTGATATGAGCAGATTGAACTCGCCTTATCCGAAACAAGATAGCGCTGAAGCGGTGTTATATACTGGATTTAATTTACGTCCCAAACATTTAGACCCTGCGCGATCATACAGCGCTAATGAAACGATTATCACCGGGCAAGTGTATGAGCCACCACTCCAATATCATTATTTGAAACGACCCTATCAGTTGCAACCATTGACGGCTGCGACCATGCCGGAACTAACCTGGCTGGACGAACATGGAGCGGAGCTGTCAGCGGATGCTAATCCAGATGAAATTCATTTTAGTCGATATCGGATAACTATTCGTCCCGGCATTGCGTTTCAACCACATCCGGCTTTTGCGCGTGATGAGAATGGCAACCTCAGATACCACCAGCTCTCCGCATCAGCTTTGGAGGAGATTGAACACCTGAATGATTTTGCTTTCACCGGCAGTCGTGAATTGCGCGCGGCGGATTATGTTTATCAGATTAAACGTTTGGCTCATCCAGCGGTGAGTTCACCTATTCTTGGCCTGATGAGCGAGCATATCGTTGGATTACGTACCTTTGCAGAGACGGTTGTGGAGGCGTTTTCGCATAATCCGCAGACTGATTTACGAGATGTGCCGTTAGCCGGGGTCAACGTATTGAATAACTATCAATACGAAATTACGGTTTACGGCCAATATCCACAACTGGAATATTGGTTGGCGATGCCATTTTTTGCACCGATCCCATGGGAAGCAGATCACTTTTATCGTCAGCCTGGTCTGCAGCAGAAAAATATTACCCTGGATTGGTTTCCTGTTGGTACCGGTCCCTATTACCTTGCTGAAAACAATCCAAATCGGCGCATGGTGCTGAAGCGTAATCCTAATTACCATGGTGAGCGATATCCAACTGAAGGCGCACCAGGTGATAAAGCCGCGGGATTACTGGATGATGCCGGCAAACCCATGCCGTTTATCGATAGCGTGGTATTTACCTTGGAAAAGGAGAGCACGCCTTACTGGAATAAATTTTTGCAAGGTTACTATGACTACAGTGCACTGACTTCGGATAGTTTTGAACAATCGGTCAGTTTATCTTCCTCGGGTGATTTTGGACTCAGCGAACAAATGCGTTCCCAAGGGGTTGCCATGGAGTCGGCAGTCAGCGCGTCTACATTTTATATTGGTTTCAATATGCTTGACCCGGTAGTGGGCGGGCTGACAGAAAAAAATCGTCTGCTTCGTCGCGCCTTGGCTATCGCCGTTGATCAGGAAGAAAACATTGCGATTTTTTTAAACGGACAAGGCATTCCGGCGCAAGGACCAATTCCGCCTGGTATTTTTGGCTATCGCGAAGGAGAATCGGGCATCGATCCTTATGTGTACGAATGGGATGGTGAAAAACCGCGTACCCGTTCACTTGATGAGGCCAAAAGCTTATTAGCTGAGGCGGGTTACCCTGACGGTCGAGATGCAAAAACCGGTGCGCCCTTAGTGCTCTATTTTGATGTGCCGGCGCGGGGCCCTGATTCTCGGTCGCAACTTGACTGGGTGCGCAAACAGTTTGCCAAACTCAATGTGCAGCTGATTATTCGCAGCACAGATTACAATCGATTTCAGGAAAAAATGCGTCGCGGTTCTGCGCAAATTTTTCAGTGGGGGTGGAATGCCGATTATCCAGATCCAGAAAATTTTTTATTTCTGCTGTATGGTCCGAATGGCAAAAGTCTGTATGCAGGAGAAAATGCGGCGAACTATCTGAATCCCGATTTTGATGCCTTGTTTGAGAAGATGCGTGCTTTGCCGAATACGCTAGAAAGGCAGAAAATAATTGATGACATGCTGGAAGTGTTACGTCGTGATGCGCCATGGATATGGGGGTATCATCCACGTAAATACACGCTTTATCATCGCTGGAATAAAAATATTAAAACGCATTTAATGGCAAATAACACGATTAAATATCAGCGGCTTGATTTGGCGCTTCGCGAAAAATTACAAACCGATTGGAATACGCCAGTCTGGTGGCCTGTCGGATTAACTGTACTGATTTTAATAGCTGGGCTTGTTCCAGCTTGGCACATTTATCAGCGACGTCGATATCATAAAAAAGCATGATGCTGTTGTGATTGTGTCGGATTTGTGATGCATTGTTTAGAATATACGCTTTTGCCATCATCAGCTTAAGGAGTGAGAGTCTTGGATTTGGCAACGCTGATAGGATTTCTTCTGGCTTGGTCTTTGATAATCGGTACGATTGCGTTTGGCGCAGCCGCCAGTACCTTCATCAATATGCCATCATTCATGATTGTGCTTGGTGGTACTTTCGCTGTCGTCATGATGCGATTTACTCTGAAGCAATTCATCAATTCAATTAAAACCGCGACGCGCGCTTTCTTAAATCGCAGCGTGAAGCCGCAAGATGTCATTGAAGAAGTTGTACAGCTGGCTAGTGTGGCGCGCAAAGAAGGCTTACTAGCTCTGGAGCGTCAAGAGGTTAGCAACCCCGCCTTGGCGCTGGGTGTCAGAATGTTGGTGGATGGACATGATCCGAGTGTTGTTCGTAAAGCGATGATGACCGAAATGAACGGTACGGTCAGCCGACATCAAATTGGCCAGCAATTGTTTCAGCAAATTGGCGATGCCGCGCCGGCAATGGGCATGATTGGGACTTTAGTCGGACTGGTGCAAATGTTGTCAAATATGTCTGATCCAAGAGCAATCGGTCCTGCTATGGCTATTGCACTGCTTACGACGTTATATGGCGCGATGATTGCCAATATGTTTGCTTTACCGATTGCTGACAAGCTGGCTTTACGTAGCAGTGAAGAACTGATGATCAAAAATATCATTATCGAAAGTGTGATGGGCATACAGGAAGGCCAGAATCCGAAAGTGCTGGAAGAATTACTGAAAAATTTCCTGCCCGCATCTGATCGGGAACGTGAAGACTTGGCGGCCGAAGCTGCCTGAATCAGGAATTGCACGTGTCAGAAGCAAATACGCAACGTCATGCTCAGCATCAAAAGCGCGCTTTGCCAGCGTATATTGCGACATTTGCTGACTTAATGTCATTGCTGATGTGTTTTTTTGTTTTGTTGCTGTCGTTTGCAGAGATCGATGCCATGAAATTTAAAATGGTCGTTGATTCCCTTGAAAAGGCCTTTGGCGTTCAACGAGATGTGCCTGCTATAGAAATACCGATGGGCACCAGTATTATTGCGCAAGAGTTTAGTCCGGGAGAGCCGAGACCTACTCCCATCAACGTGGTGCAACAGCAAACGATTGATGATCCGCGTGAGGTCTTGAAAGTCACCATGGATGCCGAAGCGGCTGCCCAGGAAATTGCGCGGCAAACCGCGGAAGAAGCCGAAAAGTTTAAACAAGCATTGCAGGCAGAAATAGCTGATGGGCTGATTGAAGTCGAAAACCAGGAAAATCGAATTGTCATTCGCATCCGTGAAAAAGGGTCGTTTCCCTCTGGTGATGCACAAATTAATACCGACTTTATTCCAATTCTGAAAACCATTCATGATGTGTTATTGGATACTGATGGCTTGATCGCAGTTGCCGGTCACACCGATAATATCCCGATCAACACATCACGTTATCGCTCCAATTGGGAGTTGTCGAGTTCACGTGCTACCTCGGTTGTTCATGAATTATTGACCTATCAACAACTTTCGCCTGACCGACTGATGGTTGAAGGGTATGCCGACACGCGGCCCTTGATGCCGAACGATAGCCCGACAAGCCGGGCACAAAATCGCCGAGTCGAAATCGTGGTTCTGAAATCATTGACGGTTAATGACACAACGCACCCTATCGAGAGTTTGCGTGAGACGTTACCTGCTGAAGGTGGCGTAACGGTAGCGCCTTAAAACGCGACCAATTAGATTCAACTTGAGGAAACTATGCAAAAAATTGCGGTAGAAACCGGGATTGTCATCCCGCTTGATCGACCAAATGTCGATACGGATGCGATTATTCCAAAACAATTTTTGAAGTCAATTAAACGAAGTGGCTTTGGGCCCAACTTATTTGATGAATGGCGGTATCTGGATCACGGCGAGCCCGGACAGGACTGTTCACAACGCCCCGTAAATCCTGACTTTGTCTTGAATCAAAGCCGTTATGCAGGTGGTACCATTCTTCTGGCGCGTGAAAACTTTGGTTGTGGCTCCAGTCGCGAACATGCTGTTTGGGCGCTGGCCGACTTTGGTATCAAAGTCATCCTGGCGCCGAGCTTTGCCGATATTTTCTTTAGTAACAGTAGTAAAAATGGCATTTTAGCTTTACCGCTTGCCGAACAGCATATTGATGATCTGTTTGCTGCTGTGGCGGCAACACCTGGATATCAATTGACGGTTGATTTACCTGAGCAGCATATTTATCTGCCAGACGGTGAAGCAATAGCGTTCGATATTGACAGCTTTAAGAAACATTGCTTGCTGGAAGGGCTCGATGATATTGGCCTGACGCTCCAACACACGGATGCAATCAAATCTTACGAAGCCCGGCGCCAACAGGATGCGCCATGGTTATTTTCTGAAAATCAATAAATTTAAAGACAACTTATGACTCAAAATATTGCAGTATTGGCCGGCGATGGAATAGGCCCGGAAATTGTGAATGAAGCCATTAAGGTATTGAATGTACTTAAGCAAGAAGGGCTTAGTATTGACTTGCACGAGGGCTTAGTGGGCGGTGCAGCCTACGATGAGACCGGTTCACCGTTACCAGAAGCAACGTTAGCGCTGGCGAAACAAGCAGATGCCATTCTGCTGGGGGCTGTAGGCGGCTACAAATGGGAATCACTGGATATCAGTGTTCGTCCTGAGAAAGGCTTATTAGGACTGCGTTCGGCGCTAAATTTATTTGCAAACTTGCGCCCCGCTATTTTGTATCCTCAACTAGCAGATGCCTCGACTTTGAAACCAGATGTTGTTGCCGGACTGGATTTGATGATCGTGCGCGAACTGACCGGCGGCATCTATTTTGGCCAGCCACGCGGTATCAGAACCTTGGATGATGGAGAGCAGCAAGGGTTTAACACGCTCATTTACCGTGAAAGTGAAATTGAGCGTATTGGTCGGGTTGCGTTTGAAATTGCACGCAAGCGGGGGAGTCGGGTTTGTTCAGTCGATAAGGCCAATGTGCTTGAGTGTACGGAGTTATGGCGCAATGTGATGACGCGTATTGCTGCTGATTACCCTGATGTGGAACTGACGCATATGTATGTTGATAACGCTGCAATGCAGTTAGTTCGTGCGCCAAAACAGTTTGATGTGATGGTAACGACCAATATGTTCGGTGACATTTTGTCTGACTGTGCATCTATGTTGACCGGTTCAATCGGCATGTTGCCATCTGCGTCGCTCGATGCCAATCGAAAAGGCATGTATGAGCCAATCCATGGGAGTGCGCCTGATATTGCTGGAGAAAATAAAGCCAACCCACTGGCAACGATCCTGTCAGCTGCTATGATGCTACGTTATACGTTGGGTGAGGCTGACAGAGCGGATCGTATTGAACAGGCTGTGAGTCGGGTGCTGGATCAGGGGTTACGGACAGCAGACATTTTCTCTGAAGGCATGACGTTGGTTTCTACCAGTGAAATGGGTGATGCCGTGGTAGCTGCCCTTTAATTGATTAAGTTTTAAGGTGTAATGTGAGTAAAAAAATAGATGTTGCGGTTGTTGGTGCTACAGGTGCAGTTGGTGAAACCATGCTGGAAATCCTGCATCAACGTCAATTCCCAGTAGGTAAAGTGTATGCCTTGGCCAGCGAGCGTTCGGCAGGTTCGACCGTATCATTTGGCAATAAATCGTTAATCGTTGAAGACTTGGCGACGTTTGATTTTTCAAAAGTCCAGATTGGACTTTTTTCGCCCGGTGCCAGCGTTTCCGAAATTTACGCGCCCAAGGCGGCTGCAGCAGGTTGTGTCGTTATTGATAATACCTCGCAGTTTCGCTATGACGATGATATTCCGTTAGTTGTGCCAGAGGTCAATCCGGATGCCATTGCGGGTTATACACAACGCGGCATCATTGCAAACCCAAATTGTTCGACAATTCAAATGCTCGTGGCACTGAAACCTATTTACGATGCGGTGGGTATTGAACGCATTAACGTCTGCACTTATCAAGCGGTCTCGGGTAGTGGTAAGCCTGCGATGGATGAATTGGCACGACAAACCGCTGACTTGCTCAATGGTCGATCAGCCAATGCCGAGGTTTATCCCAAGCAAATCGCGTTTAATGTGATTCCACAAATAGATAAATTTATGGATAACGGCTATACCAAAGAAGAAATGAAAATGGTTTGGGAAACCCGGAAAATCATGGGCGATGAGGCGATCCAAGTGAATCCGACTGCTGTGCGTGTCCCTGTTTTTTATGGTCATTCCGAAGCCGTGCATGTCGAAACGCGGGAAAAAATTACCACAGCACAGTTACAGGACCTATATCGAGCGGCACCCGGTATTGTGCTAATGGATGAGCGGCAGGATGGCGGTTATCCAACTGCCGTCACTGATTGTTCAGGTCAGGATCCTGTTTATGTAGGTCGAATTCGTGAAGATATTTCACATCCTAAAGGCATCAATCTCTGGGTGGTGGCGGATAACGTTCGCAAAGGTGCGGCATTAAATAGTGTGCAAATTGCAGAAGTTCTGGTAGAAAAATACCTGTAATAAATAACGTCGACAGGGAAGGGCAGGAAATGAGGCAAACACAGATGCGGCGGACGGTGGTCATAACAGTGTTCAGCTTGATGTTTCCGGCGAGTAGTTGGGGATTTGGTTTGGGACAGATTGCGGTGTCATCTGCTTTAAACCAGCCTTTCCAGGCGGAAATACCGGTTACTGCATTGCGACCTGATGAACAGGGTAATCTTGACGTTGTTCTGGCTTCGACCGCGGAGTTTAATCGAGCGGGGCTGGAACGTTCGCTGTTATTGACCCAACTGGCTTTTGAAATAGTCGAACAAGGGGAAATGGCGACAATAAAAATCACCTCGTCTGCACCAGTTCGAGAGCCGTTTATTGACTTTTTAATCAGTGCTTCAGCTGGTCAAGGTCGAATCTTGCGAGAATATACGGTGCTATTGGATCCGCCAGAAATGGTGATGAGCCGGCCCGCTCAATCATCATCGTCTGCTTCGACTGTCACCACACCATCTGCTGTGCCACCAAGCGCACCGCCTGCTTCGTCGTCAGTACCGCCCGCGACTTATCAGGTCAAACGCAATGATACACTTTGGCGAATTGCGGAACGGACCAGAAGCGCGGCATCAGTTACCGTACAGCAACAAATGCTAGCGATTTTGAAAGCGAACCCTGGCGCATTTAAAGACAACAATATTAATGGTCTGCAGGCCAATGCTCTTTTACAAATGCCCAGCATAGAAGCAGCTATGATGCTATCGGCTGCGCAGGCTGCGCAAGCCGTTAGAACGCAAACGCAAGCGTGGCAAAACCGTGCTCAGCCATCTGTGCCCACTGTCACCCCGAACACAGCGGCCAATGTAAGCCCGAATCAACGTGTAGAAGAAAATGCTGGCAATGCGGATGCAGAAAGTCAGAATGCCGATTTATCACAAGATATGCCATCTTCGGTGTCGAATACAGCAACCTCTCTTGAAGCAGAATCGCGACTGGAAATCGTTGCAGGCGAACAAGATGGTAATAACGACGCGGATCCAATACAAACCGGGGATCCCGATATCAAGCGGCTTACCGAGCAGCTAACCCTTGCCGAAGAGACTATTGAAGCGCAAACGCAAGAAAATATTGATTTTAAATCGCGCATGGATGCGATGGAGGATCAAATTGATACCATGCGACGCTTGTTATCGCTTAAAGATGCCGATCTAGCCAGGCTTCAGGCGATGTTGGAAGATGGTGTTCTTGAAGACATAGCGGTACCAGGCTCGGCTATTGGTTCGAGTGACAATAGGGTATCTGAAGGTTCAACCGAAGCAGATTCAACCGAAGCAGGTTCAACCGAAGCAGGTTCAACCGAAGCAGGTTCAACCGAAGCAGGTTCAACCGAAGTAGGTTCAACCGAAGTAGGTTCAACCGAAGTAGGTTCAACCGAAGTAGGTTCAACCGAAGTAGGTTCAACCGAAGTAGATTTAACCGAAGCAGATTTAACCGAAGCAGATTCAACCGAAGCAGATTCAACCGAAGCAGATTCAACCGAAGCAGATTCAACCGAAGCAGATTCAACCGAAGCAGATTCAACCGAAGCAAATTCAACCGAAGCAGAACTGAAGAGCACCACGTCGGATAATGCTAATGCGCTGGCAGCGGAAGCAAACGAAAACGAAATGAGCTTGACGGGCGTGGATAAGGCCAAGCACATGTTGTCCGCTGTGGTTAGCGATGGTACTGCAAAGCGTGCAGCTGGTTTTGTTCAACAGTTTATGGTTGAAATCCTGTTGGGTTTATTGCTGTTGTTATTACTAATTTGGATGCTGATTCGCCGTCGGCGACAGGTGGTGACCTGGGATGAGGTGATCGAACAGGAGCAACCGATTTTTAATGCTGATGAACATAATGAAATTGAACCGGATGTTGCCGATGAGTTCGTACCTCTCGAACCAGAGCCAGCACCGGATGTTGAAGTCCCACCAACGAAAACAGTTGATGAGTGGGTGGCGCAGGCGGATATTTTTGTTGGCTATGCTGATTACAGTCAGGCAAAAACAGCATTGGAAAAAGCATTGCATCTGGCTCCTGATGATAAGGCCATCATTACTAAGCAGCTCTTTGTATTGTTTAAGCTAGAAGATCCTTCCGCCTTTGATCGTTTACTTACTGCGTCAGATTTGTCAGTTGATGATCCGCAGTGGGAGGATATTCGTGAGTGGGGCGCCATTTTACTACCGGACGATGCACGGTTTGAGTTACCGTTAGAAACTGATGAAGTCAGTCTGAATGATACGTTTGAGCATGATTCATTCGCTATTGATGAGGTAGCGGATACCGAAACGCAACCGGACGAGCCTGCTCAGGAAATAGAGGAAGTTAAAACAGACATACCCCTTGAATTTAATATTGAGGATTATGCTGAGGTAGAAGATGAAATGACACAACCGGCATCGACGTCTGACGCTGATATGACCTCGCAAGCAGCTGATACTTTTGATGCAGAACGGCTTGATGAAACAGATCATGAACCGCTCGAGTTAGATATTAATTTCGATGACAATGATGCTGCGGATAAGGAATCAGATACGGATGAACTGGCCGCGTTTATGGCCGAGACTGCAGAGCAAAACCCATTGCCAGTAGGTAAAACGCAAGAAGAAGACGATATTTCCGAGTTGGATTTAAGCGATCTAGAGCAGGACTTGGATTTTGACTTGAGCGGATTTGACGAAATTGATGAAGCGGAAACCAAACTGGATTTGGCTGCGGCGTATATTGACATGGATGATGCTGAGGGCGCCAAGGGCATTTTGCAAGAAGTTCTCAGCGAGGGAAGTGACGAGCAAAAACACCGTGCTCAGGCACTACTCGATACGATAAGTTGAGAGACGAACGGCTGGTGAGAATTGCCTTGGGAGTAGAGTACGACGGGTCGCGATTCAATGGGTGGCAAGCCCAGCCGGGACAACGGACTGTGCAACAAAGCCTGCAACAAGCTGTTTCTGTCGTTGCGGATGCCGATATCACAGTATCAGCGGCTGGGCGAACAGACGCGGGTGTGCATGCATTGAATCAGGTCGTCCATTTTGATACGCAGGCGCGCCGCGCAGACCGGAACTGGCTGCTGGGTATTAATACCAATTTACCCGATGACATCGCTGTTAACTGGGTCAAGGCAGTTGATACACAATTTCACGCCCGCTTCTCTGCGACAAAACGACGTTATCGTTATCTCGTGTTAAATCGACTTTGCCGAAGCGCACTTCATCATCAGCGAATGTGGTGGTTTTATAAACCGCTTGATATTGCCCGTATGCAACAAGCCGCTTCGTTAATGCTGGGGCAGCATGATTTTTCGGCTTTGAGGGCAAAAGAATGTCAGGCGAAAAGCCCCATCAAGACTCTCGACCAAATCCAAATTATCCGGCGAGGTGATTGTATTGCCGTTGACGTTGAAGCGCGGTCATTTTTACACCACATGGTCAGAAATATCATGGGTGTCTTAATGGCGGTGGGGGAAGGCAAATATCCACCAGAATGGGTCAACACGGTGCTGGCGAGTCGTAATCGGGATGCCGCCGGTGTTACCGCGCCGCCAGAAGGATTATTCCTGACAGAAGTATGCTATCCCCCCGAATATTCTTTACCGACAGTGTCCGCTTTCCCGGTGCTCTGGTAAAGTAGATACCTGTTTAGTTTGAATCAATAACAAAGCATGCGAACCCGGGTCAAAATTTGTGGCATAACGCGCCGCCAAGATGCTGAATTTGCAATAGAAATGGGCGTTGATGCACTGGGGCTGGTTTTTTATGAACCCAGTCCCAGAGCTGTAACGGTGGCGCAAGCGGCCGAGTTGACCCGCGATTTACCACCATTCGTTTCCATCATTGGCTTGTTTGTTGATGCATCACCGGCATTAATTAACGAAGTTCTGGATAATGTCCCGGTCAGTATGTTGCAGTTCCATGGCGATGAATCGCCCAATGATTGTTCCTCTTACGGATTGCCTTATTTAAAGGCGATTCGCATGCAGGAAAATGTTTCGTTGATAACGCAAGCTGTGACTTATCAGCATGCTGCAGGTTTATTGTTAGATAGTTATCAAGTCGGTGTACCAGGTGGAACTGGTAAAACTTTTGATTGGTCAAGGATTTCTCCCATTGATAAGCCGGTCATTCTGGCTGGGGGGCTAACACCAGATAATGTTCGCAATGCGATTAACGATGTTAATCCCTATGCGGTCGATGTCAGTGGTGGTGTAGAAACTGCCAAGGGAATTAAAAGTCACGCTAAAATAAGCGCATTCATGCAAGAGGTCGCTAATGGCTGAAAATTTAAGTAAAGATTATTATCGTCACTATCCGGATAGCAATGGTCATTTTGGCCCTTATGGTGGTCGGTTTGTCGGTGAAACGTTGATGGGCGCGATTGCAGAGCTTGATGCATCGTATCAGCAGTATCGTCTTGATCCGGATTTTTTAGCAGAAATGGATCGAGACCTGGCAGACTATGTTGGCCGTCCATCACCTATCTATCTGGCAGAGAACTGGACCCAAAAATTGGGTGGCGCTCAAATCTTTTTGAAACGAGAAGATCTGAATCACACTGGGGCACATAAAGTGAATAATACGATTGGTCAGGCATTACTGGCTAAACGTATGGGCAAAACCCGGATTATTGCAGAAACTGGCGCCGGGCAACATGGTGTTGCTAGCGCCACAGTGGCAGCAAGGTTAGGGCTTGAATGTGTTGTCTACATGGGCGCGGAAGACGTTGAGCGTCAGGCACAAAATGTGTATCGAATGAAGTTGCTGGGGGCTACGGTTGTTCCGGTCACTTCCGGTTCTAAAACATTAAAAGACGCCCTGAATGAAGCATTGCGTGATTGGGTGACCAATGTTGATACGACTTTTTACATCATTGGCACGGTAGCCGGCCCCCATCCTTACCCGGCCATGGTAAGAGACTTTCAGTCGGTGATTGGGCGTGAAGCCCGAGAACAAATGTTAACGCGCACAGGAAAATTGCCAGATGCATTAGTTGCTTGTATCGGCGGTGGTTCAAACGCCATCGGTCTATTCCATCCATTCATTGAAGACGATGCGGTCGCCATGTATGGTGTTGAGGGGGCTGGACAGGGTATTGAAACCGGTAAACATGCTGCGCCATTATGTGCCGGAACACCAGGTATTTTGCATGGTAACCGGACGTACCTAATGCAAGATTCGGCAGGTGAAATTATTGAAACGCATTCGATTTCAGCCGGCTTGGATTATCCAGGTGTTGGACCAGAGCACGCTTGGTTGAAAGATATTGGTCGAGCAAATTACGTCTCTGTAACCGATGAAGAGGCCTTGACAGCGTTTCACGAGTTGACGCGTTCAGAAGGCATAATCCCGGCTTTGGAAACCAGCCACGCGCTTGCCTATGCCAGTAAACTGGCACCAACAATGCGCCCTGACCAAAGTATTCTGATTAATGTTTCAGGTCGAGGTGATAAAGACATGCATACCGTCGCGGCGATGGCCGGTCTAAGCTTTTGAGGTAGTGAATGAGTCGAATTAATCAATGTTTTAAAGATTTAAAAGCCAACGGCCAGACGGCGCTCATTCCCTATGTGACAGCAGGCGACCCGGAACCTTGGGTAACAGTGCCACTGCTACATGCACTCGTCGATGCCGGGGCGGATATTATTGAACTAGGTGTACCGTTTTCTGACCCAAGCTCTGACGGGCCTGTCATTCAAAAAGCGTGTGAACGCGCCTTGCAAAACGATGTGTCTTTGAATCATGTGTTGGAGATGGTGAAACAGTTTCGGGATAAAAACCAAACAACTCCGATTGTCTTGATGGGATATGCCAATCCGATCGAAGCCTATGGCTATGAAGCTTTTGCTGAAAAAGCCAGTGTGGTCGGGGTGGACGGGGTATTAACTGTCGATATGCCGCCAGAAGAATCAGACCTTTTTCGTGAGCAATTAGAAAAACATGAGATTGACACCATCTTTCTCGTGGCACCTACAACATCGGAACAACGTATGAAATTAATCGCTCAGCATGCGCGTGGTTTCATTTACTATGTTTCTATTAAAGGCGTCACCGGCACAGCGGCTTTGAATGTTGATGAGGTATCGGCGAAATTAAGTGTGTTACGCAATGTGACCGCATTACCATTGGGCGTAGGTTTTGGCATCCGTGATGGTAAATCTGCCGCGGCAGTTTCCGAAGTAGCCGATGCAGTGGTTGTTGGCAGTACGCTGGTGCGTTGTATTGAGGAGCATGCCAATCGGCCGCAGGAACTTCCTGCCGCTGTAGCAGCCATGCTTGCTGAAATGCGGCATGCGATTAATGCCCGTGATTTGGCTAGCGCCTGAAACTTGAGGAATAAAAAATGAGTTGGTTTGAACGCTTAATTCCATCGAAAATTCGCACGACAGCACGCAGCCGATCTGTACCTGAGGGAGTTTGGTGCAAGTGTCCTGAATGTAGCAACGTTCTTTACCGGGCAGAATTAGAACGTAATCAAATGGTCTGTCCCAAATGTACTCATCATGAGCGAATCAATGCCAGACAACGTCTGGGGCATTTCCTTGATGAAGAAAATCGTTATGAACTGGCAGACAAAGTCATGCCCGTTGATACCTTACGTTTTAAGGATAGTAAGCGTTACAAAGATCGAATTGCACAAGCGCAAAAGTCCACGGGCGAAAATGATGCTTTACTGGCGATGCAAGGAACATTGAAAGGGCTGCCAGTTGTTGTCGTGGCTTTCGACTTTTCTTTCATGGGCGGTTCTATGGGCTCGGTCGTTGGCGAGAAGTTTGTCCGTGCAGCGAAAATGGCTTTAACCAAGAAAATCCCATTAGTCTGTTTTTCTGCCAGCGGTGGCGCGCGAATGCAAGAAGGGTTGTTTTCGTTGATGCAAATAGGCAAAAACAAAGTGCCATTTTGGCGCAATTGGCAGAAGCTAAAATTCCATTCATCTCGGTAATGACCGATCCAACCATGGGCGGTGTTTCGGCTAGTTTGGCTATGTTGGGTGATGTGAATGTTGCCGAGCCAAAAGCGCTGATCGGTTTTGCCGGCCCTCGCGTGATTGAACAAACTGTGCGTGAAAAACTGCCGGAAGGCTTCCAGAGAAGCGAGTTCCTGCTCAGTCACGGCGCGATTGATATGATCATTGATCGACGCCAAATGCGAGACAGATTACACAATCTGTTGAGCATGATGCAGCAACGCGCTGTCGCCTGATCTGATTTCCGATATGCGGTTTGATAACTTGTCAGCCTGGTTGGCGTGGCAGGAAACACTTCATTTTAAAGAAATTGACCCGGGCCTGCTTAGAATTCGGACTGTCTGGAAACAGTTGCATGGTGAATCTGCACTAAATTTCAAGATTGTGACGGTGGCTGGCACCAATGGCAAAGGCTCGTCGGTTGCGTTGCTGTCCTCTATTTGTCGTGCGGCAGGCTACAAAACAGCGAGTTATACTTCCCCTCATTTATTATCTTACAACGAACGTATTGTTATCGATGGAGAACCGGCCAGCGATACGACCATTTGTCATGCCTTTGCAGCCATTGATGACGCGAGAGGGGACATATCGCTGACTTATTTTGAGTTTGCCACGTTGGCGGCGATGTGGATTTTTTGTCAACAAAAAGTGGATGTTGCCATTCTGGAAGTTGGCATGGGAGGCCGACTCGACGCCGTCAATTTATTTGATGCCGATGTCGCATTGATAACGCCTGTCGCTCTGGATCACATGCATTGGTTGGGCGATACAAGAGAAAAAATTGGCGCTGAAAAAGCCGGTATTATGCGTTCTGGGCGTCCTGTTGTCTGCAGTGAAGCGCATCCTCCTGAATCGGTTTTAAATATCGCACAGCGTTTACAGGCACCCGTCACCCAGGCCGGATTAAATTTTACCTATCAAGTTGAAGGCAATCAGTGGCATTGGCAGGGTGATGAGACAACAATGCGCAACTTGCCATTACCGGCATTACATGGCCAATATCAATTAAAAAACAGCGCTGCTGTGTTGGCCGTTATCCATTTATTACAACATCACCTGCCGGCGCTGAATGAGGCGGCTATTCGTACTGGTTTGCAACAGGTCTCATTGCAAGGCCGATTTCAGATTATTCCCGGACCAGTTCAACGTATTTTTGATGTGACGCATAATCAGCAAGGCGCCGAAAACCTTTGTCAGGTTTTGCGTGAAACGCCTTGTGCGGGAAACACATTCGCCGTGGTTGCGATGTTGCGTGACAAAGATGCCAGCTCGGTTTTTGCTGCTCTCGAAAATCAAATTGACCGTTGGTTCGTGGGTGGCTTGATAGGCGAGCGTGGTCAATCTGGTGCCACGTTGGCCGCCAGCTTGCTATCGGTGATACCCAACGCCAGCTATGATGTTTTTGAGAGCGTGCAGCAGGCCTATCATATTGCGATGGCACAAGCCGAGGCGAGTGATAGAGTGCTGATTTTTGGTTCGTTTCATACGGTCGAAGCCGTGATGCGGGAAATCCCTGAGCTACTTCCTGTCTCAAGCTGAATCAGCGGCAAATAACGCATCGATATCCGCTTGGTAGCGTTTGATAATCGCTTCGCGACGTACTTTCATTGTGGGCGTAAGTAAACCGTTTTCAATGGTCCATGGGTGTAATGTCAACGCTATTCTGCGGATACGGACATAAGCGGGAAAGTCTCGCAACAAATTCCGACACCGCTTCAATACAGTCTGTTGTAGGGTTTTATCCTGCAAGCTGTCAGATCGCATTGGATCAAGTCCTAATGATTGTGCCAGTGCCTGCCAGGCCTCACCATCTAATACCAATAAGGCTGCCAGATAGGATTGACCCTCACCAACGACGATCGCTTGCTCAAACAGGGGATCCTGTAACAAGGCATTTTCGATGTCTGACGGCGGAAATTTCTCGCCATTGCTTAACACTAGAATATCCTTGATGCGACCAGTAATGTGGATATAACCCTGTTCGTCACACTTTGCCTGATCCCCAGTATGCAGCCAGCCATCGACATCAATCGTTTGGGCAGTGGCTTTATGATTATTCCAATAGCCCAGCATTTTTCCTGGACCATCAACGAGTAGTTCCTGATTTTCTGGGTCGATTTTGGTGGTGACACCTGGGATCGGCGGGCCAACACTTTGCGGACGGTTTTTTTCAGGCGGATTAACGCTGATAATCGGGCTGGTTTCAGTCAGTCCGTAGCCTTGTATCAGTCGTAACTGGAGTCCGATAAACAGTTTTGCCGCATAGCCGGGCAAAGCAGCGCCTCCACTGACGGCTAATCGTAGACGCCCACCGAGACGTTGCAGGAATTTGTCCGCAATTTTATTTCCTAATATCGGCCAAAGTATTTGAATCACATGCCAGTTAGCTTGCTTTTGTTGCCATAAAAATCGTCGCCATCCGGCGTGAATCACTAGTTTGAATAAACATTTTTGAAACCAGGACTTTGTCGCTAATTGCTGGTTTAGTTGTGCAGAAAAACGTTCGAAAAGCCGTGGTACAGCTATCAGGATAGTCGGTTTTACTTGCCGTAAATCGTCCGGCAATTTTGCTACTCCCCGCGAGTAGGTAACGCTGGCACCAGCCATCATGGGTAGATAATAACCACCCGTGCGTTCCAAGGTATGTGATAAGGGGAGGAAGGAGAGAAACACATCATCATGAAAAACATCAAAAAACTGCAGCGCACCATAGGCTACTGAGAGCATGTTTTGATGACTGAGCATGACGCCTTTAGGCCGTCCCGTGGTGCCCGAAGTATAGATAATGGAAGCTAATTTATAGCCATCCAAATCTTTTCTAATCAGCGTTTGGTGTGGATAACGGTCTAACCATCTGTCGCTATCCAAAACAGCAATATCGCCTTCTTCATCTTTTTCCAAATTTAGAATGACCACTTTTTCAATGGCATGTTGTTCTGTCAAAGCAGACTTTAGCTGTTGCCATTGTCGTTTTGATTGAAGTAACAGGATTTTGCTGTCCGTTTGCTCCAAAATATAGGCCATATTGTCCGGCCGATCTTCAGGATAAAGCGGCACAGTGACTAGCCCCAGACTCATCGCTGCAATGTCGAAGTAAACCCACTCTGGGCAATTACGCAGATTTAATGCGACGCGCTCACCCGGAGTTAGTCCTGCCGAAGCGAGTGCGCGCTGCCATCGACTAATCTGCTCAGCTGTTTGTTGCCAGGTGAGACTGTGCCAACGCTGACTCGCTGCATCAAAATACTGGTACGCTGTGTTATCGGGACAACGCGCCAAACGTTCAAAGAAAAGACCAGGTAAACTGCCCGCAACGTCAGGGGCAATCACATCTACCTGTGTTGGGTTTAATTGAGTATCCACCGCATTTGTACCGCAAACAGGTCAATATGGGTCTGATAAGTCCCATTTAGTCGGTAGCCATTATCGTTCACATCATCAATGTGGCTGTCTGACACAAATAAATGCGCGTAGGCAGCGTCGATCTTGATATTTTCATTGTAAGAATAGGTCGCACCAAACGCTAGCCATTTACGATTTTGATCTGGAATTCTGGGGGTGCGTAATGTGCTGTCAGGAACCGGCGTTTCGTCATAAGCAATGCCGGCGCGCCATTGCCATTGGTTACCAGGCGTATACTCTATTCCGATACCGTAGCGCATGGTGTCATCCCAATCTTGCGTTTTTTCACTGTTCAAGGCCACAACAGGGGAGTCAATAATCAAGGCATCAAACCGGCTCCAACGCGTCCAGGTGGCATCGGCCATGATCGCCCAGTTTGAATTAAACTGATGATGCAATGCCAATGACACAATTTCAGGTAACGTCACACTGCCAGATATTTTACCGTTTTCTGCGCCACCGGCAGCAGCAATAGGTTCAGCACCGGATGGAATTCGAAATTTTCCGTCTCCTTCTAAATCATGCTTTATCTTGGAGCGATAACTCAAGCCAAGTCGGGTTTTTGGTGTGAACTGATAAGTCAGGCCAAGGTTGAATCCCCAAGCCCAATCATCACCCAAGACTTTGGCCTGACCATCCAGCATCTGAGATTGCCCAATAGCCGCGCCAAAATCAACAGCCTGAGATAGCTCAATATCGGCGTATTGCAAACTGATACCAGCTCCTAAAGCTAATTTTTCAGTGGCCTGAAAGGCAATGGAAGGATTAATGTTGACCGTTTTTAAATCTGATTTTCGAGCATGATAGCGACCAATCCAGTTGTCGTGATAATCGGTCACTAAACCAAAAGGTGAGGTGATGCCTATGCCTGCTGTCCATCCATTGCCCAGAGGGTGGACATAATACAGATTTGGCAAAATGGCATTTTCACCCGGATCCCCCCCATCAGCCCCAGTCAATGCGCTGCCGTCGGGGAGACTTGAATCGGCATTATCAAAATCAACGGTTGGCGCAATGTAATTCAAACCCAGTGCCATCTCACGTTGTTCAAGCGCTGCCATGCCAGCAGGGTTGAAAAAAATAGTGCTCGCATCATCGGCAACTGCCGCGCTGCCAGAAAAGGCACGACCAAGGCCAGTCACACTCTGTTCTATCAGCGCATAACCGGCGGCACTGGCTTGACTTGCCCCCAGAGAAAACAATAAAAATAAACTTAATTTAGACAATGACATGGCGCGCAAATCTCGAAAAAAGGTAAGGTATTCGCCTAACCTAATCCAAGCGATCTGTCAGTGCAAGCTTTAATTGCATTTTTCGAATAATAAATCCCAGACGCCATGCCCTAGCCGATGACCACGTTGTTCGAACTTTGTGATGGGGCGATAGTCCGGGCGTGGAATAAAACCATCGTCGTTACCAAGGTTTTTAAAATTCGGGGATGCTCCTAAATCCTGCAACATTTGTTCAGCATAATCTTGCCAATCTGTTGCCAGATGGATCTGTCCCTCAGGAGATAATTTGCTGGAAATAAGTCGAATAAAATCGGGTTGGATAATACGTCGTTTGTGGTGACGTTTTTTATGCCATGGATCCGGAAAATAGAGTTGAACACGTTGCAATGCGGCATCCGCAATGCGTTCACGTAACAAAACAACCGCATCCATACAAGCAACACGAACATTGCTGAGATCAAGCTCATGAATCGACTTTAATAGTTGGCCAACGCCGGGACGGTGCACTTCGACACCGATAAAGTCAAAGTCAGGTTGTGCCGCCGCCATTTGAGCCAGGGAGGCACCATTGCCAAAACCAATTTCCAGTACTTTGGGGTTATCACGACCAAACAAGCCGGGTAAATCCAGTTGCTGACCAACTTCATCGATACCCCATGTTGCCCAATGCGCATCCAATGCTTTTTGTTGTCCGGGTGTCAGGCGTCCTTCGCGTCGTACAAATGAGCGTATTTCGCGCCGATAAACGTTATCATGCATTCTAAAGTCTCTTTAATCAGACGCTTTTTCAGGGCGTCAAAAAGTCGCTTATGATACCTGAACTGGTTCGTGGCTGCAGGCTGGCAGAGTGCGATGATGGCTGGTTGGTACCTGATGAGAAAATCGACTTTCAGTGGGCTTGAAATTTGCTGTTTATGACTGCGATGATTGCTTTGATCGTGCCAAATTCTTTGTCAGCAGCTATAATTACGCCTCTGTCATGACAGTTCTAATGGATTAACGCTGCTGCATTGTACGAGTAAGTGGCCTCAGAATCCGCCACTTCGATAACACTAAAGAGTTACGAGAGAGAGTAATATGGTTCACCCGGTATTAGATTCGCTCACCAATGAAGTGATTGAGCGCAGTAAAAAACACCGTTCAGCATACTTGGCCAGAGTTAACGAAGCGGCAAATAAAGGCCCGCATCGTCTGACTTTGGGGTGTGGTAACTTGGCTCATGGTTTTGCCGCATGCCCAGCCTCGGAGAAAGACGATCTGGCTGCTGGTGCCAAGGCCAATATTGGTATTATTACGTCTTACAACGACATGCTTTCAGCGCATGAGCCGTATAAAGATTTTCCTCAGCTTATCAAGGAAGCCGCACGCGAAGCAGGTGGTGTGGCTCAAGTAGCCGGTGGTGTACCGGCTATGTGTGATGGCGTCACTCAAGGTCAGCCAGGCATGGATTTGTCCTTGTTCAGCCGAGATGTGATTGCCATGTCAACCGCGGTTGGCCTTAGCCATAACATGTTTGACGCGGCGATGATGCTTGGCGTCTGTGACAAAATTGTTCCTGGTTTGCTGATTGGGGCGCTGAGTTTTGGCCATTTGCCAACTATTTTTGTGCCAGCAGGGCCGATGCCAAGTGGCCTGCCAAATAAAGAAAAAGTGCGCATTCGTCAGCTCTATGCGGAAGGCAAGGTGGGTCGTGATGAGTTATTAAAAGCCGAGTCAGAATCTTATCACAGCCCTGGTACATGCACATTTTACGGTACTGCAAACAGTAATCAAATGATGGTCGAGATCATGGGCTTGCACTTGCCTGGCGGCACCTTCATTAATCCAAATACGCCATTGCGTGATGAGTTGACCAAAGAAGCGACCAGACAAATTCTCAAATTTACCGAGTTTGGTAATGATTATCGTCCGATTGGGCATATGATCGATGAAAAGGCGATTTTGAATGCCATTGTTGGTCTGTTAGCGACCGGCGGGTCGACTAATCACACGATGCATATCGTAGCGGTCGCTCGTGCGGCAGGTATTTTGATTAATTGGGATGATTTTGACCGTTTATCTCAAATTATTCCGCAGATGAGTAAGGTTTATCCAAACGGTAGTGCCGATGTAAACCATTTTCAGGCTGCTGGGGGTATGGGCGTGCTGATTGGTGAGTTGATCTCAGCGGGCTTATTGCACGAAGACATTATCACCGTTGCTGACCAGAAAGGGCTGAAAAACTATACCAGAGAGCCGAAGCTTATTGATGGCAAGTTAGTTTGGCAGGATGCGCCGGAAAAATCTCTCGACTTGGAAGTGATTGGGAGTGTCGCGAATCCGTTTGCCAAAACTGGTGGTGTCCACGTTATCAAAGGTAACTTGGGTCGTGGTGTTTCAAAAATCTCTGCGGTAGAACCAAAACATCGCGTTGTCGAGGCGCCAGCCATGGTTTTCGATGATCAAGATGATGCCGTTGCGGCCTTTAAGCGGGGCGAGCTGGAAAAAGATGTGATTGTTGTGCTGCGCTTCCAGGGTCCTAAATCAAATGGTATGCCAGAACTGCACAAATTAAGTTCGCCACTCGGGGTATTACAGGATCGTGGATTTAAAGTTGCGCTGGTTACTGATGGCCGGATGTCAGGCGCATCCGGTAAAGTGCCTTCTGCCATTCAAATGTGCCCTGAGTCAGCGGAAGGTGGTCCGCTTACCCGTCTGAAAGATGGCGATATGATTCATCTCGATACCGAAAAAGGCATTATGAATGTGTTGGTTGATGACAATGAATTCAATGCCCGTATGTCATGCATGATGGCAAACACAGAACACCATTATGGTTGTGGTCGTGAGCTGTTTGACAGCTTCCGTGCCGGCGTCTCCTCAGCAGAAGAGGGCGCGATCAATATGTTTAATGTCGAATAATTCAGGAAGGTAATCATGAGCAGAACGATTCATGACATTATGAAGGTCTCACCGATTGTCCCGGTGATGGTCATCAATGATGTCAAACATGCGGTACCACTTGCTAAAGCCTTGGTAAAAGGTGGCTTAAAAGTGTTGGAAATCACCTTACGAACAGACGCAGCACTGGAGTCGATTCGCCAAATTAAAGCGGAAGTACCTGATGCAATCGTCGGTGCCGGTACGATTATCAATATTGAAACGCTGAATGCGGCTATTGATGCCGGTGCAGAATTTATTGTCAGCCCGGGAACGACAGAGACACTCATTGACGCGGCATTGAAAACAGGTGTGCCATTGTTGCCCGGTGTGGCTAACCCGAGTGAAGCAATGCGTTTGCTGGAAAAAGGCATAACAGCAATGAAATTTTTCCCTGCTGAAGCCGCAGGTGGGGTACCGATGTTGAAATCAATTGGTGCGCCAATTCCTCAGATTACCTTTTGTCCAACAGGTGGTGTTAGTCAGAAAAATGTTAAGGATTACTACCGTCTGAAAAATGTCGCTTGTGTAGGCGGATCCTGGATGTGTACGGCCAGTCTGGTTGATGCAGAAAACTGGGAAGAAATTACCCGCTTAGCCTCGGAAGCAATTGAGCTGGCAACCGCGTAAGCTGATACTTTCATGCAAAAAAAAGCCCCGAAAGTCGGGGCTTTTTTGTATCCGTTGCAGTAAAAATTACAGCGCAACGATATTTTCTGCTTGAGGGCCTTTAGCACCTTGCGTCACAGTGAATGAAACGCGTTGACCTTCGCTCAGTGTTTTAAAGCCTTCGCCTTGGATTTGGCGAAAATGTGCGAAAACGTCTGGACCATTTTCTTGCTCAATAAATCCAAAACCTTTTGCTTCGTTAAACCATTTAACGGTACCAGTAGCTGACATAAATCGTGTCCTGTTTAAATCTTTAATAAAATGCCTTTGCAGGCGATAACGCTGAAAGTGACGCGGGGTTTTTGAAGACAGGACGATAACCGTTTAGGAGTAACGCTAAAAAGAAAACATCGAACGTGCAGTCAAAAATATAGCTGAACTTGCAGGTGAATTAAGCCTATAGCGCTTTGCCACGAAAGTCAAAGAATATTTAACGTGGCGCGCTAGCGACGGTTCAATAAAATTATTTCTTCTTTTTTGACGATTTTTTAGATTTTTTCTTTTTGTCTTTTTTATCTGTTTTTTTGTTTGTCGTCTTTTCGGACTTTTTTACCTTCTTCTTATTTTTTTTGGATTTTTCCGCGACGTTTTCATTGAGGTGGCTAAAGCAATTCAGTTGGCGTGTTCGAAACCGGCCTTGCCAATAACGCACTTGCGATATAGTCAGGCCCGTTGCATCTGCTGCAGCTGACTGTGTCACTCCATCTGCAAGCACCAATATTGCTTTGGCTCGAGGCGCATCCGGTGTGGCGGTCTCAGACAATTTGATTAAGGCTTTGCGCTCTTTTTTGCTGATAGATAATAACGCGCTTGATTCAGTCACGGGCGGCTCCCTATGTGAATGATGCAAAGACTTATCATGCGATGCCGAGCCAGAAAAGGCAATAAGACCAGATAAACACTTTGAGTAAATTGACTGAAATAAAAAAGGCATCCTGAGATGCCTTTGTTGGGTTTAGTCGTAGTGGTAATGTTTTTTCAGTGTTTTGGTCACTTTCCACATACTTTTCAGACCGGTTGGGAATTCAACATAGTCACCAGGGACAATCGTTACCGGACTACCACCATCCGGAGTGACTACAATTTCACCTTCCAGAATGTAAGCCTTTTCGGTTTCGTCAAAATCGAGGCGAAATTCAGTAACGGGGCAATCCCAAATATCCCAGCCTGGCACACCCATTTCTTGTAGCTGTGCTTCGCTGAGGTTTTTTACAATCTTGATTTCTGGCATAGCATTCTCTTCAATTAAAAAATGTTTCTGCTGTTAAGCAGGTCTAGATGACGGCAAGATAATAGCAAATGTTACCTGCGTCGGTGCTGAAATGCGTCAGAAATAAGTTTGCATGGTGACGATCAGTCACTAGTGCGTCGGTATGAACGATAAGCAGGTTGCCAGAAATGTTTTTCTAATGCGGCCTCGAGCATGGCAAGCGTTTGTGGCGGTGCCAGATTGTCCTTGATTGCTTGCTGGGCAACGGCCAGAGCAATATCACGGCTGATTTGCTGGCACGCCGTGATTGGCGGTAATAAACCCTGATCGATGGTTTGATTCGCGGCGGCGGTTGCGAGTACATTGCTGGCTGTCATCATCAAGTTATCGGTTATCTGTTTTATCCCGGCAATGATGACTGCCAGACCAATTCCCGGGAAAATATAACTGTTATTGCATTGGGCGATATGGTAATTCTGCTGTGCGATTTGTACTGGTGCAAAAGGGCTGCCGGTTGCGATCAGGGCTTTACCCTGTGTCCACTGCATAATTTCCTCTGGCGTTGCTTCAATTTGTTTGGAAGGATTGCTCAAAGGGAAAATAATGGGCTGTGGGCAATTGTCTTGCATTGTTTCGATAATGGTCCTAGAGAATAAGCCGCGTTGACCTGATACGCCAATCAAGACAGTAGGCTGCGCTTTTTGAATCACGGTGAGCAAGTCAGCCCCGGATGCCAAACCAAGTTGATCGAGTTCATCCGTTGATGCCGCCAGTTGTAACTGAAAATCAGGCAAGTTGGACATGGCCTGACTCAGTAAGCCTTGCCGATCTATGAGCAGAATACGTTTTTTGGCATCGGCTTCTGACAAACCTTCCTGCTGCATTTGGCGAATAATTTGTGCGGCGATACCGCACCCGGCTGAACCAGCACCAGCAAAGACGATGCGTTGATTTGACAAAGGCTGGTTTTGGATTCGGCAGGCTGATAGCAGCGTACCCACGGTTACGGCGGCTGTGCCTTGAATATCATCATTAAAGCAACAAAGTCGGTTTTGATAGCGTTGCAACAGTGGCAGTGCCTTGCTTTGCTGAAAATCTTCGAATTGAAGCAGTGCATCGGGCCAGCGTGTTTGCAGGGCACAGATAAATTTTTCGACAAACGCGTCATATTGTTGATCACTGATACGGGGATGTTGCCATCCGATGTAATGCGGATCATGGAGTAATTCAGGGTTGTCGGTGCCGACATCAAGCAAAATTGGCAGCGTATAAGCCGGGCTGATGCCACCACAGACGGTATAAAGTGATAATTTGCCAATGGGAATGCCCATGCCGCCGGCGCCTTGATCACCTAAGCCCAGTATTCTACTGCCATCGGTGACGACAATGACTTTGACATGACGCTTGGTAGCATTATGCAAAATAGCATCCAGATTATCCCTGTCCGGATAACTGATAAATAACCCCCGCGCTCGACGATAAATTTCCGAAAATCGCTCGCAGGCATCACCCACTGTTGGCGTGTAGATAATGGGCATCATTTCGGCAAGATGTTTATTCAATAGATAGTAAAACAGCGTTTCATTAGTGTCTTGCACCATACGCAGATAAATATGGCGGTTGATTGGTTCGGCAAAGCTTTGGTATTGCAGATAGGCACGATGGGCTTGTTCTTCGAGGGTTTCAAAGCGGGCGGGTAGCAGACCATCGAGGTTAAAATCACGACGCTCAGTTGCGCTGAATGCGGTTCCTTTATTGAGCAGTGACGTTGCCAATAATTGCGGACCACTATAAGACAGATAAATCGGCCGGCGTGATTTGGCTGACATACAGCACCTCTGAAAATTGCCTGTAACGTAAAATTTTGCGGGATCGTCACGGTTGCCTGTTGACGATAGCAGACAGCACAACGCATATTAACGGTTTTGTAAAGGGAGAACTGGGATGGGACGATTACTGATGCTTGGAATTAGCCTGATCCTGACCAGCACAGTCACCCAGGCTGGCGGCAGTCGTGATGTACCCGATGTGGCTTGTGGTGACAATAAAATTCTGGTGGGGATGACACTTGATGAAGTGATGGCGGGCTGCACGCCAAATTGGAAGCCGGCCTATATCAGCGAACATATTCGAAGTCGCCGTGATGGTAGTTCAGATACTTATCACAAGTGGCTTATTTACCCAGTAGATCAGCCCGGAACTCATGTGTTATTCAAAAACGGTGAAATTGTCCGGATCTTTACTAATATCGCGGCACCAGCACCAGCACCGGTAGCATTACAATAAACCGGAATTAGCATCGTTCTCAGATAACGTTTTTGTGGGAGCAAGTCCCTGACTTAAACACCCTGTTCGGTACGATCGTACGAACAAGGATTCAATTGACAATAACTTTACGTGAACCTGAACGCGTCACTAACGGTCTATGAGTCCGGACTTAAGACGCTGTATTTTCATTGCAGGAAGAAGAAAACATGCAAAACCGACAAACCGGCATCAGCCGATTCGCTTTTTGGTCTGCGGTCAGTTTTTTAGTGGTATTACTCATTTTATTGATGGTTCAGGTAGACAGGCAATGGACGCGAATGGATGCCATGCAGCGCATCATGACCGAACAAGCGACCGATATTCGTAACAGTCGGCAGGTATTACGGCAATTAGAACAAACATTACGCAGTGGTCAGTTTGCCGTCGGACAAGCTGAAAATATCAATGCAGAAAGTGGCCCTGACAAAGCATTTTCGCGTGCTTATGCGGCGATGCAACAACCTGATTACGCTCAGGGTGACTGGTTACGATTGGCATTTGCAACCGGACTAAAAACCTTAACACCACTGGTTTCTGCGGATGCCTATTCGGCTGATGTGCAAAGTTTTGTACTGGAATCTTTGCTTACCCGAGATCCAGATACGCTTGAGTGGAGTGGCCTGCTGGCCAAGAACTGGCAGATTTCTGATGATGGTTTGATCATCACTTTCAAATTGCGTTCTGGCATCACCTTTTCTGATGGTGAGCCCCTGACCGCTGAAGATGTCGTGTTTACCTACGACTTCATCATGAATGAACAGATCGCGGCGCCCAGATCTCGCGCCTATTTATCACGTATTGCCAGTGTGACTGCGATTGATGAACTCACCGTCGAATTTGTGTTCAGTGAACCCTATTTCAACAGCCTGCAACTTGCCGGCAGTATTGATATTTTGCCAGCCCATTTCTATGGCCCTTATCTTGACGCACCCCAAAAGTTTAATGAAAGCCGGGGAATTTTGATGGGGTCCGGGCCATATCGGTTGGCAGATCCGACAACGTGGACGCCTGATCAAGGTGTGGTCGAATTAGTCAGAAATCCACGATATTGGGCGCCAGTCGATGCGTCGTTTGATCGGATTATCTGGCGGATCATCGAAAATGACAGTGCGCGGTTAACGACGTTTCGTAATGGCGATATTGATGTTTACAGTGCGTTGCCACGTGAATATGAAACCTTGCTTAAGGACGCGGCTATCACTGAGCGCAGTCAGGATTTTGAATACCTGAGTCCAACGGCGGGTTACAGCTTTATTGCCTGGAATCAAGCACGTCAAGGTGAAGCGACGCGATTTGCCGATAAACGGGTGCGAATGGCAATGTCATTGCTGACGGATGTGGATCGTATTCTCGGTGAAATTTTTCTGGGCTATGGCCAACCTGCTATCAGCCCCTTTATGGAGGGCTCCGGTCAGCATGATCCGCAAAATGTACGTATCCCCCATGATGTAGAACGAGCTAAAACGCTGTTATCAGAAGCTGGATATGCCGATCGGGATGGTGACGGGGTGCTGGAGTCAGCGGATGGAGAGCCATTCGAATTTGAACTGACGTTTTTTCAGGACAGTGATGACACGCGGCGCATGGTGCTCTTTTTGCGTGACATTTATGCGCGCGCAGGGATAGTGCTGGAACCGAAACCAACCGAATGGTCGATCATGGTCGAAAATATTCAGAACAAGAATTTTGATGCCATTACGCTTGCCTGGACTTCCGGAGTTGAGATCGACATTTATCAGATGTTTCATTCAAGTCAGACAGTAGAAGGAGGCGATAACTTTATCAATTATGAAAATCCAGCATTAGATGCGGTGATTGATAAAGCCCGCGCCGAGGTGGATGAACAGAAGCGTATGCAATACTGGCATCAAGCTGAGAAGATGTTGGTTGAGGATCAGCCATATACTTTCTTGTTCCGTCGCAACACCATGGCCTTTGTGGATAAGCGTATCCATAATCTTGAAAAAACCAGCCTTGGTTTGAATCTGATGTCGGTGCCAGTGGAAATCTACGTGCCTACCGCTATGCAACAACAACGTTAACAATAATGCTGAATTATCTAATACGGCGTTTGTTGTTAATGATTCCGACCTTGTTCGGGATCACACTGGTTGTGTTTGTGGTGATGGCAGCCGCACCTGGCGGCATTACTGCCCAAACGCTGGTTGATGGCATGGAGTTGGAGCCAGAAAGTCGACAGGCTTTAGAGGCCTATTACAATAAGCTTTATGGCCTTGATCAACCCGCACCGGTGCAATATCTGCGGTGGTTAAATAGCATTTCGCCAATTGGTTTTGAGCAACAAGCAGATGGTTCCTTGGGCAGTTTTTCATTATGGAAAGGCGTCGATCTGGGCACCAGTTTTCGATATGGTCGGCCGGTGACCACGATGCTCGAGGAACGATTACCCATCACCTTGTTGTTAAATGTTATCTCAATCCCCTTGATCTATGCGCTGGCTGTTGGTATTGGCGTTCAGGCGGCCAGACAGCGAGGCGGTCGCTTTGATGTGGGTTCCAATATTTTCCTATTGGGCTTGTGGTCGGTACCCAGCATGTTGGCCGGGGTGCTATTTATTGGTTTTTTTGCTTCAGAACAATATTGGCGGTGGTTTCCAACAGCCGGGTTGATGCAACGTGAAACAGTCAGTGAGACATTTTTACCGTTGTATGCCAGTTTTTCTGAAGTGACTCTGGTGTTTATCTGTGTAGCTGGGTTGGTGGTCGGGCTAATGCAGCTTTTATCACGCTTACCCGTTTCCGGGCGTCAATGGTTAGGGATGCTGATTGGACTTGGGCTGGGCTGGTTGATGGCGCATGATTTAAACGCAGCGTGGCTGAGTGGCTTGCATGTCGGTTTGATGTTGGTAATCGGTTTACTTTTCCGTTTGCTGTTCGGTCTCGACAATATGGTGTTACGTTTTTCCCTTGCTGGTGGTCTTGGTGTTGGTGCCGGTCTGGTACTGGCAGGCATCCTCGGTGTTCAGGCGATACAAAATGGTTATTTACTGGACCGGATATGGCACTTGGTCTTACCCGTTATCGCCTTGTCCTACGGTGGTCTGGCCTTTTTGGCGAAACTGACCCGATCTGCGTTACTGGAAAACCTGGCCGCGGATTACGCGCGGACGGCACGGGCCAAAGGGGTTGATGAAAACGCCGTGTTGTGGCGGCATGTGTTTCGCAACTCACTGCTGCCGCTGATTACGGTGTCTGCCACTTTATTGCCAAGCTTGTTGGCAGGTTCTGTCATTATCGAAAGTATTTTTAGTATTGATGGCATGGGCAAACTGGCTGTTGAAGCCGTACAAACGCGTGACAGGGAGTTGGTGTTATCGGTAACGCTGATTTCCGGACTATTAACACTGGTTGGCTATTTGCTGGCTGATATTGCCTATGCCATGGTTGATCCAAGGGTGAGTTATGAGTGAGCAGGTCGCCACGGTTCGATCTCAGGCTTGGCACAGGCAGGTCTTGATCGGTTTGCTGAAACGCAATAGTGCACGTCTTGGGTTGATCTGGATTGGGCTTTTGGTGGTTATCGCCACATTTGCCCCGTTTATCGCCAATAGTCATCCTTTGTTATTGACACACAATGGGCAAACCAGCAGTCCATTATTGGCACATTTGTCGGCACAAGACTGGGTCTGGTTGATTGGCTTTTTAACCATTTTGCCTTTGATCTGGTGGTCCAAACCAATTTGGTTGCGGATAGTCATTTGGTTGACTGCGATATTGCTGACCAGTGTGATCGCGGCGGTTGTTGTTTCGCCGCCTAACCTGATTATTTATGAACAATACCGCGAAATGCAAAGCACAGGCGAAGTCAGTCGGATTATTCGGGCGCCGATTCCGTATTCTGCCAAAGATTATTTACGTGATTACGGTAATACCGGGATCGAAGCGCCGTTATCAGCATTGGACCGACATCACTGGCTAGGCACTGACGAGAATGGTGCTGATGTCGCGTCACGGATGATTCATGCCGCGCGAATTGCCCTGGGGATTGGTTTTATCGCTACCGGCATCGCCTTGGTGATTGGGACTATCATTGGCGGGCTGATGGGCTATTTTTCGGGCATTGTCGATATTATCGGCATGCGTTTGGTTGAGATTTTTGAAGCCATACCGACTTTATTTTTACTGCTGTCATTTGTCGCCTTTTTTGGCCGGTCAATTTATATGATGATGGTGATTATCGGTATCACTGCCTGGTCAGGTTACGCCCGCTATGTCCGTGCTGAATTTTTGAAGTTGAGACAACAGGATTTTGTGCAATCTGCGGTGGCGTGTGGTTTACCGCTGCGCTCTATTTTGTTTCGGCATATGCTACCAAACGGACTGGCGCCATTATTGGTTGCCACCAGTTTTGGTGTCGCATCGGCGATTCTGGCAGAAGCGACCTTGAGTTTTCTGGGGTTGGGTTTGATTGATGATCCGTCTTGGGGGCAATTACTCAATCAGGCGGTGCAATCTTCAACCTTTAACTGGTGGCTGGCCGTCTTTCCGGGGGGCGCCATTTTCATGACCGTTTTTGCCTACAATCTGCTTGGTGAAGCGTTACGCGATGCGATCGATCCCCATACCAGTCAAGGCCGCAAAGCATGAGTTTATTGACTATCACCAACCTGGAGACGGAACTGGCATCAGAGGGCAACTGGCATGCTGTTGTCCATGGCATCACACTCAGCATCGAGCCGGGAGAAACGTATTGTCTGGTTGGCGAATCGGGAAGTGGCAAGTCAGTGACGGCTTTATCGGTGATGGGCTTATTACCAGCAGATAATTTTCGACATCCTGAAGGCGAGATCATCCTGACGCAGTCGGATGGCAGCCAATTAAATCTGCTGCAAGCCAGCGCCGAACAGCTGCGTCAGGTTCGCGGCCGACAAATCGCGATGATTTTTCAGGAGCCGATGACGTCATTAAACCCGGTACAAACAATTGGTCAGCAATTAGATGAAGCGCTGCAAATTCATCGTCCAGACTGGTCCGCTTCGCAACGTCGTGAGCGGATTATTCAGGCATTGACCGAGGTGCGTATTCCATCACCTGAAAGTCGGGTTAATGATTATCCGCATCGATTGTCCGGCGGTCAGCGGCAGCGGGTGATGATAGCCATGGCTTTGATTTGTGAACCTGCTTTACTCATTGCGGATGAGCCAACGACTGCATTGGATGTCACCGTTCAGGCTGAAATTTTGAAATTAATGCAAGAGCTGCAACAGCGTTATGGCATGGGCATGTTATTCATCACGCATGATTTTGGGGTGGTGGCCAAAATTGCTGATCGGGTTGGGGTGATGCGTCATGGTAAGCTGGTTGAAACCGGATCGGTGGCAACGGTATTGCGCCAGCCGGAACATCCCTATACGCAAAGTCTGATCGCGGCTTTACCTGAGCGTCTTGAGCGTCCGGTAAGACCCGATCAGGAAAAAAAGCCCTTGTTGAAAGTAACGGATCTGGCTGTGCATTTTCCGGTTAGACGAGGTTTGTTAAGACGTGTTGTGGATCATTTCAAGGCGGTGGATGGTGTGTCATTAGACGTCGCCGCCGGTGAAGTGGTTGCGCTGGTGGGGGAATCTGGCTGTGGCAAAACCACGCTGGGGCGAGCGATTTTGCGATTGCAGCAGGAGACGCGGGGGCAAATCTGGCTGAACGGCAACGATATAACGAAGCTGAATGCAAAAGCGCTGCAACCGCTTCGTCGACAAATACAAGTGGTGTTTCAGGATCCCGGTTCCAGCCTGAATCCTCGGTTACCCATTCATACGACGCTGACGGAGCCGATGCGGGTACATGGTATCGGTGCAGATAATGCTGAACGTACAGCGATTGCCGCGGAATTTCTGGCGCGTGTTGAGATGCCGGCAGACAGTTTATGGCGGTATCCGCATGAATTTTCCGGTGGTCAGCGCCAACGGCTGGCGATTGCCCGGGCACTGGTGTTGTCGCCAAAATTTATTCTTTGCGATGAAATTACTTCGGCGCTGGATGTTTCGGTGCAGGCAGGGATATTGAAGTTACTTCGCCAGTTGGTCGATGAGCAGCAAATCGGCATGATGTTTATTACCCATAACATGGGGGTAGTTGATTATCTGGCGGATCGCATGTTGGTGATGCACCAGGGCAAATTAATTGAATCAGGTGATACCCATACGGTGATGCAGTCGCCACAGGCTGATTACACCAAAACGTTGCTTGATGCGGTACCGCGACTGGACGACCACTTTTTAAGTACTGCGGTTTTCGCTAATTAATCAGTGGCGAGACTAACGGCCAGACCAGATCGAGGATAAGCGGTTGTGCTTTATCACTGGGATGCAAACCGTCAGATTGCATCATGCCGGGCTGGTCATAAATGCCATCAAGCATAAAAGGCAGCAATCCGATTTGGTAAGTATCCGACAAGTCCTGATAGACCTGGCGAAAAGCTTGTGTGTAAACGGGGCCATAGTTTGGTGGCAGTTCAATACCGAGCAATATCACTCCAGCCGAGCTTTGAGATTGACGGATCATATCAGCCAGTCGGCTTTGAATTTGCGGCGGCGGAAAACCGCGTAAACCATCATTTGCGCCTAATGCGATGATGACAATTTGTGGTTGATGTTTGGCCAGTAAATCCGGTAGGCGACGTTGCCCGCCATCAGTCGTTTCTCCACTGATGCTGGCATTAATAACCTGCCAGTCAGTATCGTGCTGTTGCAGACGGTCACGTAGCAAGTTGACCCAACCGGCCTTTTTAGACATGCCGTAATAGGCGCTCAAACTATCGCCCATGACTAACAGCGTTTTTTCTGACGCTGCCGCATTTGTCTGAGCAATCAGCATCGCCGATGTAAAAAAGAGTAAAGCAACGAACTTTTTCAGGGATTGGACCATTCTTATACCCGTATTAATCAGATTAGGGACACCATGTCACAGCATAGACCAACAATAAACGCCAATGACTGCATCATTAAAATTGATCAGTTAAATCACCAAGTGTTTCCGGGTGGTAAAGCGTTGCCAATTTTGCATGACGTTAATTTGCAGATCCAGCGTGGTGAATCGGTTGCCATTGTGGGGCGATCCGGATCCGGTAAAACAACGCTGTTAGGTTTAATGGCAGGTTTGGATGTACCAACTTCAGGTGAAATTAATCTGGATGGCCAGCCCATCAGCCAGCTGAGTGAAGATGCCCGTGCGCAATTACGGGCCAGTAAAGTGGGCTTTGTGTTTCAATCGTTTCAATTATTACCGGCCCTGACAGCATTAGAAAATGTGCTGCTGCCTTTGGAGTTGGCCGGTCACGCTTCACCTCGCGGCAAAGCAACACAATTACTTAGTCAGGTTGGCCTGGCAGACAGACTGGGTCATACCCCAAGACAACTGTCGGGTGGTGAACAGCAACGGGTTGCCATTGCCAGAGCGTTTGCTGTGGATCCGGTGATTTTGTTTGCAGATGAGCCAACCGGTAATCTCGACTCAGAAACTGGTGCGACCATAACCGATATTCTTATGCAGATGAACCAGCAGCAAAATACCACTCTGGTGATGGTGACACATGACAGTCAGTTGGCTCGCCGGTGTGATCGACAGTTTCAGATTGATGCCGGACGGATAACGCAATCATGAGCCGACGTCTTCTGAGCAAGGGGCTTGTGCAGGATTTACGACTGAGACAAGTTAAAGTCATGCTGTCGTCTATTTTGATTGCCGTGGCGACAATAGCGACAATAAACCTGTTTGCCGCTCATCTTCAAAATACATTGATGCAATCTGCAAGCAGTTTTTTGGCAGCGGATCGGCAATTGATTTCTCGAAGCAGTGAACCGGTGCCGGCGCAGTGGCAACAATCCGCCGAGAGAATAGGGCTGAAATACAGCCAAATGATGCAGTTTTCGACCATGTTATCGCATCAGGACAAGTTCCAGTTGACCACCATTAAAGCCGTTGATGCGCGCTATCCGTTGCGTGGTGAACTTGAGTGGCAACCGACTATAACGGCACCAAGACAAACGATTGAAAAGGGCCCAGCCGAAGGTGAAATCTGGCTGAATCCCCGGTTGTTAAAGCTATTGGCATTGGATATCGGTGATAGTGTGCAGGTGGGGCAGTTGCTGGTTACGATTACGGGCATCTTGCTCCGGGAACCGGATAGTGGCTTTCGACTATCCTCATTTGCGCCACGTGCCTTGATGCACATCAGCGATGTCGAGAAAACGGCAGTTATTCAACCAGGGAGTCGGGTTCGTCACCGATTATTACTGTCGGGCGACATAGACAGTTTGACGCGTTTTGAAAAGCTCCTACCCACCGATATGACCGCAGCCCAATTACGTTGGCGAGATGCCCGTGATGGAGAAAGTTTAGGCGAAGCGTTGGAAAAGGCGGAAAACTTTTTATTATTAGGAGGCAGCCTTGCGGTGTTACTGGCTGTCGTAGCCATTGCCGTTTCCAGCCGTCAATATGCGTTGCAGCAGCGAGATACCGTTGCGTTACTGAAATCATTAGGACTGACCAGCAGCGCAATACGTTATGTCTATGCGGGAAGGTTAGCAATATGGGGCAGCGTGACCACCTTGCTAGGCATCCTGTTTGCTTTACCTGCGTCGGCAGCACTGGCGGCTTTAACTGCTGCAGTGATGGCACAACCCTTTCAGTGGCATTTATCGTTAACGAGTTTGTGGCCGGCACTGATAACCGCGATGGTGGTCTTGTTTGTGTTTGCTTTGCCGCCCATTGACAGGCTTCGCCAAACGCCGGCAATGCAGGTTTTACGCAGTTTGCCGGAAGCGAATTCCAGACAATACTGGCGAGATGCACTGGTCGCTGTTTTGGTCATCACCGGCTTATTGTGGCTGTTCGCGGGTGATGTTGCCCTGATTGCCGCACTCATTGCCGGATTAACTGTTTTGCTGGCTGTTGTCGCCGGGGTTGGCTGGTTGATTATGCGACTATTACAACCCCTTCGCGGTGGTGCCAGTGTCATGCGAACCGCATTAATGGCGATGCAACGTCATCGTCAGGCCACGCTGACGCAATTGACGGTTTTTGCCATCACCATGATGCTGGCATCGACCCTGGTCTTGGTCAGAACGTCATTGTTAGCAGACTGGCAGGCGCAGTTACCTGAAAATGCGCCTAATCATTTTCTGATCAATATTGCGCCTGATGCTGTTGAGGAAATAGATACCTTGCTTTCTTCGGCTGATTTGACCCGGAGCCCAATGTATCCAGTAGTCAGAGCAAGGTTGACGGAAATTAATGGCCAACCGGCCGCGGAGGTGGCGACCAATCCGCGTGATGATGAGTTACGACGTGAGCTTAACCTGACTGCCGCAGCAGATTACCCGCCAGATAACCGAATTGTGGCTGGTCAATGGTTTGCTGACAACGACACACAAGGCTTGTCTATTGAGGCCTCATTGGCAGAATCACTTGGTGTGACGGTTGGGGATACTCTTGGGTTTAGCTCGGGCAGTGAGACTTTTACAGCAACCGTGACCAGTATTCGAACAGTGCAATGGGATTCGATGCGACCGAACTTTTTTATCATGTTTCCGCCTGCGGGTGCGCTGGCGGAATTACCGGCGACCTATTTGACCAGTTTTTATCTGCCCGTTGAAAATAAATCCTGGCTAAATGATTTTGTCAGCGAATTTCCCACCGTTTCGGTATTGGAAATAGACCATATTATTGAGCAGATACAACAAATTATTTTACAGGTCAGCCAGGCGATTGAGGCATTACTCTGGATGATATTGCTGGCGGCCATCGCCGTAATGGTGGCCGTAACCAGTGCGACGCTTGCGGAACGACAACGCGAAGGGGCGTTATTACGGACATTAGGTGCGCAGCAACGATTTTTGCGGCTGGCAACAGTTTTAGAATTCGGCATTCTGGGCTTCTTGTCCGGTGTTATCGGCGTGTTGGCTGCCGAGGCGGTAGTCTGGTTATTGCAATATCGGCTTTTTGAGAGCAGCTTTAGTTGGCATGCTGAATTTTTAGTGATCATGCCCATAGTGAGTGGCTTGTTACTGGCGATACTGGGCTATCTCCAACTGCGACCCGTGTTAATGGTGTCACCGATGGTGTTGCTACGTCGTTTGGAATAGTAGTTGGCAATCAGCTAATCTGATGGGGCAAACACCTGAATAGTTAATAGAGGCGAACATGGAAACGCAATTTCATACGATGGAAAATCTTTTTTTGCAGTTGGGTTTGAAAAACGATGCCTATGCTATTCGACGCTTTATTGAAATTCACCGGCTGCAAGACGACGAAAATATTGAAGATGCCTTGTTCTGGTCGCCTAACCAGGCTGCATTTTTACGTGAATGTTTGACGGCAGATTCTGATTGGGCGGAAGTGGTCGATCAGTTGAGTGCACAGTTGCGGGTATGATGTCGCCAAATTACTGATTTTGTGCAACCGGAAATAACAAGGTAATGGCAAAAAAACGTCAAACGCGGTCATCTTGGTTTTTCAAGATGCTACTGATTCTGGTCAGTATGTTGGTGTTAATCAGCTTGCTAATAGTGGTGCCATTCAAATGGATCAATCCGCCATACAGTATGGTGATGCTGGATCGCTGGTGGTCTGCAGATCAGAAAATGAGCCTGCAGCAGGCATGGTTGCCATGGCAGCAGATTCCATCGCATGCGGCACTTGCCGTTGTTGCCTCTGAAGATCAACGGTTTCCGAGCCACCATGGATTTGATGTAGAGGCAATCCAGCAGGCGCTGAGTGAGTGGCAACGTGAAGGAGCATTGCGTGGTGCCAGTACTATCAGCCAACAAGTGGCGAGGAATATGTATCTCTGGACCGGCCGTAGCTGGTTACGCAAAGGTCTGGAAGCCTGGTTTACGGTATTGATCGAGCTGATTTGGGGTAAACAACGGATTTTAGAGGTCTATTTAAATATTGCGGAGTGGGGGCCGGGTGTGTTTGGGCTCCAGGCGGCGGCGTTTCATCATTTTGACCGTCCTGCATCACAATTAACGCCGATGCAGGCCGCACTGCTTGCCTCCACATTGCCCAGCCCCCTTCGCTACGATCCGGTGAAGCCGGCCGCACATATTCAACAGCGTGCCCGCTGGAATCTTGAACAACAAAGAAAACTCGGTGGTTCGGCCTGGCTGGCGGACTTGTCTTAGGTGGAGCAGGCGGCACTTAACCAGAGTGTGATGCATATCCTGTGTCGTTTTGGAGGCAGTGGCTAAAATCGAGCCATGCTTATTCATTCAATCAGCAGAGCAGAGAAAAGTGATGAAAAAAATACTGATTAGTTTTGTGGTTGCCAGTCTGACGATGACCATCGCTGCGTGTCAAAGCAAATCAACGCTGGGTGGTGCAGTCGGTGGTATTGCCGGTGGGGTTGCGGGGTCTAACATTGGTGGTGGTAGTGGCCGCACGGCAGCGATTATTGCCGGTTCACTGTTGGGCGCCGCCTTGGGCAGTCATATCGGTGGCGAGATGGATGAACTGGATCGACGTCGGGCCAATGATACGCTGGAAACCTATCCAACCGGACGAACCAGTAGCTGGAATAATCCAGACACCGGGGCGCGCTATAACGTCACACCCACGCGCACTTATCAAGCCAACCAGCAACCCTGTCGCGAATATGAAATGGATGTTTATATGGATGGACAGCGCGACGTGGTTACAGGCACGGCTTGTCGTAATAACCAGGGTGAGTGGATAAATCAATAAGCCTTATTATCAAAGAATAAAAACGCCGGCGCGATGCCGGCTTTTTTATTGCTGCCACTTCGTCACCACAAACAAAAGTTGAGATGGCTTAATTCTGCGATCTTGCACTGGCTCACAAAATACGCATAATATGCGAATAATTCTCAATTAGTTTTAAGTGCAACGTCTATTGCTTCGCACCGCTCTCGGCGGAAGCGGGTTGCATCAGGAAAATATTGTGCCAGCCGAACATATCGCACAGCATGAAATGCATACGCTTTACAACACCCATCACCATTGGTTACGGGATTGGCTGCGCGCTAAACTTGGCAACCACTTTTTGATGCACGTGTGACAAATTCTTTAGATGGTATTCTCGATGGCCAAAGAGCAGAATTAGCGCCGGAACTGCGCGCTGTAATCGGAGCTGAATGGGATTCACCATACGTAGATGGACTGACCTTTAACGGACGTTTTACGTATACAAGCGACATAATGGTATCTACTGGTCAAGATCTTTCAATTCCTTCATGGTCGATTTTAGACCTCGGGCGAGATATACCACTCCATCTCCATGGGGCAGTAAACCGGTCACCCTTCGCTTAAACGTTGATAACGTCTTCAACAAAAATTATTGGAAAGGGGGGCAATCGAATAACTTTCTATACCAAGGGATGTCCCGTACATTAAGGATCTCAGCAACCTTTAACTTTTAAAATGAAATCAACCGGTGCAGACACTGGCCAATCCGCACCGGAATAGCGAATAAAAACAGCCCGGGAGTGTTGGGCTTCATCCCTCAGCCCAACCGACGAGCTGCAGGTTTAGTTGCGTTATGAACTTTTGGATATGGCTTGCCTTACAGTGGCGAAAATAGCTGTGTAAAGAATAAGTTATCGACATTGAGCCTGATGAAAAATACAATAAGCGTGGAAAGAGGTTAGATCGTCTGGATAAGCCTCGCATTACGAATGTGACATTGAGGAATCGAATTTTGTTGAAAGCCGTGCTTTCTCGTCATCAAGAACAAGCCATATTGGGCAGTCGTATTTTGGTTGCTGTTTTCGGTGGCTATATTTTTTGCTGGGGTTTTATCGCTTTGACAGTCGCGGCTTGTTATGCGGCAGGCATGGCGTTCCACGATGGTGAGCAACTAGGTTCGATACTGAGTTTTCTAATTTATCCGGCCGTTTTTTTGTGGGCGTTTGCAACCCGCAGAGTTGGGCTGGTAGCGGCAGTGTTAGTAGGCGGTGGTGCGTTGATGACGGTGACCGCCTCGCTGATACAGATGCTGATGACGGGAGGCATGACCTGATGTTTAAGAATTTTGGTCAAGCCATGACCTGGGTACATACCTGGTTTGGGCTGGTAATTGGTTTTGTGCTGGTGGTCGTGTTTTTCTTTGGCTCACTGTCTGTTTTTGACCGCGAGATAGACCGTTGGGCGATCCCCGAATCGCGCTTTGCGCCGCAGCCGATGCCGTCTTTCGACGATATGCTGGAGCCTGCTTATCTCAAATTGCTGCCACATCCGGACAGTCTGGCTGAAACCAAAAGACGTGTCATCGGCGATATTCCAGATCCGGCTTCTTTACCGCTGACCAGCATGGGGGCTTACACTACCCATCGGGATCCGGTTTTGCAGATTTTTACGACCTATGACATCCCGAATAAGCCGGTTGATGCCAATGACGAACATGTTCATGTTCACGGTTGGGCAACACTCGATCCGCGTAATGGCAAACTGTTTGCCGATGATCAACAGAAAATTGGCAGTCGCTTTTTCTATCCGCTGCATTTCAACCTGACTTTTACCTGGATGAATCTAGGCTATTGGATTGTCGGTTTCGCCGCGCTGATTATGTTGGTGGGGCTGATTACTGGCGTGGTGATTCATCATAAAGTGTTTCGTGAATTTTTCACTTTTCGACCAGCACGCAAGATTCAGCGAAGTACGCTGGATTTGCACAATATGACCGGTGTGTTGGGGTTGCCGTTTCATTTTTTCTTTGCGTTTACCGGGCTGGTGATTTTTGCCGGCATCTATTTTCCAGTGACGCATAGTCAGCTGGAACCATTACATGAATTGCATGAGTTGCAGGAAGAGCAAGAAACCGGCTTACCACATGATCCCGCTGAGGTTTACACGCCAATGGCATCTGTCGATGCGATGGTAGAAGAAGCGCAGCGTCGCTGGGCAGAGAAAGGCATGGCGGGTGAAGTAGGCTTTTTATCGGTGAACCATTACAACGATGAAAATGGCTACGTGAGTATTTATCGGGCTGGGACAGATCGCGTTGCCAATGTGAGTGATGGTATTCACTTTAAAGCCAGCACAGGTGAGGTATTGCATGAAAATCCACCCAGTACGGTAGTGGGCAGCATTGACAGTTTTTTAACTGGACTGCATTTACAGCATTTTCGCCATTGGTTGTTGCGTTGGTTATACGTTCTTGGTGGGTTGATGGGCTGTGTCTGTATCGCCACCGGGTTTATCTTTTTTGTGGAAAAACGCAAACAACGCCATGCGAAATCGGGTAGCCAGGGATCGCGTGTTGTGGATGCGTTGGCTGTTACCACGGTCACCGGTATGTTGATTGCGACGATGGCGATTCTGATTGCCAATCGTTTACTACCCGAAACCTTGCCTGCTGACTGGCTGGGACGAGACAGATTAGAACGCTATGCCTTTTGGGGGGCATGGGTACTGGCCATGTTACATGCTTTTGTCCGCAGTGCGCCGGTTGCCGAGGGAAAGCTCAATCCTGCATGGCGTGAACAAAGCTGGGCAATCGCGGTGATGGCGGTGATGGCGGTTCTGTTGAACTGGATCACCACAGGCGACCACCTATTAAGCACCATTTCGGCTGGTTATTGGCCGGTTGCAGGTGTTGATCTGGCTTTATTAACCAGTGCTGCTGTGGCTATTTTTGCCGCGAAAAAATTACAGGCAAGCATGTCGGCTGCAACCTCATCAGTGGCTTCAAACAATATGAGACGGGAGATACGGCATGTCTCTTGATGCGTTATTACTTGCCGGTGCTGTGATCTGCAGTATTTCTGGGTTTGCCTGGTTGGCATTGGCCATGAATGAACACTGGAAACAGGTTCAAGGCGATCAGCCTTGGTCGAAAACCGGGCAAGTTTTACTGCGTGTGGCCGGTAGTTCAGCGCTGTTTGTGTCCCTGGTGTTATGTAACCTGGTAGATCATGCCACCATGGCCGTGTTGGTTTGGGTGATGGCGATGACGGCGGGTGCCTTAATGGTGGCTTTCACCCTGACATGGCGACCTGCGTGGCTGTGCTTATTTTCTTGGCTTGGCAGGCTTGGCCGAGCCTGATAGGCATTAAATCTGCTGTGTCGGTTTACTTTTCTCAACGCGCAATTGAATTGCCGTTAAGGCTGGCTTTTCGTGCGCAAGATAATTTCATTTGCCGGAATTAACAGGGCTGAGTACCAGAAGAGACAGTGTGTTTTCGCGAATGTGGGTGTGGGTCACCACTAAGATTCAGTCTAGGCTTCTCCGTGCTTTTCTTTAGCAACAATTTGCTTTATAACAACTTGAAAACAGGGCATTAATCTAGAAGAAAAGGTTATCACCAAATTTTTGGTCTGTATGGGCGTCATAGGGAGTAGTGAATGGCCTTTGAAATACTGACTTCAGCCGTTTATTGGGTTTTATTCGTGTTGTGGGCCGTTATTTTCGGTCTGTATGCGCTTAATTTACGACAACACCAGCCAATGGAAATGGGATTGGCGGTGCGCGCTCTATTGCTTATTCTGGCACTGGATGCGTTCATCACCCTGTTCGAATCTGTCTACTTTGGCAGTTACTTTACGGCGTTATATGGTTTTCTGCCGGCTTCTATTTCAGAACTGCTCGCCCAGCCTAAATTATTGCTATTGCCACAACTGATTAATATGGCTTTGGCGATAGTCATTTTGGTGTTGCTTTATCGGCATTGGTTGCCGCGGACTGCCAAAGAGCGTAACCAGCGGTTTCAGGCGATGACGGAATCTGAAACGCAGCTACGACAAGCTATTATTAATTTGCCTTTACCGGCGTTTATTTACCGTGAAGATGGCCACATTCTAGTGACTAGTCAGGCCGTTCATGATATTACCGGCTATCCACAAGAGGCCATCAATACGATCGAAAAATGGGCCAGATTAGCGCATCGTGAGCAATCATCAGAAATGATTCAACGATTTCGTCAGCATTGGGATACCCAGACAAAAAATATCGGTGAATTTATTGTTTATACCGAGCACGGTGAAGAGCGCCTCTGGGCATTTGATATTAGCTTGATTGGTGAAGATAGAGCAGGTAACAAACTTTATACCTGGATTGCAACCGATGTGACGGCACAACGTCAGCAAACGGCTGAGCAGACCAAAATGTTGCAATTGTTGGATGATGCCGAGCAATTAGCCAATCTGGGCAGTTGGGAATTTGATCTGGTTAAGGATCGGATTATCTGGTCAGAGGAAACCTGCCGTATTTTTGGGGTTGCTGTTGATAACTATCCAAGGAATTTCGCCGATTTTATCGATTATGTCTTGCCTGAAGACAGACATATCCTCGAGCATATGGATGTATCTGACAATAACCAGGACTACCTTCAAAAAGAATACCGCATCCGTCGCGCCTCTGATGGACAACGACGCGACTTGCTAGAGCGCGTTAAAGTTTTCCTTGATGATAAAGGCAATCGGCTGAAATATATCGGTATGGTGATGGACGTCACTGAGCGTAAATGTTTCGAATCTGTGCGTGATTTGGAGTCAGACATCCATCAGCAGCTCATGGCGGGGCAATTGCTGCCAAATATTTTGCAACGCATCACATTGGGAATAGAGGCACTTTACGAGGATGCGTTGGCTTCTATACTCATGATTGACGAAAGAGGGCAACACTTACTGTCAGGTGCTGCACCCAGTTTGCCAGATGAATATAATCAAGCAATTCATGGTTTGAAAATTGGTCCATTGGTTGGCTCTTGTGGTACGGCAGCCTATACCAAAGAGTCGGTCATTGTTTCAGATATCCAAAATGATGAACGTTGGGCGGCTTATCGTGATGTCGCTGCAAGATATGAACTCCAAGCCTGTTGGTCTCACCCGGTATTTGATGATGATGCAAATGTGATTGCGACTTTTGCAATTTATTACCGTTATGTCCGAACTCCAACACAACAGGAAAAAGAGATCATCAATCGCATTGCCCGGCTGTTGTCTTTGACGATTATGAAAAAACGCAGTGATGCCCGACTGGCAGAGAGCGAACAACGCTTCGAGAAAATTTTTCATGATGCGGCGACTGGTGTTGCGGTGACCTCTACGTCGGGACAATTCCTGCATGCCAATAAAGCATATTGTGACATGATTGGTTATCAGGAAAGTGAGTTGATGACATTAGATTTCAGCACCTTGACCCATCCCGCAGACCGCAACCAGAACTGGCTGGATATTCAGCAGATGCTTGCTGGCGATCTAGATAGTACCGTGCTTGAAAAACGCTATGTCCACAAGTTGGGGGAAACGGTTTGGGCAAAACTCAGCATATCCGTCCAGCGTGACTTTAGCGGCAAGATTAAGGGGCTGGTAGCGATAACGGAGAACATAACGGATCGAAAACGCGAAGAACAATCGCGTATTGAGGCAGAACGTTCGCTGTCCCAATTAATCGCAAATCTGCCCGGTGTCGCTTATCGTTGCTTGTATGACAGGCATTGGACCATGTTGTACCTCAGTGATGGCTTTGAAAGCTTTAGTGGCTATCCAAGAGAAGCGATTTTGCAAAACAATCAGACCAGTTTTGCATCACTGGTCGTTGCGGAGGACAGAGACAGGCTTTTTGCTGAGATTAGAGATGCTGTTTCTCTGAAGAAGCCGTATCAGGTTGAGTATCGTTTACGCCGTAAGGATAACCAGGTTATTTGGATTTGGGAGCAAGGCGCGGCGGTTTATGACAGCGCAGGTGAGGTGATTTACCTTGAGGGTTACCTCAGTGATATTTCTGTCCAAAAATCCATTAATAGCCTAGTGCGACAAAGTGAACAGCGTTTTCAATTATTATCCAAAGCAACCAATGATGCGATTTGGGACTGGGATCTGAAAAAAAACAGTTTATGGTGGAATGACAGTTTTGCCGAACTGGTTGGCTATACCAAATCGGAAATTGAGCCAACACTGGAGTTTTGGGCAGAATGTGTTCACCCAGAAGAAAGAGATCATGTAGTCAGCTCGTTGGATCAGGCAATTGCGGACCATAAAGCCAGTTGGCAAAACAGCTATCGAATGGTCCAAAAAGATGGCAATGTCATTCAGGTGCTTGATCGAGGCTATGTGATTTATGATGAGCAAGGTAATGCGACGCGTATGGTTGGCGGCATTACCGATATCACCGAGCGCATGGCGCTTGAAGAGCAGCTTCGTCAGTCGCAACGTCTGGAATCGGTGGGTCAGCTAACTGGCGGTGTGGCGCACGATTTTAACAACCTGTTGACCGTGATAATTGGCAATGCTGATATTTTGAAAATGTCTTTTCCTGAGTCAGATAGACGCCAAAATCTGGCAGAAATGATACTGACTGCCGCGAAAAGAGGCGCTGACTTAACGGGCAGTTTACTCGCCTTTGCAAGACGCCAGCCGCTGTCACCAAAAAATATTGATATCAACGCGTTACTGTTGAATATGCAAGCTCTGATGAGGCGGGCAGTCGGTGAGACGGTCGATATGCAGTTGCTGACTTCAGAAGATTTGTGGCTGGCTAATGTCGATATGGGCCAGTTGGAAAATGCCCTGTTAAATTTGGTGCTGAATGCGCGTGATGCGATGCCAGATGGCGGGCAGTTATGTATAGAAACACAAAATATCCAACTGAGCGAAAGCTATTGTCTCCAACATGACATTGTCGCTGGTGATTATGTGATGGTGGCGGTTAGCGATTCCGGCTCTGGTATGTCACCTGAGACACTCGGCAAGGCGTTTGAACCATTTTTTACTACCAAACATAAAGACAAAGGCACTGGGCTGGGGTTGGCGATGGTTTATGGTTTTATCAAACAAAGCCAAGGACACATTAATCTGTATTCAGAAGCGGAACAGGGGACGACGGTTCGCATTTACCTACCCAGAGGCAATGAGAGACACAAAGCCGATCTCACAGAAGCCATTGCGCCCCCCATGCCGACAGGCAATGAGTCGGTGCTGGTGGTGGAAGATGATGCACTGGTGCGGGAGTATGTTGTCTCACAGTTGCAACTGCTGGGTTATCAGGTTTCCGTTGCTGAAAATGGTCATGCGGCCTTGGATCTCTTTAAAAATGGGTTAGTGGTGGATCTACTGTTTACAGATGTGATGATGCCGGGCGGAATGACTGGTCGAGAGCTCGCTGAACAAGCAAAGCAAATTGTGCCTTCGTTACGTACTTTGTACACTTCGGGTTATACAGAAAACGCGATTGTTCACCATGGCCGGCTTGATGCTGGTGTGTTGTTATTATCCAAACCCTACAGTCGGGATAAGCTTGCGCAAAAAATACGCGAAGCTTTATCCTAAATTGAACGACACTTTATTACGGGCTATTCCGTTGCTTGCTTGTGCTAACATCGGCTGATATAGATGAAGCCGAGCAACAGATTGTGCAATTAAACGATATCAATTCTTATGGCTAAGTTACACCGCTTTTACTTGTGGTGGCTGCTAGCCGGCTTACTGGCATGTGGACCCTTGTTGGCGGCAGAGTTATCTGTGGATCATCCATCCTCATCACTTGGTCAATTTGCCGAAATATTTTTTGAACCGGAAGAGATCATGACCTCCGCGCAGGCCAAGCATTTGTTTGCTGAACAGGCCGGTGTTGCCATTAAAGAAACGACGCCAAATTTTGGGATTGGCGCGAGACCCCATTGGTTATCCGTGACGGTGAACAATCCTCACGAGATCATGGTGGAACGGTTTCTGTCGGTTGAGAATGCTTGGCTGGATGATCTTCAGGTGTTTGTTTTTTATCAGGATAAGTTAGAAAGCCAGTTTTCAATGGGTGACAGTTATCCCTTCGCTACGCGACCGTATTTCAGTCGATTTTTTGATATGCCCATTCAGTTTAAGCCGGGGCAAACCACTTTATTGGTACGAGTCGCAACACCCGATCCGATGATGTTGCCGATTTATCTAAATGATGCTGCTGCCCAGGCCCAGCGTCAGGAGTTTGATCAATATAGCTACGGACTCTTGTATGGGTTTTTAGCTGCACTGATGCTCTATAACCTGATGTTATTCCTTGGATTACGCAGTCTGCCGCATCTGTTTTATACCCTATATCTTGCCGCCTGTATTCTGTGCAATATGGCTTACACCGGACATGCTTTCTGGTGGTTCTGGCCGGATATGGTTGTCTGGCAGAAATGGTCAAATCCGACTTTGATGATGAGTTACTGTGTCACGGGCTTACTGTTTGCCTTAACTTTTTTGAAAACCAGAAAAATGCTGCCGAGATTGCACTGGATGGTAAGCGGCTTTTGTGTGCTGATGGTGGTGGGCTTCGTCGGTGCTTTTTATGCTGACTGGATTCAGGTGGCATTGGTGCTGGCTTTTATTTTTATATTGCTATTTGCTTGTTTGATGATCGTGCTTGGTGTGCTGGCTATCAAAGCCGGTAATCCATCAGGCCGTTTCTTTTTGTTGGCATCGATCGTTTCCATGCTGACGGCGGCCGTATCGTCATTGTCGGTCTGGGGCTGGATACCTTATTCGTTCTGGACCTTCCGTGCGGTTGAGGCTGGGACAATGGTCGAGGCGGTGTTATTGGCGCTGGCTCTCGCAGATCACTTTCGACGGGTCGAAAAACACAAAACCCGAGCCGAGGGCTTGGCGCGAACGGATCCGTTAACGGGTATTTACAACCGACGCGCATTTTATGATCAGGTCAGATCGCTATGGTTAGCCGGTATGACTGAGGGAAAGCCGATGTCTTTGTTGTTGATAGATCTAGACAATTTTAAGCAAGTGAATGATAACTATGGACATCAGGTGGGCGATGAGGTTTTGGCAAAAACAGCCAAAGTCGTTGAGGCTTCGTTACGCAACGAGGATGTGCTGGCACGATGGGGTGGTGAGGAATTTATTGTTTTTATGCCGAACACGAGCTTATCTGATGCCCTTCGGGTTGCTGAACGTATTCGATTTCAGATTTCGGCACTGGCCGCACAGTTTGATACAACGCAAAAGATGCAACTGAGTGCCAGCCTAGGGGTCGTTGATAATCGATCTGCCGCTGATTCACTTGAATCGCTTATCAAAGCCGCAGACCAATGTTTATACCATGCAAAAAATGGTGGCCGTAATTGCGTTATCTCAGCCAGTCTTAGTGCAGTCTAAATCGGTTAATCAATGCGCTTTTGTTAATATTCGCTCAATATTTATTATAAAGGCTTTCATAAAACGATTTTTCAAAGACCCGAATAGGCTTACGGGCGATATTCCGATTTTGGCTTTGAGGATGATAGTTACTGATGATCTGAACAAAGGTGAGCGATTTACCGGACTTGGTTTTAATACGTCCAGCCAGATTGTAGACGCCGTGAAGCGACCCGGTTTTGGCCGTGACCTTGCCTTTTAACGGTGCATTGACGAGACTGGGACGCCATTGCAGTGTCCCGGAGACGCCGGATACCGGTAAGGTGTCGATCATGCCGGCTTCTGGATGTTGAAAAATATAATTAACGACGCGCATCATTTGTCGCGGCGTCATCTTGTTATTTCTGGATAAACCAGAACCATCCATAATCTCTGCTGTACCGATATCGACGTTATGTTCGTTAAGAATAGCTTTGATAGCAGCGGCACCGTTTTCAAAACTGCCTGCCGTACTGAAATAACGTGCACCAATGGTTTTCAGCAGATTATCGGCAATAAGGTTGTCCGATTTTTTCACCATTTCGTCAATCAGCTTGGCCAGTGGCGCAGACTGGTGGCGGAGGATAATGTCACCCCGCAGTTGATCATTTCGGATCAGTTTACCATGCAGGGTAATGCCGACCCGGGCTAATTCTTCTCGCAAAATCGCGGTCATGACTTTTTCCGGATTTTGAACGGATAGATGGAAATTGACGGGTAAACGATGCACGCCGACACAGCCGCCAACTTGATAATGGTTGTTGTTATCGGCAGTTAATTTCAGTTCGCAGTCGATATTATCGGTATTGAGACCTTCCCGTAGGTGAATACGGTTTGTGTCAATTGTGACGCGATCAGAGGCACTGACTTTTACCGCGGTTACTGGTGCTTCGCTGGTTGCCTCAAGTTTGCCGTAAACGCAGTTGCCATTCAGAGTAAAAGCGCTGGACGGGGCACTATAGCAGATGCCCATAATATCCCAAGGCAAACCAATAGCGCGTTCGAATGGTTCAAAAATACCCCCATTGAGAATCAGGTTACCGTGAATTTCAGGGTGTTGTGTTTTCAGCTTCTCTACCAAAACCCGCAAATCTGTGTGCGTAAAACTGGGATCGCCACCAAGACGAACAATAATATCTTTGCCTCGGGATTCGATTGTAGTATCAAATCGAAAGTCATCTTTCAGATACAGTTTCCCGGCCAAGGCGGTTACCAGCTTTTGCAAACTGGCCGGTTGTTGAAACTGATCGGCGCGTTCTGCGTATATTTCATTGCCATTAGTGGTATCCACTACCATGAGTGCCACATCAGCGTTGGGTGGCGTCGGGATATCAGCAAGATCAGGGTGAGAAAAAAGTGCATTGGCTGTGACTGGCAGCAGGCATCCCAACATCAGGATAAAGGCAGCATAACGTGACATAAAAACCTGTGAAAATAATTAAGCAAGCGAATGACCGCACAGCCTAGCACGAAATTTGACAAGAGATTTAAAATCTCCTTTCAGCAAGCTGAATTAGGTTGAGATATAGTATGGAAATAACATCAAGTTTTATTGCTATCTTATTAACTATATTAGGTTTTACTCCGTACATAGCCATGATTTTTAGGCGAAAAATTCGGCCGCGGATAATTTCTTGGTGTGTTTGGACGCTAGTCACAACGGGGGTTTTTATCGGGCAAATGCTGGATGGCGCGGGGGTTGGCAGTTGGCCCATTGGGTTATCGGCATTATTCAGTTGCTGTGTTGCCATATTAGCGGTGAGATGCGGGGACAATAGCGGTGTTGATTTTCACGACTGGCTTGTGTTCATGTGGGCATTATTGGCCTTTCCACTTTGGTGGCTTGTAGGGGACCCAGTCGTTGCCGTGGTTATCTTAACTTTGGTGGATGTGTCCGGGTTTATCCCGACAATCCGTCAAATCCGGGATCAGCCAGACAGCGAGTCAGCGTGGTTTTTTACCTTGTTCGCTATTCGGAATGGCTTGGTTTTATTGGCACTTGAGCATTATTCTTTAACGACAGCATTGTTCCCTGCCGTGATTGGCATCGCCTGCCTGATTGTGGTGGGGTGCCTGTTGTATTTTCGTGGCAGATATTAAGTGAATAAAACGACCATATTTTGCTAACCGTGACTTAAGTCGTTAATATTAAGTCAAATTCAATAGGGCTACTCATGTCTCGACCATTGAGCTATTTGCAGGCAATGTTACTGATAATCTGCATGGTGTTTACCAGCGGTGTCAGTGCGTATTTGCATGTTGGTGAGCATCTGCATGGTCAAGAGACGGGGTTGGCTCATCACCATTCTGCCGAGGCGCATGAGCAGCATCAACAAGATGTTGATCATGAACATCATTTTCATCTCCATATGGTAGGTGACTTGCACAGCCAGCCTGTTATTTCGCACACGGCACGTAAGCTAACAGCGTTGCCGCCAACGCAACCGTTATTTCCGTCTTTAGCGGCAGCACCACCAATTCCACCACCCAACGCATAACGCCAAAAACTGTTAATTCAACTGTTTTTTGCTGAGCCATTAGGGCATCAGCATGATGGAGAAGTGATATGCGTGTGCCAATCAGTGGGATATTTCCCCGTATAGGGCTGTTTACGTTATTTGTCATTGGCAATCTGATGATGATTAATTCGGTAAACGCCAACCAGCTAACTACGGCAATGGCCGTCGAACGAACTTTGTTACATAGCCCGGTGTTGCAACATTATCCTTATCAGCAGCAAGTTATTGCTGCTGATATGCAGCAAGCGGGCTTGAGTCCTAACCCAAAGTTGCAGGGCAGTTTGGAAAATATTCTGGGAACAGGAGAAACCAGCGCCTTTAAAAATGCCGAAATAACCTTATCAATCAGTCAGTTAATTGAAATGGGTGCAAAGCGGCAACAACGAGTCAATGTTGCCAATGCCAGGCAGCCATCATTAACTCAGCAGTATGAAATGCAGCGGCTTGATGTGGTAGCGCAAACGTTGCGTCAATACTATCAAGCACTGCGTTTGGATGCCTTATTGCAATGGAATCAACGGCGTATTGATTACCAGCAAGAGGCGCTGACGGTGATCAAACGCCGGGCAGAGGCGGGTGCGGTTGGCAACGCGGATGTTTTACAAATGCAACTGCGGCTTACCCGTGCTGAAAACCAACAAAAGCAATTTGCAAATCAACGCCGACTAGCACATCAAAAACTGGCGGCAAACTGGGCTGATGAGCCGGATTTTAACAGTCTGGCAGGCAACTTGATGGCAGTGCCTGTGATACCGGACAAAGCCCTCCTGATGCAAGCGATCTCCAATACACCGGCATATCTCCAAGTGGCCGCTAGCGCTCGATTGCGTGAAGCCCAGATTGCGCTGGCAGACGCCGAGTCGATCGCTGATCTTACGGTAAGTGCCGGTTTTCGCCGTTTTGAAGGCACAAATGACCATGCGCTGGTTTTTGGGTTTTCCATGCCATTGCAGCTGCAGAATCGTAACCAAGGCAATATCGCTCGTGCCAATGCGCTGTATCAACAGGAATTACAGACCATGACGCTGACCACGACGCAAATCAGTCTGGCGCTAGCAGAGATACACCTTGCCATGCAAAACAATCAGTTATTGACGCAGAGCTTAACTGAGGCGGTTCGCCCAGTCAGTAAAGCCTTGTTAGACAGTGTTGCCAAAGGCTATGAGCTCGGTCAATACAGTGTTTTGCAATGGGTTGATGCGCAGCATGAGTTGTTTGCTGTTGAGCGTGAATTAATAGAAACACGCGTCGCTATGCATTTACAACTGCTCGAATTGGAGCGGCTGACAGGAAACGCATTGCATGCTGACTCTGACCAGTTCATTCAGGAGTAAACCGATGAAAATGTTGCTCTTTATATTTCTGTTGTTATCGGGCCAGTTTGTGGCCGCGGCAGAAGATCATGACCATCACGATCATAAAGAAACAGAGTCAGAGGAAGGCCCGCATCAGGGTCACTTACTGCGCTCAGAAGAACTCACCCTGGAAATGACGATTTATGAACACGGTGTGGCGCCGGAAATGCGAGTTTATGCCTATCATGATGGACAGCCGGTTAACCCTGAAGACGTAACCTTGTCAGTGATCTTGAATCGATTGGGTGGCGAACAAGAGATTATTGATTTTACTCCCGAGCAGGATTACTTGTTGGGGGGTGTGGTCATCACGGAGCCACATTCCTATGAAGTCGAGGTCTCAGCCACTTTTGACGGTGAAGACTTTCACTGGCACTACGATAATTTTGAGGGTCGGGTCGTATTAACACCCAGACTTATTGCCGCCTCAGGTATTCGCACTGAGATTGCTGAGCCGCAAGTATTGGCAATCACCAATTCGCTTTACGGCGTAATTGCCCCTGCAGAAGATAGACAATACCGGATATTTGCGCCTTACCCGGGCATTGTTGAAACCGTTTACGTTAACACTGGCGATAACGTTAAAAAAGGACAAAAACTGGTCACAGTCCGAAATCAGCAAACCCTGAAAAGCTACGATATTAACAGCCCGGCATCAGGGCAGATCACGAAACGTAATGTGCAAATCGGCGATCACTCGGCGATGGCAAATATGATGGAAATAAGTGACTTAAGCCAGGTTTGGGTAGATATGTCAATGTTTCCCAAGGACATTGAACAATTACGTACCGGTATGTCTGTTGTCGTAAAAGATTTACATGGTCATGAACAAGCACTTGGCAAGATTAATTATATTGCACCGGTAATGACTGGCGGTCATATCGCCAGTGCCCGGGCTGTTATCGATAATAAGACCGGATATTGGCGGCCGGGCATGCATGTCAATGCTGAGGTGATGGTTGAAGAAAAACCGGTTGCCTTAGCAGTTAAAAAAAGTGCGATTCAACAGTTTCGAGACAAGCCAGTGGTTTTTATCCGTGTCGGTGACACCTTCGAGGTGCGTATGGTTGAAATGGGCCGTCGGGATGAGACCTATGTGGAAATTACGAGCGGGTTAACCCCGCAATCAACCTATGTGACAGACAACAGTTATCTGCTCCGTGCAGAGGTACTCAAAGCGGGTGCGACGCACGCACACTAAGGACAGATAATGGTTAATTTAATTGTAAAGTTTGCCATTCAGCAACGCTGGTTGGTGTTATTGATGACCCTGTTTATCGGTGGTTTAGGGGGTTATAACATGCTTCAACTTCCGGTCGATGCGGTACCGGATATCACCAATAACCAAGTACAAATCAATACGGAGTTGCCGGGTTTTTCACCACTAGAAGCTGAGCAACGTGTGACGTATTTGGTCGAAAATGCCATGGCTGGCTTACCAAATCTCGACTATACCCGCTCCATATCTCGCTATGGCTTGTCTCAAGTCACGGTTGTGTTTGATGAATCAGTCGATATTTATCTGGGACGCCAACAAATCAGTGAGCGCCTGCAAGCAATTCGGGGCGACTTGCCGGTTGGGGCTGAGCCACAAATGGGGCCAGTAGCCAGTGGTCTGGGTGAAATATTTACCTATGCTGTGCGGGCTAAGACAGGCGCACTGCGTGCCGATGGGCAGTCCTATACCCCCGAAGATTTGCGGACAATACAAGACTGGATTATCCGACCACAGTTGGTCAAAGTACCCGGTGTCACTGAAATAAACAGTGTTGGCGGTTATGAGCGTATTTATCAAGTTGCCCCAAAGCCGGATCACCTCTTGGCATATAAGATCAGCATGGCGGAATTATCGGCTGCGCTGCAGAACAACAACCAAAATGTCGGAGCAGGCTATATTGAACGCTATGGCGAGCAGTGGTTAGTTCGCTCTCCCGGTCAATTACAGTCCTTAGCCGATATACGAAATGTGGTCATTCGTAAGCTTGACGACACGCCGGTAAGGGTAAGCGATGTCGCGGATGTGTCTTTAGGCAAACAACTGCGTACCGGCGCGGCAACACTGGATGGGCAAGAAACGGTTCTGGGCACTGCGATGATGCTGCTGGGAGAAAATAGCCGGATAGTGGCCCGTGCCGTAGCGGAGAAACTGGTTCAAGTAAATCAAAGCTTGCCGGAAGGTATCGTTGCTGAAGCTGTTTATGATAGGACGACACTCGTTGATAAAACCATCCAGACGGTTCAAAAAAACCTGCTTGAAGGTGCCTTACTGGTTATCGTCGTGTTGTTCTTATTACTTGGTAATATCCGCGCTGCCTTGATAACCGCACTGGTTATTCCGCTCAGCATGTTATTTGCTGTGACCGGCATGGTCAGTAATAAAATTTCCGGTAACTTGATGAGTCTGGGCGCGATTGATTTTGGGCTGATCGTTGATGGCGCCGTGATTGTGGTCGAAAATGCCTTGTCACGCCTTAGTCTGGCGCAACAGCGCTTTGGGCGATTATTAACCTTATCAGAACGATTACAAACCGTCTCGGAGAGTACGCGGGAGGTCTTTAATCCAGCCGTGTTCGGTATGTTAATCATCATGCTGGTTTACCTGCCTTTGTTTGCCTTGTCAGGCGTGGAAGGCAAAATGTTCCAGCCAATGGCTTTTACCGTCATCGCGGCGCTGACTGGCGCGTTGATTTTTGCCGTGACTTTCGTGCCGGCCGCCATTGCGGTGTTTGTGACGGGGAGGGTATCTGAAAAAGAAAATTTCCTGATGCGATTTGCCCGACGCATTTATCAGCCTTTTTTAACGATCGCCTTGAAATTACCCTTTGTTGTTACGGTTACAGCGTTAATATTTGTTATTTTCGTCAGTAGCTTAATTCCCCGCTTGGGCAGTGAGTTTTTGCCGCAGTTAGATGAAGGTGATGTTGCTTTACATGCATTAAGGATCACTGGAACCGGGCTTGAGCAATCGGTAAAAATGCAAAAGCAGTTGGACAGGGTGATTCGTGACTTTGATGAAGTGGAACGGGTATTTTCGAAAATTGGCACACCTGATATTGCCACGGATCCGATGCCACCGAGTGTTGCTGATACCTTTGTCATTGTAAAACCGCAATCTGAGTGGCCGGATCCGCAGCAAAGCAAAGCCACGTTTTTATCCAAACTACGGGAAGCGGTTGAAGCAGTACCGGGCAATAAATATGAGTTTACCCAGCCAATTGAGATGCGTTTTAACGAACTCATCGCCGGTGTTCGGGCTGACGTTGCCATTCGAATATATGGTGATGACCTGGATATTTTGGCCGAGCTTGGTGAACAAACAAGTTCGGTTATTCAGCTAATTGAGGGCGCCCGAGATGTTCGGATGGAACAGGTCACCGGATTGTCCATGTTGTCAATTAACCCGCAACGCGATCACCTGGCATTACTGGGGTTAAACATTTCGGCCTTACAGGATGCTTTGCAAATGGCGATGGGCGGGCAGGAACTCGGGCTGATTTATGAAGGCGATAAACGCTTTAAATTAGTGATGCGGTTTGATGAAACGAAACGTCAAAATGTGGCTTACCTGGAAAAATTACCGGTTGCATTGCCGGAAAACGGCGACCCGGATCTATCCTACGTGCCATTGGGCGAAGTTGCCGATATCGAAGAAGTCAGCGCGCCAAGCCAAATCAACCGGGAAAGTGGCAAACGTAATGTCATCGTTAGTGCCAATGTCAGCGATGATCGGGATTTGGGGTCATTTATCGCTGAAGTTCAGCAAAAACTGCCCGATCAGGTTAACTATCCTGCCGGTTATTGGGTGGAGTATGGTGGCTCGTTTGAACAGCTGCAATCTGCACAAAAACGCTTATTGATTGTGGTACCGGTCACGTTGTTCGTCATTCTGGTTTTACTGTTTATGGCATTCAAATCCTTGCGTGATACCTTGCTTGTTTTCACTGGCGTTCCGTTGGCGTTGACCGGCGGGGTGCTGGCATTGTTCTGGCGGGAAATGCCCTTATCGGTTTCGGCAGCCGTTGGTTTTATTGCGCTTTCGGGCATCGCGGTATTGAACGGTATTGTTATGCTGATTTTTATTCGACAGTTGTGGGCACAGGGAAAGTCACTCCGAACAGCGGTGTTTGAAGGGGCAATGCAACGACTAAGACCTGTATTGATGACGGCATTAGTCGCAAGTCTTGGTTTCTTGCCAATGGCCTTGAATACGGGAACCGGTGCGGAAGTACAGCGGCCACTGGCCACCGTCGTTGTGGGCGGCATTCTGTCCTCAACGATATTAACGTTGCTGGTATTGCCGGCTTTATATTTTCTGATGCATCGGTTTAGCAAGCAACACGCCCATTAATTTAGCAGGCTCGTTATGAATCTCATTTCGTTATTTTTTATTGGTTTTGCCATGTCAACCGATGCCTTTGCCGCTGCCATTGGCAAAGGTATCGCCATGCGATCACCCACTTGGCTGACTGCTATCAAAACGGGGTTGATCTTTGGGGTGATTGAATCCATCACGCCGGTCATCGGTTGGTTGTTAGGTCAGTCAGCAATAGGGTTGGTACAGGAGTGGGACCACTGGGTCGCGTTATTTATTCTCAGCTTGCTGGGTTGCCACATGATTTATAACGGCTTACAGAATGAGCCGGTAGCAGCCACTAACACAGAAAAGACCGGCTTTTGGGGATTGGCATTAACCGGTTTGGCAACCAGTATTGATGCGATGGCGGTTGGGGTTGGCCTGGCATTTCTGCAAGTGAATATCTTCCTGGTGGCGTTGATTATTGGCTGTTGTACTTTTGTGATGGTCACCGCGGGTGTGTTACTTGGGCAGGTGCTGGGACAGAAAGTCGGTCAAAAAGCCGAAATCATTGGTGGGCTGGTGCTTATTGCTATTGGCATCTTGATCGTGATTGAGCATACACGACAGGCGATCTGAGCGAGGGATGAAAAAGTGCCGCCGCACTTGCTGATTTAAGACTAAAATAGTGCTTTTATTATCACAAGAGAGAATGATTCATGTCAGAACCAGTCTGGTTTAGAACAGGGGAAGCCACGGTATTTGCCAGCGATGATCAAGGTACAGATGCCATGCCGGAAATTCTAATCGGCAGTGCCCGTGGCCCTGCAGGGCAGGCATTTGCAAATTTAATGGGTCAGACGGAAGGGCATACCCGAATGTTTGCTATCCGGGCGACGAATCAACAAGTGAAACCGGCTACGCTGATGGTGCCAAAAGTGACCATCAAGTCGGGCAGTTACGTCGCGTTATTCGGTGGGCCGGTACAATCGGCGATTGCTGATGCAGTGTTGGATAGCGTGATAGAGGGTGTGATTCCAAAAGAGCATGCAGAAGAGTTGTGCATCATTGCCATGATTTGGATTGCCCCGGAAGCAGCGGCGAATCCAGATGTTGATCGTAAAGATCTGTATCGGACTAACTACGAAGCCATGAAATTAGCAATCAAACGGGCAATGGCGGATAGCTCATCTATTGATGAGTTAATTGCCAATCGGCATCGTGTGCATCATGAAATGTATGATCCGGAAACTGGCGAATCCTTGTGGTAGTAGACTGAAATAAAGGAAAAGGCGTCCAGAGGGTTTGTTCTGGACGTCTAATACTCTTTATTGTCCGTAGAAAGACAAAACGCGCAAATGCATAGATTAGTTTAAGGCTGATGATGGACTGGTTTATTTCCTCTCTCGACAAGTTTATCGGCATTATCCATGCCCCGATTCTGGGTGAAGACTCCATCACCTTGTCCAGCGTGTTTGGTTTTATGCTCATTGTCATCGTTGCCTGGTGGCTGTCGGCCAGTATTGAGCGATTGATGCAAAGGATGACCTTAGGGCGAACCTATCGTCACATTGATGATGCGACTTTTTATCTAATTAGCCGCTTATTACGCTATATCATCTGGATCATGGCCACCTTGATTGGCCTGTCTTATATTGGTTTCAATCTAACCGGCCTGGCTTTTGTCGGCGGCGCTATCGGTGTCGGTATTGGCTTTGGTTTGCAGAGTATTGTCAGCAATTTTATTTCCGGCATTGTGCTCATTCTTGAAAAAAGCCTGAAACTCGGTGACTTCATTGAAATGTCATCCGGCACCAATGGCATTGTCAAAGAGATTGGCTTGCGTTATACCCGAGTGACGACGCGAGACAACATCGATATTCTGGTGCCAAATTCCGAGTTTATTAATGGCCAGGTGACCAACTGGAGTTTTAGTGAAAAGCTGCGTCGCATTCATGTGCCGTTTGGGGTTGCTTATGGTGCCAATAAGGAACAGGTCAAAGAGGCTGTGCTATTGGCAGCAAATGAAGTTGCAGGCGCTATTGTTGATGACCCATCCCGTCCGGCTGAAGTCTGGTTGACCGAGTTTGGAGACAGCAGTTTGAACTTTGAACTGGTTATCTGGGTGGGTAACGAACTGATGAGTCGTCCGGCACGAACCCGGGCACTTTTTTTATGGGAAATTGAAACCCAGCTTCGCAACTATGAAATTGAAATTCCTTTCCCGCAACGGGACTTGCATATTCGTTCCGGTGAATTGCACGTTGCGATGAAAAAAGCAGAGCACGATAGCAGATAACAAGATTTAATCTGTTTTTTCTGGGAAATCGACGTGGAACAATTTCTCAACCGCCTGCACATCTTTTCGATTTGCGGTAAAAATAACAAGATGATCACCGCTGTCAATACGATCTTGCGGCGCGGGAAACAGGATGTCGTCGTCGCGAAGGATTGCCGCCACTGTTGAGGATTCTGGTAAAGGAATTTCGCTGATCTGTCTGCCGACGACACGGGATGTTTTTTTGTCACCATGGGCAATAATTTCCATCGCCTCTGCTGCCCCCTGACGCAGGGAATGTACCATCACCACATCACCTTTTCGGATGTGTGTCAGCAAGGAGCCGATAGTAATTTGCGCCGGTGAGATAGCAATATCAATTTTCGTCTCACGGATCAGATCGACGTGACTGGCTTTGCTGATAATCGAAAAAACCTTTCTAGCCTTCATACGCTTTGCCAGCATGGCCGATAAGATATTGGCCTCATCATCGTTAGTGACGGCGCAAAACACATCGGACTCTTCAATATGTTCGTTTTTGAGCAGCTCCGCATCTCCGGTGTCCCCCTGCAGCACGGTACAGTCGGGCAAGTCTTTAGCTAATTGTGAAGCTTGTTCTGGATTTTGCTCGATCACTTTGACAGAAAGATTGTTTTGCAGCTTTTCAGCAAGTTGTCGTCCAATGTTACCACCGCCACCAATGATAATTTGCTGATAAGGCTGGTAATCTGGGCGGAAGACTTTGATAGCAGGGGTGATATCTTCACGCTTGGCCAGAAAAAAAATCTCGTCATTTGACAGCAGCATACTGTTACCTGCATCGGGCAGCAGCTTATCACTTCGGAAAATGGCGGCGACACGTAAACTCACCTCGGGCAAAATGCTCAGCAAATGTTTAACCGGCTTGCCTGACATCTCACTTTTATCGTCAACACGAACGGCAACGAGTTGTGCCATACCATCAAAAAAAGCCAGTGATTCGGTCACTTCTGGCTGTGAAATCAAATCAAATAAATAATCCGTGACCAGCTTTTCAGGGCTAATAATGACATCAATGGAAAAAATACCGTTCTCACCGCCAAGTCGCGTTTGAAGGTAGGGGGTAGATCGAATTCGGGCGATTCTTTTTTTGGTCTGAAACAGAGTTTTGGCTACCTGACAGGCGATCATATTGACTTCATCATTCTGGGTCACGGCAACTAACAGATCTGCACCGCGCAGGCCGGCACGTTCGAGGGTTTCAGGATAAGCTGCGTGGCCGGTAACGGTGCGGATGTCCAGTCTGTCCTGCAGGTGTTCAAGCAAACTGGTATTGGTATCAACGACGGTAATATCGTTGCCTTCGGATGCCAGTTTTTCAGCAGTATTACTACCAACCTGACCCGCACCCAGAATGACAATTTTCATACAGAGACCTCGTGTAATTGCGCCAGTCCGTTATTAACGTTGCTTGCCTTATAAACGCTGTTTTTTATGATGATGAGTTGCTTCATTATACCTTTCAGAGTCAGTGGTTGCGCCTGAAATTCGCAGGCTGATAACAAGAAAACCGGGCCAGTTACTTTGAATGTCATCTTATTCACCGCTATGCTCTGTATCAAGGTCACAGATTATTCAGGAGGGTAAATGGCTAACCACCAGCTGGAAACGAGTATTGTCGTTCTGGCAAGACAGCGTTTAAAAGCGTTAAAAGTGGCGCTGGCCGGGCGCGAGGCTGATTTAAATCAGGTTCAGAATGTTTTTCACCAATTGACCGGCCTGACCAGTCTGCGCTTTGTTGAAAACCACGGCCTCAGTGATGCAACCGTTGATGAGCTGATTTTGCTTGATAACCTCGCTATTTTAAATGTGCAGTATGCCCACCCGGAAGCCATCGAAAAATTTTCTACGGAGTCACAGGAACTATCACGGTACCTCGATATGCCAGCGAAAGCGTTACTGGATTTGATTTTTAAAGAAGGCGCCCGATTCAGTAATCCGGAAGCGGTCTCCGTTGCCTTGCACCGAGGCCTGATTTCTGATTTGCATCATGAAAGCGCCGCCTATGCTCGCCTGGCAGAGCAGGAGCAACGTCGTAAATTGCGGCTAGCAAAAGAGGGCGATAAACAATAAGGCTCCTGAGAACCGCCGCTTTAATTCAATTTGCTTTCCAGAAAACGCAGTAATCGCGCCCAGGATTCCGCATCTGCTTTGGCATTATATTTGTCATTGCCAGGTTTGCTAAAGGAATGTCCGGCGCCGCCATAAGCAATCATCTCGTGATCTACCTTGTCGCGCTCCATTGCGATGCCCAATGCCGCAAAATCGGCCATGGAAATTTTGGCATCTGCTGCACCATGCTGGACTAGTATCTCGCTTTTAACTTGTTTGTAATCTTGATCAGCAGGTGTGCCCAAGCCGCCATGGATGGCAACAAAACCCTGCATATCTAATCCGGACCTTGCCATTTCCAATGCTGCTGTACCGCCGAAACAATAACCGATCAAGACGGCATTTTCGGTATTTGCACCAAGCATTTTGGCTTTCTCAATGCCCCCCTCAATAAGTGTTCGCATTCGTTGCCGATCACGATACAGTTTGGCAGTTTGGGCTTGCCGATCGGGAATGGCCTCAGGTCGAATACCCGCCCCATATAAATCGGGCACGAAGACAGCATAGCCAAGCTGATAAAGCTTTTCGGCACGCCATTTTTCGTAGTCTGTTACGCCATCCCAATCATGCAGCAGAATCACTAGCGGTGCATTGGCATCTGGTGATAAATAATAGCTTTCAAAAGCCTCATCATTGATGCGATGGCTTATAGATTCAGCTGCCACGTTCAGGCTCAGCAGCATGAAAAAAACGGCAAAGATAGATTTCATGTTCAGTTCTCCGGTAATGCTAAACTGAGGGTAACGAAAACCAACCATTAGGCGGCATCAAGGTCATGGCGAGATGGCTTAGGGTTTACGAAAGCGCACATCAACATGCAAAGAACCAGCAGGCGCATCTCGCTTTAACTGCCAACCTTGTTTCAGCAGGTAATCTAACGCATCTTCATAGCGGTCAAACTGTTCTTCTACTTTACGATATTCGCCATTATCATCTACAGAAACGGTGTAAGTTGATGATGCTTTGCCGGTTTCTTGTTCAATGGTCGCTTGCGGTTTTTTCATGCTGTCCTCGCGATGTGAATCGATCGGTATAGTGGAAATTAAGGCAACAAATTGTTCCACTGTCATAATGAACTAGCATAGTGTGGTGATGAAAAAAACTAAATACTTCTATTCGCTGACTAAAACTTAGAATATGCAAAACTTTGTTTTCGGTATCGGATAAACAGGCGATGACAGATTGGCAGAACAACAATTCTAATTGGGCTGGCTTGGCTTCCTTGGCATCGCTGCTTGTGATGCTGCTGGCGCCGGTAGTGTCGGCTTCACCGACTGATAGTGACGCTGATGATCGTGACCAATGCGGCGAGGCCAGGATTCATTATATTGATGATCCCGGCTTGAGTCGTGCAGAGCGCCTTGCACGCATGGAACAGGCATTTTTTGACTCGGTTAATCGCTTTGAAACTTGTGAATTAACGAGCACATCAGATAATCAAGGAAATAGTGCGCAACAGGGTGAGTCTGGACAAAACGGACCAGGAAGTGCAGGCCAATCTGGCGCAGCCAGCCAAGAGATGCAAGGCACCGAAGCGGCCAGTGAGGGGGAATTGCCTGTACCCGGAGATGGCCAGAGCCCATCAGACCAACCCGAGTCATCGACTGATTCACCGCCACTGACAGCAGGCAGTGATAACGGTGCGGTGCCTGAAGACATTCCATCCGCCAATAATGATGATGCCATTGCCGCGCAAATTCGTCGTGCCGCAGAGCTGGAGACTGACCCAGAGATTCGGCAAAAGCTCTGGAACGAATATCGAAAATATAAGGGGTTAGATGTTGTTGAATAAAGCTTGGGCCAATTTGCCCTATAAATTAGGTGTTTACCTGCTGATTTCGCTGCATATTTTAACGGGCTGCGCTGGAAGCGCCGGGCGGTCTGGTACAGTAGAAACGGGGCCGCAACCCGCGTCAAGCTACGATAAAGTAGATGAAAATCGCTATCTGGGTGTTAAACCTGAAGTAATTATCCCGGTATTTTCACCCGGTTTATCTGATTCAGAGGCGAATTATGAGGAGGCGGGAATATGGCCGGAACTGAGACGTGCTGAAGCCAATCGCTTTGCTTTTCAATTAAAACAAGCGTTAGATAATCGCGATCATTTTAGTGCGGTCAGGGTGACGCCAAATAGTTCTGCGTCAGGAGATTTGTATTTATTGGGTGACATTATTGAATCAAATGGCCAGCGCGTTGCTTTTCGACTGACGGCAGTCGATGCCAGTAACCGGCAGTGGCTGTCTGAGACCTTTGAACATGAGGTGCATGAGGGGTTTTACAAAAATCCACGAAATACCGGACAAGATCCTTATCAGCCGGTGTTCGATGCAGCCGCGGAAGCCGTGATTGAAGCCCTGCTAAAACAAAAACAAAGCTATTTAACACAACTCAAATCCGTCTCAGAGATGCGTTTTGCAAATAGCTTTAGTGACGCTGCTTTTGGTGAATATCTGGATACCAGTGGCCGCTATATTGATTTGCAGGGTTTGCCAAGTGATGCTGATCCGATGTTTGAGCGAGTTAAATCAATACGTGTTCGCGAACAACTGTTTATTGATAATTTGCAGTCTCACTATCAGCAGTTCTCAACCAAAATGGACAGTAGTTATCTGGCCTGGCAACAGGCAAGCGCGACAGAACTGGCCTTGCAAAAAGAAGCTAAAAGAAAAAGTGTCTGGAAAATGCTGGGCGGTGTGGCATTAGTGGCGGCAGCGGTGGCAGCAGCGGTAAGCGGCAGCTCAGTGGATCAGAATATTGGCCGGGATGTCGCGGTAATTGCAGGGGGAGTGGGCGGTGCGCTATTGATTTCAAGCGGTTTCAAATCCCGTGAAGAAGCCAAATTTCACCAAGACGCATTAAATGAGCTTGGCGAATCCATCAATCTGGAAATGGCACCTCAGGTGATCACCTATGAAGAGGAATCTGTCGAACTGAGCGGAGATATTGAACAACAATTTCAACAATGGCGTGCTTTTCTGAATCGGATGTATCAGTTGGAAGCAACGCCAGATATTCAGCTATAGGCGGGCAGCACGATGCACGACAAACTCGCTGCTGCGCGTCAGCAAAGACGCCGCCGATTACTGCAAACGGTCAGTATGATGCTGATACTGAGCATGGCCGGTATTGGCGCTATTTACTGGGCTGCACAACCTGACCCATCGACGCCGGCTGTATCTACGCAGCCGGACAATCTGACACCATCGCAAAACGCGCTGGCAAATGAGCAGGCACGCGCTGCTTATCTTGATGCTTACGCACAATTTGACTCGACTCTCAAGCCGCAGCTGAGCAACACGGATATAAAAGCCTGGCGACCAGATCTGGCCACGCAGCTGAGTGAATTGGAGTCACAGGCTGTCACACATTTTGCCGCCGGTGATTACCTGCAAGCACAGACCGGTCTCAGCCAGTTAGTCACCCTGGCAGAACAGACCATTGCTGAGGTGGAGACCGCATTTTCAACATCCATGATCACAGCGCAGAACGCCTTTGACAATAATGACTATCCGGTTGCCAAGCAGTCGATAAATACCGCTATGCTGTTGAATACATCAGATAAAGCCGCTCAAGACTTGGCTGAACGCATTGAACAGATACCCAAAATCACGGATTTGATTCGACAAATCAATGCGGCGCAGTCTCAACAAAATAAACAATTGGAACGCAGTCTCATTTCACAGCTACTTCAATTAACGCCAGAGCGCACGGTTTATCAGCAACGTGCGGCTGAACTTGAGACGCTAATTAAAACGGATCAGTTTAATGAACAAATCCGTCGTGCTTATCGTGCGCTTGAAGATGGACAAGTTGACACGGCGCAGTCAGCCTTAAAGGCAGCGAAACAGATTTATCCTGCCCGTGAGGAGGTCAAAAACGTACAGCAGGCGATTCAGCAATATCAACAAAAGCAACAGATAAGCACCTTGCAAAAGCAGATTGCAACGGCCCGGCGTACCGATGACTGGCAAGCCGTGTTAACGCATTTGCAGGCGTTAGAAACGCTTGTGCCGCAGGCGGCAAGTCATGCCGCAGAGATGGCAAAAGCGAGGCAAATAGTCAGCCTTGATAAAGCGTTCACCACGGCCTTGGCGGCCCCTTTTTCATTATCGGCAGAAACTGCCGCCAATCAGATGCGTTCTGCAATTACCAATGCGAAACAATATCGTGCTGACAGTGTCAGCCTTGCACAAAAAACCGATAAGGTTGCTGATTTGCTGACGGCGTTAAACCAGCCGGTCGCTGTGACGATTAACTCGGATAAGCAGACTTTTGTCAGTGTTCGCGGCGTTGGTAAAGTTGGGGAGGTCATCAGTAAAACCATTCAACTGAAACCCGGCCAGTACACGTTGGAAGGCAAAAGAGTCGGCTACAAATCTAAGTTAAAAACTATTGATGTGCCCTTGGATCATACCCCGGTTTCGCTTACCTTGATCTGTGATGAAGCCATTTAAACACGCGCTTGAAGCTGCGCAAAAAAGACACCGGCGTCGGTTAGTCTGGATGCTGGTGGCGTTACTGACGACCTCCGTGGTTATCGTAACCATACTAGGGATTTCCCGTGGCACCCGTATTGTCGTTCTCCCCGAAGCGGCTTTGCCAGCAAAGATAAGCATGACGGAAGGTGTAGGCATGGTGTTGTTTAATTCGGTTTATGCGCTAACGGACTCGCCCCGGATACGCGTCAGCGCCCTGCAATATCAGACATATGAACATCAATTATTGCCTGAACAGCAAGGCAAACGACTTCATATCACTTTAGAACCAAAGCCGGCTGAAGTACGTTTTAGCACCGATCCAGAGGAAAGCCTGACACGCTGGTACCTTAATAATGAATTTATTTCTGAGTCGGATACGCTGCAACAAAGCTTGTTACCCGGCGAATATGATTTAAAAATCGATCATCCTTACTACGAACAGATCAACAAAGCAGTTTCGTTGACAGCAGGGCAACATCGGCATGAGATCGTCGTATTGACGCCCATCACTGGCCAATTGCAGATTACCTCTACGCCGCCCGGTGCGGTGATTCATGTCGATAATCAAGTGATCGGTGAATCGCCTTTGACGCACCCCATTTCAGGTGGTGTTTACCAGATAACTCTCTCCAAATCGGGTTTTGATACGGTCACCGAAACGCTGGAAGTAACGCGCAATCATAAACAGGTATCGCGGGTATATCAGCTACCGGCTGCACAAACCACGGTGTCCCTGTCTTTGTCGCCTGGCGGTGGCAGCTTGACTGTAGATGACATTGTGCAGCCGGCGGCAAAAACCATTCAATTGGCCGCGGGACAAGCTCACCGGGTTGTGTATCAAAAAGCAGGCTATGTCACACAACAGCAAATTGTGACGCCACCGTTAGGTCAACCGTTAGCCTTGAATTTTGATTTGCAGGAAGCCCGAGGTCAGGTGCAAATCATGGCGACGCCCCAAGCGGCAGTATCCATTGACGGCAAACGCGTCGGGGAGACGCCACTGACATTAACACTGCAAACTGTGCCACAGCAGCTCAGTTTTCAACACCCAGGTTATCGCACAATCACACAAACCGTGACGCCGAGTCGTGATGTGACACGTCAGGTATCGGTTACGCTGATTCCAGAAGCGCAGGCCCAGCTTGCTGAATCGCCAAAACGTTATCAGCATCCTGCTGGGGGAGAGATGTTGTTGTTTCAGCCGAATACGGTATTCACGCTTGGTGCGGCACGAGACAGTCAAGGCCAGCGTGCCAATGAGTTTTTACATAAGGTGCATCTGAATAGGCCATTTTACGCCGGTGTAACGGAAGTCAGTATTGGCGAATATCAACAGTTTGATACCAGCAAAACCGGTAACAAAGCGGAACCGATAACGGCAATCAGCTGGCTGGATGCCGCACGGTTTTGTAATTGGCTCAGCGAACAGCAAGGGCTGCCACCCGTTTACCAATTTTCAAACCAAAAACTCATCGCAATTGACATAACAGCAAATGGCTACCGATTATTGACTGAAGCAGAGTGGGAGTGGCTGGCCAGATCAGCAAAGCGCCCGCAGCCAACCCGGTTTGCTTGGGGTGATAGCACCACGCTGCCAAAACACGCTGCGAATATTGCCGATGAGCAGGCCAAGACAGCAGTCGCTATGTACGTACCGCAATATGATGATGGTTATGCCGGCGTTGCACCAATCGGTCGTTTCTCTAAAGAGATCAGTGGATTACAAGATCAAGCTGGCAATGTCAGTGAATGGACGCATGATGTTTATCGTTTGACCCCGCCTGATTCAGAAACCATTTTTCCACAACAACTGGATAAGCGCTTACTGGCGGAACGTGTGGTAAAAGGAGCAAACTGGCAGTCAGGATCGCTGACAACCTTACGTGCAGCGTATCGAGAAGGCCTAAGCCAGCCGCGAAAGACAGTCGGCTTTCGTGTTGGTCGCTATCTGAATAAGGGAGAGCAATAATGCAACGCTTCAAAAAGCCAATACGCGCTGGTGTCTCGGCGCTGATCCTTTTTTTTGTCGGCGTGTTGTTGCACAGCGCCTATGCCGATAAGCCGGTGATAAGTCTGAACTCGCCGGTTTCCTTTCCGGTGGATATCTAAATGAATGAGATGTTGAAGAGTTTTGCGGCACTGGTGGTGGCCATTGTGATAGTGCATATGGTTTATTTGGGCTATATCCGACCGGAGGCCGCGCAATATATTGCTATCGGTCTCGAGCAGCAACAGTCATTACCGCGGAATTTTGTCGTCATTGTTAAAGGTTACGAACAGGAAATTTGTTTTATTCTGATGCTGTGGGGCTGTTACTTGATAGCCAGTGCCTATCGCCGCATTCTGAAAACGCAATATCTTTATAGCGTAGATCTGATTGAAACGACGGAGTCCAACGATAGTGCATTGGATGTGAATCAGATCATTGACCGGCTGGATACCGAAATTCCCAAAGAGGGATTGGCTTCACCATTGGTTCAGACCTTGCGGGCGGCACTATGGCGATATAGTGCGACGAATAATGTGCAAAACTTATCGGATGCTATCGAGAGTAATCTGGAAGCGCTTGCGGTGCGTCAGGATACGGAAAACACCATGATTCGCTATTTAATTTGGGCGATTCCGTCCATCGGCTTTATCGGGACAGTCCGAGGGATTGGTCAAGCGTTGTCTCAGGCTGATGAAGCACTGGCCGGTAATATTGCCGGCATGGTTGATAGCCTTGGTCTGGCATTTAACTCGACGCTGGTGGCGCTGTTAATCAGCATTTTTCTGATGTTTTTGTTTCACCAACTGCAACGTCTGCAAGATGGTCAAATAGTCGAAACGCAGCATTATTGCGATAAATATTTGTTAAGACGCATTCGCTGATTGGTCATGCTGCGACGTAAACGCACTGAAGGATTTAATCTGGCGTTTCTGGATATCATGGCCTGTGGCCTTGGCGCGGTGATTCTGGTGTTTATGTTAGTCAAACAAAATCTGGAATCGGCAGCTTCCGAAGTAGACCGCTTGCAAGCGGATATTGCTAGGCTTGAACAAACACAGCAGGAGGCGAATCAGACGTTGCGTCAAATCCGAGACGATTTCAGCCAACAAAAACAAGATCTTGAACAACAATCCTCAGCGCTGGCTGACAGACAGGCAGCGCTGAGCGCTCAGCGCAGTGCCATCAGCGACGCGGAGCAAGCACTGGCTAAACTGAAGTCGCGCATTACCGAAATTGAAATACCCGAGCAACAGGATTTAGTGTCATCAGATAACCTCAACGAAGAAAACTATCTGATGGGCCTTCAAGTGACGGGCAATAAAATCGGGATTCTGGTCGATATGAGCGCGTCCATGACCAATGAAAAGTTGATCGATATTATCCAGACCAAAAGTCGCACTAATCAGGACAAACAAAGCGCTGCCAAGTGGATACGTACTAAAAATACGGTGCGCTGGCTGCTGGCCAGACTGCCAGCAAACAGTGACATTGTCGTTGTGGCTTTTAGTGAGCAGGCACAGGTATTGGGCGGCCAGTCAATGCAACCGGCGAACGAGACAACTGTCGGTCAAATCCTGCAATCTTTAGACAAGGTGATTCCAGAGGGCGGCACCAACCTGCAAAAAGGCCTGAATACAATCAATGATTTTTCGCCAGATCATTTGTATGTAATTACAGATGGATTGCCCACACTGGGCGAATCTTCTTATCGCAGTTTAAATCCGTTTGCCCAGTGCCGGTCGCTGACAGGTAATGCCCAGACTATTTCTGGTCCGTGTCGGGTCAAACTTTTTCAACAAACCGTGCGAGAGAGTGGACAACGCAGTAACGAAGTTAATGTCGTGCTGTTACCCTTGGAAGGGGATCCGGATGCCGTCAATCAATATTGGGGTTGGGCTGCGGCAACAGGGGGCCTGTTAATCAGTCCCGCGGAAAACTGGCCATGAAATCGCGTAAAAAAACACTGGATATTTTCAGTTTATCGTTTCTGGATATCATTTCCTGCGGCTTTGGTGCTGTGGTGATGTTAATCCTGATAGCCAAACCGGATACCGCAATCTCCCAGGCGGGACAGAGCAATATCAGCGAGATGTTGGCAACCTTGGTAGGCCTTAAAAACACGGTCACCATAACGCAACAGCAAATTGAATCTGAACTTGCCAGTTTAGAGGCATTATCGGTTGAGCAGGCCGCCGCGCGTCAGGCACAAGCTGATCTGCAAAAACAACAGCAACAACTTGCTGCGGCTGATGCGGCATTAACTGACAATATAAGTGGCCTCAGTCTGGTCGAGTCACGTTTGCGCCAGGCGGCGTTGACAACACCACGTCAAAACACGCCGGAAGTGCGTTCAGAAGCCGTGGGTGGGATTCCGGTCGATAGTGACTATGTCGTTTTTATTATTGATACCTCTGGCAGTATGCAACGCATCTGGTCTCGGGTATCACGAGAAGTCGTCAATGTGTTGAATATTCATCCGGAAGTGAAAGGCTTTCAGATTCTGAACGACTTGGGAACGTCTATGATCTCCGGTTATGACGGCAAATGGATGTCAGACACGCCCGCAACGCGAAACAACGTGATTCGCATGTTTGACAAGTGGTCAGTGGTTTCCAACAGCAGCCCGGTCGAGGGGATCGAGACCGCATTACGAAAATATGCTAAACCCAACATTACGACCTCTATTTACGTTTTCGGTGATGACTATACCGGTGGCTCATTTGATAATGTGATTGCGCGAATTACCCAACAAAACCGGGTTCTTAGCAATGGGCAACGGTTGGCCCGCATTCATGGTGTTGGTTTTCTGTCGATGAGCAGTACCGAACGATACGGTATTTTGATGCGGGAGCTAACCAAGCAAAATGGTGGCACCTATTTGGCGCTGCCGCCTTAAAATAGTATCTCGGCAGCGATGGTGCAGGCAGCTAAACAGGAATTATAACATTCTTGTTTGGCGCGAATCTTGTTGTTGGCAGCGATATAAATCTGTGAAATTATTCACAAGATAGTGGCTTATCAGTCGTTGTATTCGGCCATTATCAGGCGTCATTAACCACGGGAAATGACGATCGCTAAATCTTTGCTGAGCAGACTATTTATTAGGGGATTAACAACAGACAACAGTCATGAAACGGTTTATTGAATGATTTAATAATTTCGTAACGATTAGGGGTTACAAATGAATGCCGTTAAAAAATCTATCGCCGTGATTTCGGTATTTACCATGCTCATGTTGACACATTCAGCGCTGGCATTAGAGCGTGATGATGCTGACATTATTGGCTTGAAGTTAGGCATGACTGTTGAGCAAGTCAAAAAGACAATTGCTGATTATGATAAGGACTTTGTGCTTCAGCCACCTATGCAGCGGGTTTATCAATACCGGGTCGCCAATAAAACTATCAAAACCGAACCATTTATCAGCTCTCTTTATGCGGTTGCCAAAGACAAGCAAAAAGGCAATGTTCAGATTTATTTTTCAATGCCGCCATCAGAACCTAGAGTGGTGGCAATTTCGCGTTCCCACAACAACTTTGTCCCGCCGATTACCCGTGAAAATTATAGCAACGCGCTAGTAGATAAATATGGGCAGCCGGTTGCTACACAAAACGATAAACAGGTGAATTCGGAAAGACAAATGCATTGGTTACAATGGCATATAGGGGATAAGCCACAGTGTTTACCTTACTTTTCAGGCGGCAGGCAAGTACAGGGGCCATTCGGCACTATTGGCATGAGTAGCATTGAAAAAGGGGAGGTGACGCAAGTCATTATGTCCCAAAAAACGGATGTGAATAACCTGGATTTAGACAACTGTGCTTCCGTGTTGACCTATCAGCTCGCTTACGACCCAGTCAATGCGGCGACCGGTATTTTAGTTGATGTGAGCGGCATCATAAAAAGCGAGCGTGAAGTAAATCAATGGATTGATTCTCTAGCGAAACAAGAAGAAGACAAGATCAACAGCTCAACGGCCAAGCCCAAGCTGTAATTTGGTAGAAATTCAATGACTTATTTGGTTGTGGTGTTGAGTGGTTTTTGCGTTTTCTCAGCGTTATTGAATACATAAAAATCAGGTTTTGTGATCTAATAAAAAGATGATAAGACCAAGGTGTTAGCCAGTTTGATATTTGATAGAAGTTAATGGATTATTACTGTCTGTCTCATTAAGTATTGTGCTACATTGAGATATCACTGCATGGAGCAAACAGAGTACTGGTATGGATACTGGTCTAAACACACTTGTCGCGATCGCGCGTTTTCATCAGCTGCCCGCAGAACCTGAACAGCTCGCTCACCAATATGGTGTGCCCGGCGAGGTATTTACTGACACCCAAATTCTGCAAGCCGCAAAAGCGTTAACCCTCAGAGCAAAAAAACTCAAACCGGTTACCAACGACATTGGCAATGGCATGCTGCCCGCGATTGCCAAGGCAAAAGATGGCAGTTATTTCATCCTTGCCCGTATTGCGAATAATGAAGAAGCTGAGCAGGCGAAAAAGTCAGGCGTACTGATTCAAGATCTTCGTGATGAAGCACCAAAAAGTCTGACCCTGGATGAGTTTACCGAAATCTGGTCTGGCGAACTGATTGCATTGACACGACGACAAGGCATCGGTGAAAGCCTGCAGCAAACGTTCGACATCTCCTGGTTTATTCCTTCTCTTATCAAATATCGTAAACTCTTCTCCGAAGTCCTCGTCGCCTCTTTCTTCCTCCAGCTCTTTGCTCTAGTCACCCCGCTGTTTTTCCAGGTCGTTATGGACAAGGTTCTGGTACACCGTGGTTTTACCACGCTGGATGTGCTGGCGGTTGGATTCTTCGTTGTCGTTGTCTTTGAGGCGCTGCTTGGCGGTATTCGCAATTATGTGTTCAGTCATACCACCAACCGGGTCGATGTTGAGTTAGGCTCACGCCTTTATACCCATCTGATGGCACTGCCGCTGTCTTATTTTGAATCAAGACAGGTAGGGCAGAATGTGGCTAGGGTTAGAGAACTGGATACTATCCGTAACTTTATTACCGGTACCGCACTGACATTGGTGATTGACCTGTTCTTTGTTTTCGTTTTCCTTGCGGTCATGTGGTACTACAGTCCGACATTGACCTGGATTGTACTGGCAACCATACCGTTCTATGTCATTCTCTCAATCTTTATCACGCCGATTTTAAGAAAACGGCTTGATGATAAGTTCAAGCACGGCGCTGAAAACACCGCCTTTCTCACAGAGTCTATAACAGGAATTGGCACGGTAAAATCCCTGGCGGTCGAACCCCAGATGAAACGCAAACTGGAAGACCACCTTTCCAACTATGTGCATGCCTCGTTTAAAAGCCAGAACCTCAATAATGTGGCTAACCAGATAGCTGGGTTAGTCAACAAACTCATGACGCTAGGCATTATCTGGTGGGGAGCGCATCTTGTAATTGATAACCAGCTCACAGTGGGGCAACTTGTGGCCTTTAATATGCTTGCCGGCAGAGTGAGTGGCCCCATCCTCAAGCTGGTTCAACTCTGGCAAGATTTCCAGCAGGCAGGTATCTCCATCAAACGGCTGGGCGATATACTTAATACGCCGAGAGAGCCAGGTTTTAACCCCAACCGTTCACGCCTGCCATCTTTGCAAGGCGCCTTCTCGATGGAGCATGTCCGGTTTCGCTACCGCCCGGATGGCCCGGTTATTCTTGATGACTTAAACCTACAAGTCAGGCCGGGGGAAGTGATTGGCCTTGTTGGCCGAAGCGGCAGTGGCAAAAGCACTATCACTAAATTAATACAGCGGCTCTATATTCCAGAGTCCGGCAAGGTCTTGATTGATGGTGTTGACCTGTCAGTGGTTGATACTGTCTGGCTTCGTAAACAAATTGGTGTCGTGCTACAAGAGAACTTCCTGTTCAATCGCAGCATTCGTGAGAATATTGCCTTAAGCGACCCATCCATTTCGATGGAACGTGTGATTGCGGCCTCAAAAATGGCCGGTGCTCATGAGTTCATTGTTGACTTGCCTGAAGGCTACGATAATTTGGTCGGCGAACAAGGCAGTAATTTATCGGGCGGTCAGCGCCAACGATTGGCCATCGCTCGCGCCTTAATCAATAATCCTCGTATCCTCATTTTTGATGAGGCGACCAGTGCGCTTGATTATGAGTCAGAGCGACTGATACAAGACAATATGGCGAAGATTTGTCAGGGCAGGACCGTGTTTATCATTGCTCATCGACTGACTGCGGTGCGTCAGTGCAATCGAATTATCGTGACGGAGAAAGGGCGTATCGTCGAGCAAGGCAATCATGAAGAGCTGATTGCCAAAAATGGCTACTACGCCAAACTACACAGTTATCAAAACCACACTCCGAATCTGCACCCTGTAACTCACAACGCTGCTCAAGCGACACCTGAGGGAAGTTTGGAAGGTGCACGACCATGAGGCCGTTTACCGTTTTCTGGGATGCCTGGAAAAATCGCCACACAATGGGGCAGGGCAGTAAAACACGCGAGCTTGCCGCCTTTTTACCGGCTGCACTGGAGATACAGGAAGCGCCACCCAATCCCCTTGCCAAATGGCTAGGCCGCAGCTTGATTATTTTATTCCTGATAGGAGTTGTCTGGGCTTGTGTCGGCGAAGTTAATATCGTCGCTAGTGCCGAAGGCAAGATTATTCCCAGCGCTAGAGTCAAACAAATCCAGCCACTGGAAAAGGCTGTGGTCAAAACCATTCTGGTCAGCGAAGGCGAAGAAGTTAGAAAAGGTCAGCCCTTGGTCGAGTTGGACAGCACGCTCACTTCAGCAGACGAAAAAAGGCTCACTTCTGAGCGCCACAGTATTCAGATGCAACTGGCGGTGAAACAAGCGCTGCTGACAGCGTTAAGCGCTAACAAAACTGTCCCCGCTGAACAAGTCAAACTGACCTTCTCGAAGAATAACGCTGAGCATGATACCAGCCTTTATCAGCAATTACTCTGGCAGCACTGGCAGGATTATCAAAGTCAGCAGCAGACCCTGCAAAATACCTTGAATAAAACCCGGTTTGAGCAGGCGGCCAGTAAAGAAATTATTAAAAAACTTCAGCAAACACTGCCCATCGTTACCAAGCGGGCTGAGGACTTGCAAAGCCTGCATCAGCAAAGCTTTGTGACTGAAACAGAGTACCTGGATCTGGAACAACAGCGCATCGAACAAACACAAGATCTGGCAGCGGAAAAGCATCGGCTACAGCAACTTGTTGCGGCCGAATCTGAAGTCAAGCATCAACTGCAAACACTCGCAGCTCAAACCAAGGCCAGAACATTACAAGAAATCACCGAATACCAACGTCAAATCGCCTCACTGGATGAGGAGCTCACCAAAGCGCAGGATTTAAATGCCAAACAAATCCTCTACGCGCCGGTATCAGGGCAAGTGCAGGAGCTTGCCATCAACACAGTGGGTGGTGTGGTAACCGAAGCCCAGCAGCTGATGCTGATTGTGCCTAATGCAGAGCAACTGGAAGTGGAAGTGTTTCTGGAGAACAAAGACATTGGTTTTATTGAAGAAGGCATGCCGGCAGAAATCAAAGTCCATACTTTCTCTTTCACTAAATACGGTGTGATTGATGCCAAAGTTACCACCGTCTCCGATGATGCCACCGTCGATGAAAAACAGGGCTTGATTTACCGAATGCAGTTACTGATGAGTAAAAACGCAATCATGGTTGATAGTCGTGAAGTGAAGTTAATGCCTGGTATGGCTGTGACAGCTGAGATGAAAACTGGGACTAGGCGGATTATTGAGTTCTTTTTGGCGCCATTGTTAAGACACGGTAATGAGAGCTTGAGGGAGCGGTGATTACAGATGAATATACAACCTACAAGAACCAAAAACACACCCGTCGTCAAGGCGCATTATTGTCTTCAATTTGGCGATTTTTTGCTGCCATATTTGCAGCTTAAAGAAATAATCAAGTTTTTCTCTCAAATCTTCCTATTCAGAAATTTGAAGCAGTGCGATAACTCAATACTTATCCAGAAAATGGATAAGTCAGCCTTATCTCTGAAAACAGGTATCTGAACATGCCATTACTTGTAGTCATTCTATTTCTAATTTTCTATATCTGGCTATCTAAAAAAGTAGTTCGGCGTGCCGTTAGTCAGTCCAAGAAACTTGGTGGTAATCATAAGCTTGCCGGCTGGATGGCTGGTATTCTTATGTACTCATTGATTCTTTGGGATTTTATTCCGACACATTTTATGCAGCAATATCACTGCGCTACAGATGCCGGCTTTACGGTTTATAAATCGATAGATCAGTGGAAACAGGAAAATCCGGGGGTAGCCGAAACTCTGACACCTATCGATAAACCTGATTGGATAAAAAACGATAATCTGACGCGAGTTCAGCTCAATCAGCGGTTTGCGTGGGAATTTGAAGACAGCATCCACCTTTTTAAAATTCACGAACGTGAACAACGTATTGTCGATATAAAAACAGGCGAAGTACTGGCACGCAATGTCGATTTTAATACTGGGGTAGGCAATCCATATGTTTCTGCTGACTCCATCAGAGATTACAAGTGGTGGATTAAGGTTGATTCATGCCCAAGATTTGGGAGCAAATCCAAATGGTTAGTGAATAATGATTCATTTATAGATTTTTATATGAAGTCTAAACATATCAAAGGAGTGAGATGATGACGGCCAACAACTTATTTCAACAGGCTTTACTAGCAGAAGCGGCTTACGCGGATTTTTGGAATCATGCTACTGAGCAATTGATTACAGATTCAAGTCTTATAGCGGCTGCTCTAACATTTGAAGGGTTTTCGCAAACCCAAGCCGAAGAATTCGTTGATGAATGGACGGTACGGGCTCACCAACCAAATACATTTTCTGGACTCTCTGTTACGGTCTTCGAGAATCTAAATGGTGACAAGGTATTAGCAGTTCGGGGAACCGATGACCCTTTTGATGTCATTACGGATCTCGGTATTCTCGAAGGGGTGACACCCGAGCAGACTACTCAGTATCAAGAGCTAAAAGACCTTGTTGATGGTTGGCTTGATGACGGTACGCTTGATTCAGGCTTCACGGTTAGTGGCCATTCTTTAGGAGGCTTTCTCGCAGGTGGTTTATTAGTTGATTATCCAGATGATATTAGTCATGCATACATTTACAACGCTCCAGGGGTAGGTGGGCTACTCGCAGAATTTGGAATACTCACTGGCCATTTGGACCCGAGTATTGATTTAAGTCTTATATCGAATGTAGTTGCAGCTTATGGGGTAGATGGTACGGCAGACTGGGGGATAAGTTGGGGGGAACAAATACCCATAAATATTGAAGGAGAAGACACGCAAATTTGGGGGAATCACGAGGTCAAAAGACTTACAGATGCCCTTGCTCTATATAGTTTATTCGAAACCCTCTCACCATCAATAGATAATAAATTCATAGCGGCTCTTTTACCAACAGGTTCAAATAACGGTGAATGGGATTTGGACGGACTGCTTAATTCTCTTGGTGTTCTTCTTGGTATCGGTCAGGAAAGCATTCTTAGTGATAGGGAAGCCTATTATCAGCGGTTTATAGAAATATCTGGTGGTATTTTTGTTGATCCAGACGCGGAAATCCCTGTATTAAAGTCAGAGTATGAAAACCTCCAGTTTGTAAACATTTTTAGTCTTGTAGACTCAGCCAATTTAGATAATGCCGATGGCTTTGCATATCGATATGCATTACAGCAATTAACACCATTTGCAATTACAGGTAATGAGGATCTATACGAACAACACAATCTAAGTGGCGAGTTAAACGCTGATAACTTTACCGAGAGTTATTTAGAAGATCGGAAATTGATGCTTAATGCCATTCTTCAGCGTAATACACTCAATAGTACCAACCCCGACAAAATAGATGGTGAGGCAATTCGTTTCGATGATGCAAAAATTGGGGAGGTCTTTGCTGGTGCGTATAGTTCTGGTCAAGGTGGATCAAACCCCCTTAATGGATCTGATGTAACCAACATTATCTTTGGTGATGAAAACAATAACAATGGAAGCAATACTTTACTTGGCAATCAACAGAATGACCGGATTTATGGTTTGTCAGGAAATGATGTTTTAGATGGTGGCGCCGGTGATGATTATCTTGAAGGTGGAACGGGTGTTGATACCTATATATATGACCAAAATGATGGTTTTGACACGATTTTCGATAAAGATGGGCTTGGCGTAATAAATTGGAAAGGCACTGTTCTTGACGGTAGCTACGATTTTGCAAATAACAACACATTCATAGATGAAACTCTTGGTGTTACTTATCAATTTGAGCCAGATCTTAATGGTCGGGGCACTTTGTACATTATTGATAATAACAGTCCGGGAAATGGCGGGATAAAAGTAATTGATTTCGTATCTGGTAATTTGGGGATCGTAATAGATACAGGTGAAATTACTGAGGAAACAGGTGGAATTTTAAACACTGGAACAGCCAGCAATGATGTTTTATATCCTGATGGATATGACCAAGGTTTCCCTCATGGATATGATCTTCAAGCAGATATAGCCGATCAAATATTTGGAATAGATGGTAACGATTTTATCGTTAGCGGTGGTGGTAATGACATAGTCTATGGCGGAGATGGTAACGACTGGATTTATGCTGGAATCGGAAACGATACTCTCTATGGTGAAGCAGGAGATGATTATATTTTCACCATGTCAGGTGATAACAAAGCCTATGGCGGAGATGGTAATGACATAATAATTAGTAACCATGCGGTGAAGTTTAATATTGACAATCTGCCTCTTCAACATGATGAGTGGTCAAGGTTATTTCATACATTCAGAGGTGCTTACGCAGGGATAACGACCACAGAGACTGGCCAGTTAAATATATTATTGAAGTGGACTGGTGCTGAATCTGGATTTATCGATGGCGATTATGAATACATTCCTGATCCGGCAGGTTACGACCTTGGCAATGTTGATATAAACGGTGATTCATACACTCTTTCTGCTACGTTTTCTTCATCTATAGATGAAGGGAAAAATGTCTTTTCTGGCGGTGCTGGGGATGACATTCTGATTGGAAATGATGGTGCTGATATTTTAACTGGTGGTATAGGAAGTGACAAATTAGCAGGGAATGGGGGAAATGACGCTCTCTTCGGTGAGGCTGATGATGACCTTTTAAAAGGTGCAGCTGGGGAAGACTTTTTGGATGGTGGAAGTGGGAATGATGAACTGTTCGGTGAACAAGGCAATGATAGAGTCTATGGTGGGGATGGAGATGATTTTATCTGGGGCGATAGTGACTATCTAGATGAAAATCTTCATGGCGATGATTACTTAGATGGTGGCGAAGGTAACGATCAGCTTGTAGGCGGGGCAGGTGATGACACTCTTGTAGGCGGCGCAGGAGAGGACACTCTGTTTGGACAGCAGGGTGCAGATATCTTACATGGTGATGCAGGTAAGGATGTGCTGGATGGTGGCGCTGGAGATGACATACTTCGTGGTGGCAGTGATGAGGATGACCTGTGGGGTGGTGATGGTAACGACAGACTTTATGGTGGCTCGGGAGCTGACTATCTAGAAGGTGAGGCAGGTGACGATCTTCTTGAGGGCGGAGCTGGGAATGACACGTTTTGGGGAGGAGATGGGGCTGACACCTTTGTGTTTGGTAATGGTGATGGAACCGACATCATCCGTGATACGGATGATGAAGATATCATTCAATTTAAAGCAGGTATTTCATTAGATTCCATCACTTCAACACAACAAAGCTCCACGAGTCAGTTTTTATTAATTGAGTATGGTGATGGAAATTCTCTTAGAGTCAAAAATGGTATAGAAAATCTAATTTCTGCATTTAAATTTAGTGATGGTACCAGCTTTGACTCAAACTCATTTTTAAAACAAACACTCAAAGAAGAAGTCATCACGACACTCAGTGAAGCAGCTATAAGTGCAAGTGGTGGAGATTACGATGACAATATTACAGGCAACTACCTGGATAACACGCTCATAGGTAATGGTGGCAATGATTTATTAAGAGGCGGCCAAGGCAGTGACACTTATATTTTTAATTTAAATGACGGCCAAGACTCTATTGAGGATAGCACTGGAAATAACCAGATTAATTTTGGAGAAGGTATAAGTCTTTCTAGCATCCAAGTTAGCAAGGTTGGCTATGATATTCGCCTTGATTTACTTAATGGTCAGGGGAGCTTGAGTGGGGATAGCATCACATTGATATCGGGTGCTTCATCACGGGCAATAAAAACTATAAATTTTCATGATGGCAGTTCCATCGAACTTGATGATCTTATAACTCCAGTAGTGACTCAACATGGTACCGAGTCAGATGACGTTATTACAGGCACTTATCTTAATGACACTATTTATGGGTATGGAGGTATTGATTATATCGAAGCTTCTCATGGTAATAATGTCATCTATGCAGGAGACGGTGATGACACAATTCACACAAACTTTGAGAATTTCGAATATGGAAATAACATTATTTACGGCGAAGGTGGTGACGACTACATCATAGCTGGCTATGGGAACGATTATATTAATGGCGGCATTGGTGATGACAACATCATTTCAGGATCTGGTGACGATGTAATTGAATTCAATTTAGGTGATGGAAAAGATTTCATCCAAGATAACTATGGTTTTGACCAGATTGTTTTTAGTAATGGCATAAACCAGTCCAATATAGTGTTATCACATTCGAAAAATTTAGCCACATATCGTACTGAGTTTATTAATGGAGGAGGAATCAGTATACAAGATGACATACTGATTACTATTCTCGATGATAATGGCCAAGTAACTGGTGACTCACTTCTTCTGAGAAATGCGTTTTCGTATGAAGATGATGCCATAGAGCAATTTACTTTTTCTGATGGAACAATCATTACTAAACAGGACTTATATGCGTTATTTTCTGATGAAAAACTGATTCACGGTGCAGAAAATAGTGATGTCATAAACGGTTCAGCTCAAACTGATTATATTTTTACGTTTGATGGGAATGATACGGTATATGGCGGTGATGGTGACGATTTCATTGATGTAGGCTTTGGTAATGACATCGCATATGGCGGTGCCGGTAACGATGTAATCGTGGCAACCCAAAGAGATACCCCACATAATGGATACAATATCATGTATGGCGGAAATGGTGATGATGTATTAGTTGGTGGCTCGGACGGTAGTGAATTACATGGTGATGCTGGTAATGACAACATTAACGGTGGTGGAGATAATGATTTTATTACTGGAGGAACTGGTGATGACATCATTAACTCTGGTTCTGGCGACGATACTGTTTTTTTCAATTTGGGAGACGGTAATGATAAATTAACAGATAGTTGGGGGTACGATAAGATCGTTTTCGGGCCAGGGATTTCATCTAGTAACTTATCTGTCGTACATTTAGATTACGACATAATTATAACTATACTAGACGGTAATGGCCATGAAAGCGGTGATAGTGTCACCATCTCTAACGGGTTGAAGTCAGGTGGTTTTGGCGGTCGTCACAAGATTGAAGTACTTGAGTTTTCTGATGGTACTATGCTCGATCCCGAGCAACTTCCAGCAGAAATATTAACAACACCAAGTTTGCAAAATCAAATACTAGATCAAGTTGTAAATCAAGATGATCTTTTGCAGTTCCCCTTACCACTGAATACTTTCAGCGATAGTAGTGGTGATACGCTTACTTATAGTATCCAGATGGCAGACGATAGCCCAATTCCTAATTGGTTAAATTTTGACCCAACAACACAATTTTTCTCAGGAACCCCTGAAAATGAAGATGTGGGCACTTATGAAATAACCGTTACCGCTACTGATGAGACAGGTTTAAGTGCAAGTGAGAACTTCTTATTAACAGTTAATAACGTAAATGATGCGCCTACGGTAAGTCATGAAATAACTAACCAGTATATTCATGAAGATGAAGCACTCATCTTTACAGTACCTTCTGAGACATTTACTGACATTGATATAGGCGATACTTTGACGCTCTATGCTCAACTGGCAGATGATACTGATTTACCCAGCTGGTTAGAGTTTGATAGCGCTACACAGACATTTATCGGCACACCGAGTAATGATGATGTCGGCACATATGATATCCAAATAACTGCATTAGACAATGAATGGGGATTTGTGAATACTGTATTCACTTTAACTGTTTCTAACACTAATGACGCACCTATTGTGAGTACTGAGATATTGAATCAAGTTGCTCAGAAAGGTAGCCAATTTACATATACTCTCCCCGAACATGCCTTCACCGACCCAGATATTGGTGACGTTATAACACTTCAAGCGACTGTACCTGGAGAGGGGGCTTTACCAGATTGGCTTATATTTGACCCTGTAACTGCTACATTCTCTGGAACACCAGTTTACACTGATGTTGGGGATATTAATGTTCAAGTAACAGCCACTGACATCATCGGTGAAAGTACCAGTCAATCATTTGTGATTACGGTTCAGAATACAAACACTGCCCCCACAGTTTCGGCTGAGATTATTGATCAATTAGTAACTGAAGGGGATGTATTTAATTTTGCTCTACCGGCAGCCAGTTTCTCGGATGAAGATGTCGGTGATAGTCTAACTTATACAGTGAGCCTCGCTGATGATACTCCACTCCCAGCATGGTTAAGTTTTGATCCTGATACCCAGACTTTTTCTGGCACCCCGTCTAATGGTGATGCTGGCGTTTATAACGTCAAAGTAGTTGCTACAGACTCTTCAGGGGCTTCGGTGAGTGACATATTTGATTTGATTGTGGAGTCATATACTTCCCCACCCGCCGGTAATGAAGTCATCGGGACTTCATCTGATGAGCAGTTGTTGGGGTCGAACGAGGCTGATCTGATCAAAGGTCTGCAAGGAAATGATGATTTATATGGATTTGCCGGTAATGACCAGCTCGAAGGTGGCAGCGGTGATGACTGGCTTGCCGGCGGAAATGGTTCCGGCTCAGGTTCCGGAGATGACACCCTATTGGGTGGTGATGGCAACGACACGCTCTTTGGTGAAGACGGCGATGACACCATGGATGGCGGTGATGGTAACGACCATTATTACTACTATTCCGGCGGTGGTCAGGACGTGGTTACGGATGCGGGAGATGGTCAGGACATATTGTTCTTCAATAATGTGGAACCAGGACGTCTGAGTTACCACCAAGATGGTGATGACTTGATAGTCCTGGTTGATGCTGACCTTGAGCAGCAGGTGCGTGTTATCAACCATTTCCTAGGTGGCAACCATGCCATCATGGTGCAGCCTAATGGCGGTTATACCCAAACACCGACGGATATCGCCAATCAGCTTACTGATTTACCTGCGGGCAATGGAGGTGGTGAAGACCCCCAAGAAGATCCCGAAGAGCCAAGTGGCACTTCTGGTGGAAGTCTAAATCTGGACTTTACGGGTGATGATGTGTTGGTCGGTACCGCGTTAAATGAGGTGATTGCCTCTGGCGCAGGTAATGATGAACTTCAAGGTCTTGATGGCAATGACCGGCTGATTGGTGGTGAAGGCAATGATACCTATGTGATTCATGCCGGAGAGGGCCACGATGTCATCGTCGATACGAATGGCACTAATATCATTCACTTCTCAGGCGGCCTGACTTTCAATGATGTGGCCAGCGGCCTGATGAAATCAGGAAATGACTTGATTCTTAACATCAGCGCCAGTGATACTGTGCGTGTCGCGCAGTTTTTCTCACATGCCAACACCATTGAAAAGATAATCTTTGATAATGGAAGTGAATTGCCAGCCAGACAACTGTACTCTGCATTTGGCCAATCTGAGCCAACAGCGGTTGCCATCACTGGTGAGCTGGTTCTCGGTGATGGTAGAGACAATAGTATTTCCGGTACGGCAGATAATGATGTCCTGTTGGCTGGCCGGGGAGAAGATACCCTGCAAGGACTCGCCGGCGATGATCAACTGATTGGCGGGGCGGGTGATGATACCTATGTATTTGGTACCGGTAACGGCCAGGATACGGTCATTGACACCGATGGCGTGAATGTCATCAGCTTTGTGGACGGTATCGGCTTCAATGATGTGGCCAGTGGTTTGATGCGTTCCGGAGATGACCTTATCTTGAACGTAGGCGGTTCAGGCGACAGCGTGAGGGTCAGTCAGTTCTTTACTATTGCCAATACGATTGACAGGATTGAGTTTGAAAATGGCAGTCAGATAACTGCCAGCCAACTCTATGGGGCCTTCGGTGTTTCAGCGCCTACAGCAGAGCTGGTTACTGAAGACGCCTTGAGTCATGTTATAGGCGGTAGTGAAAATGCCGACACCTTAACAGGCTCGGACGCCAATGACATGATTTCTGGCTATGGCGGCGATGATCTCATCTCAGGTGGCTTGGGTAATGACACGCTCGATGGCGGGGGTGGAAACGACAGATTCCTGTTCGGCTTGGGTGATGGCGATGATACGATCATCCAGCAAGACGCCAATACAGCAAACCTATTCGAAGATGTGCTCGCCTTTGATAGTGGCATCACACATGATGAACTCTGGTTCAGCAGACAAGGTGATGATCTTCAAATCAATATTGAAGGTACTGATGATCAGGTGACTATTACAGACTGGTATAGCAGCAGTGACAATCAGTTAGACAAGTTTGAAACGGACTCGATGGGGTTGATGAATCAGCAACTGGACCAGCTTGTCTCAGCTATGGCTAACTATGATGTACCAAAAGGCGCCGGAAATTTTATCCCTCAGGATGTGAAGGATAATCTGCAACCTGTGCTTGCGAGTAGCTGGACGAGCTGATACCGGCTGATTGGTTCTTGCAAAAACAAGCCCTCACGCACCCATGCTTGAGGGCTTGTTTGCTTTAGCGTTATCGTTATAAAAGAGTCAGTGCTAATAGTAATGCCAGTTGAATACGCGGAACAAGCCGCATTAAATTGGCAAATCCTTGTCAAGAAATTGCTTATAATTAGTGAAAAATAACTGAGCCTATCGTTTCTGCACAATATCAATGGCGGGTTAATCTTTTATTTTTTTAATAAAGAATCGCTTTAGCGGACTTTTTGTGTCTAATAAAGCCTTGAATGCGCAAAATTTGTGTTACATGAACCTGAAAACGAAATGGATGATCCGGATATCCTGTCATGACAGAGACAATCATGAAGCATGTTGATGTAACAGATTTTCGTTTGACACCAGGTCAAATTCTGCTCAACGCCACAGTGGTTGGTGTCATTATCTTTTTATGCTCCATGCTTGGTATTTGGACGCGTCCGTCTGGATTATTGGCGGCATTTTGGCCCGCTAACGCTGTTCTTTTGGGGCTTTTTGTTCGTCTGCCCAAACTCGCTCATCCCTTGGGGTGGGGAGCTGCTTTTCTGGGATATTTAACGGCAGATCTCATAACAGGCATGAACTGGGAACTGAGCGTTTTTCTGACGGCAGGTAATTTTGCCGGTGTTGCAATGGGCGTTTTCTTGTTCAAGCAGTTGGCTGAAAAACACCGCTTATTGAAACAGCCTTTATCCATTATCTATCTGATTCTGGTCACACTGGCGGCATCAGTAGCTGCTGGCATTGTCGGCATGGCAGGTTTTCCTTATTTTTTCGATGGCCTTGCTAAAGACGGATTTATATATTGGTTTGCCACTGAATGGGCAAATTATCTCGCTATTTTACCGGTTATGCTCACGTTGCCTCGGCTGAGATTGGGTTTAATCAGATTACGTCGCAAACAGGACTGCCATTTAATCAATTTGCATCAGGGCTTGGCATTATTAGCATTAATATTAGGCATGGGACTAGGCGTCGTTATTGGTGGACCCGGCGCACTGGCGTTTTTGGTCCCGGGTTTGTTGTGGTGCGCGCTGACTTATCGTTTATTTACAACGGCGTTGGTTATCTTGTGTTCCAATATTTGGGTGATGCTGACGATATCGACAGGACTATTGGATCTCGGGGTAAATGTCCGCGATTTTTTAATTCTGGAATCGTTTCGAATGGGGTTAGCCCTGCAGTCATTAGCACCGCTGGCTGTTGCCAGCGTGATGAATGCACGGAACGAACTGGTTGAGCAATTACGTCATTTGGCGACGCATGATTCACTTACGCATATATTAAATCGTCCAGGTTTGTACGAAAAAATGCAGCCAGAGTTACTCTCTAAAAAACCCTATGCGTTGCTAATGTGTGACATTGACCACTTTAAATTGGTCAATGATCAATATGGTCATGCTTGCGGTGATCTGGTTTTAGCTGAGTTTGCCAAGCGAACGTCAGCTTGCTTACGTGAAAGTGATATTTTTGCCCGAGTCGGCGGGGAAGAATTTTGTATTCTGTTGACCGACTGTAGCCATCATATTGCAAGTGACATTGCTGATCGGATTTGCCAAGCTTGCTCTAATAGTCCTTTTCAATTGAATGAAAGTATTCAGATTGATGTCACGGTAAGTATTGGCTTGGTTTATTTTGATGAGCAACAATCCTTCTCAATTGAAGCCATTCTGAGTTTGGCTGATGAGGCACTTTATGATGCAAAAGAGTCAGGTCGTAATTGTGTTGTGATGAATCTCGCATCGGCATGATGTCTGTCAACGCCAAGATTAAGATTTTGAGATGTTAATTTGTGTTGCTTTGCTGACATCAATAAAAAAAGCCCTCGAAAGAGGGCTTTTTGACGTGGTTCATTCGGTGGATTAGCGTAACCGGCGGCTGAATAGATTGAGTGCCAGTTGATAACCAATCATGGCTGTTTGTGCATCATAACGGCCCCCATCACCTTCATCACGCATAAAGGCATGCTCAGCGTTAAACTCGTGCCAGGTGAATGTAATATCAGTTTGATTTAACAATTGGTGAATCTTGTCCAGACCTTCACGCGGGACATGATTATCTTGTTTACCCCAGATCATCAACAGTTCGCCTTGAATATCAGCTAGACGATCCATACTGTGCTGGCCAGGCTGATTCGGTATCTTTTGAATATGTAAATCCGTGGCATAAAAACATGCCGTGCCTTTTACTTCGGGTTGCAAGGCAGCACGAAAGGCGAGGTGACCGCCAATGCAATAACCCATGGCGCCGATATGGCCATTTGACCAAGGTTGCTTAACTACCCAGTCAATCATGGCGCGGTTATCGCTATCATAACCCTGCACATCTTTGGCTTCTTTATCCGCATTGCCTTTATCCCGGCCGGCATCGTCATAACCCAATACGGTGCCGATTGGATTCAGTTCATGGAACACTTCTGGTACCAGTACGGCATACCCATGACTTGCCATTAAACGGGCTGCACGTTCAATCGGACCGGTTTGCTGAAAAATTTCAGAATAAAACAAAATGACCGGAAACGCCCCATCGTCAACAGGTCGATGAATATAGGTACGCATGATGCCGGTTGGCGTTTCAAGATCAACAAAATGGCTCTGAATTTTCATGATAAATAGGCTTGTTTTCCAGAATAATGTAGGGTAGTCATTGTACACAGGCTGCAACGGGATAGCAGCACATCACTATCGTTTTAATGCGCTAAAGGAGGCGATTATGCCTGCCAAAGGAATACATCATATTGGCCTGACAGTGAATAATTGGGCCGTTTCAGCACCTTTTTATAAAACACTGGCGGCGGCCCTCGGTGCCAGTCCTTTTATCGAAAATGAAGGTGCACCGCATCGGCGAGAAAATGGCAACGTCATTATCTTTGCTGGCCCGGATTTTATGTTTTCAGTTTGGGAAGCTTTTGAAGAAAACAAATCAAACCAATTTAAAGACTATAACGTTGGATTGCATCATTTTGCCTTTAATGCGGTATCACGAGAGGCTGTTAACGAACTCTACGAACAAATGAAAGCGATTGGTGCAGAGATTGTAGATGCGCCGCAAGAATATGATTATGTGCCCGGTTATTACGCTGTATTTTTTCGTGATCCAGATGGCTTGAGAATTGAGTATGCCTATGTGCCAGGCTGACAAAAACGGCGTTATTAAACTAGCCTGACCAAGCAAAAAAGATTGCTTCGCCGGCTTGCCATTAGCCCCGTTTTTTTACCCGACCTTGGCGTGCTTTAAAACGGGGATTACTTTTACAAATAACATAGAGCCGACCACGACGCTTGACCACCTGGCAGTCACGATGACGTTTTTTGGCTGTTTTTAATGAATTGAGAACCTGCATTTTTACTCCTGATTTGGCTTAAGCTTTACCGTAGCGTTGTTTAAATTGTGCCACCCGACCTTCGGATTTGTTTTGTTGCTGCTGGCCGGTATAAACCGGATGTGAGGCACTGGAAATATCCAGATTAATCAGCGGATAGGTTTTACCGTCTTGCCAAACAATCGTTTCAGTCGATGTACACGTGGAACGAATGCGAAAGGTTTCGCCACAGCTGACATCGCGAAATACCACGTAATCGTAATCTGGGTGGATATCTTTTCTCATAACTTTCCTCATAAATGATATGGTGTATCGTATCTAAATAAGATTAAAACGCATTCTCAACAAGAAGTAAAGTGCGTCGATGGTTTTACAATAAAAACGCCATATTTTTGGGCAGGCTTTGTGTTAAATTAAGCGGTTTTTTCCGCTTACCCCGCAGGATCAAGCCAACAAATATGACAGCCTATTCTCCTTACAAATTACACTGGGTGATTTTTGCTTTAGCAATCGGTAGTTTTTGTATCGGCACAACTGAATTTGTCGCAATGGGGCTGGTTCAGGAAATTGCTTCAGATCTGATGGTATCGATTCCATCAGCAGGACATTTTATTACCGCTTATGCCTTAGGCGTAACCGTTGGCGCGCCTGTTCTGGCAATTTTGGGTGCTAAATTGCCACGTAAAAGCATGTTGATTGGTCTGATGATATTTTATGGGCTCACAAATGCATTTACGGCGCTGGCGACAACGCCTGAGTCAATGTTAATCAGTCGATTTGTCGCTGGTTTACCGCATGGTGCTTACTTTGGTATTGCTTCACTGGTTGCCGCCGATCTGGCCGGTCAACATCGACGCGCGACTGCCATTGCACGCGTCATGATGGGCTTAACGTTAGCAAACGTTATTGGGGTACCATTCGCCACTTGGTTAGGCCAAACATTTGGTTGGCGGGCAGGGTTTGAGTTTTCAGCGATGATTGCACTACTGACTATCTTGGCGATCAGTTTTTTTGTTCCGAAAATAAAGCCATCAGCGACATCAAGTATGCGTGCAGAAATAGCCGGATTTAAAAATATTAATATGTGGTTGACGCTTGCGATTGGTGCCATCGGATTCGGGGGAATGTTTTCGGTATATAGCTACGCCTCACCAATACTCACAGAATATACAGGGGCGAGTATTAAGGTGGTGCCTTTGGCTTTGGCGATTTTTGGTACGGGCATGGTGATCGGTGGCTTAGTTGCAGGGTGGTTAGCCGATAAACATTTGAACAGAACGATTCTGGCCGTTCTCAGCAGTTCAGCGGTTGCCTTTATCATTGCAGCATTCAGTATGACGCAGTTATACAGCGCGATGACGGCCTTGTTTCTCATTGGTTTTACGGTAACAGGGCTCGCGGGTGTCTTACAGATACGATTGATTGATGTGGCTGGTGATTCACAGGCGTTGGCTGCATCGCTAAACCATTCGGCCTTTAATGTTGCCAATGCTTTAGGTGCTTTTTTAGGTGGTTTTGTTATCAGTCATCAATTGGGATGGATTGCGCCGATTTGGGTGGGGCTAGCCCTCAGTTTATCGGGGTTGCTCTTGTTCAAGTTAGCTTTAACAGTTGAAGTGCGGTGAGCATTATTTTTTCAATAAGTTATTACGCGCTTTTAATTAATCGTACTTAGACTGCGGCAACCCATCCGAAAAAAACTATCAACAGGCTTGTATTCAAGGCGTGTTTCATTGGCATTTTTGTAGCTGAGCGCGTTATTTTGAAATGAAACATCGGTATAAGTAACGGAGGAAGTTGGATCTAACGCTTTCGTACCATTGTAGTTTTCCTGGGTTTCCGGTTTGTCGATCAGTGAGCTTTTTTCTAGTTGCCAAGTCCCCATTTCTCTTTCAACCCATGTCAAAATCATGCCAGTGCAAGTAATTGACGTCGCAACATAGGTATGATCATCCATCCGTTTTACCAGCTGTTTGGTGGTTTCATTACTGCCATCATAATCGATGGCATACCATGTACCGACTAATTGATCATGGGTCGGATCAGCAGAGACTGCCAAGGGCAGGCAAGCTAACGACAGAGCGATGACCGTTGTTTTAAGTGACGTCATTATCTTCTTCCTTTGCGTTTCGGTTTGAGCGCAAACTCAGATTCAGAAAGCGCGTTAACATTAAATTAAGTATGAAAATTCGCTTTTAAAACTTTGTTTTTATGCTGATTTAAGACACAATTGGCCTCGCCAAGTTCCTGTTTTCGTGTTGGTTATGGCTGATATTCTGATGCAGGAATCCTGACTCGACATTGAGGGAAGCTGGCGCAGCCCCAGAATCGCTGACCTTTGTTGATGCCTTTTTTGGTCTCGCGCAGTACCAAAGTGCCGCCACATTTTGGGCAGGGCTTGGTCGGATTTTTCGTGTTAACGATAGTTTGGACATGTTTGATATGTTCACGGTGAGTCTTCAACGTTCTGGCCAGTCGACCCTGTTCAATCGTCTGCTTGATGTCAATGACTTGAGCCCGGCTGAGCACGGTTTCCGTTCTGTTTAGGATAAATCGGATATAGCCCATGCCGTAAGTGACATTATCTGGCATAGGCGTTTTAAATTCGCTGTTACCAATGAACACCACGAGAGAATGAACCTGCGTGTCATCCAAGCCCAGCAGTGACTGTAGGGTTTTCGTGTGTTTGTAATTCTGATGAAGCGGATTTTGAAATTGGTGGGTGTGTTTATAAATTTTCTGCGTCCACATTCGTTGACGTTCACTGCCATAAATCCAGCCACGAAGATTTTTCGTTTCAACGACAAAGACGCCATAAACCGACACAATGATGTGATCAATTTGTGTTGTGCCATTTTGGGTTGGCAAGGTGACATTTTTGATCAGGTGGTAAACCATTTTATCCAGCTTCCATCTGGCCAAAATATTGATAATAAACTCGCCCAACACGCCTTTAAACCAACGTGACTGAATGATCGCCGCAAAGAGAAAAAACGGGAGCACATACCAGAGTGACCAAAGTGATTGCAGTATGAGTGAAAAATCCATTTACCAAGTCCTTGAGCGCATTTATCTATCAGTTTGGCAGAGACTCTCTTTATACCTGAAGCCGTGAAGTTACGTTGTTATTTGAAATGATTTTGTTGATAGGCGGTAAAAGAAAGGCGTAGATTGTTTATGTTTGTATAGCTGTTAAATCGCGAAAAGGAAAGCAAAATGCAAAAGGGGTTAAAAAAACAATTACTCAAATTTTTCAAGTTTTTGCTTGTCGGGCTACTGTTGATTATTGTCCTCATCCTCACCGGAGAACAGCTTAACGTTGTCGAGATCATGATACTCGGTATCACACCTTACCTTTTGTATCTCATTTATATGGCCGTTAATCGCTCAATTCTGCGCAAGAAATAGTCATGAAATTCCATGTTTAAAACCTAGAATTAATATGCATAAAAAGTGTCAAATCATTGTTTTTATTTGGTTTAATGAAATTAAATGATTGCCGCCAATACGCGAAATCTGGCATGTAAAAAAGAGATGTTTTTTGTGTGGACTTGCCTGTAAAATTCGCAACGTTGGTGTCTGTTCAAGAGCACCCTATAACGAGTTGCCTGCCGCAATGATCCGCTTCTATCTTCACTTTGATCTTCTGCTTACATGAAACCGCTTCTTTGGCTGGTTTGTGTCTTTTTCAGTTCAAACGTGTTGGCTGCGGGCGAAGTGGAAATTCCTTTATTGGCCGAAACTGCCCATTTACAGAAGGCAATAGCTCAGGTCCTGGAGCTTGATGACAGCGGTACCAGCATACTGCGTAATGATAAATGCAGTCGTATCGCGCTATCTGAGGTAATGACAAGCATGATGGAGAGCAATCTGTCTCTGGACATGGCCGTCACCGTGACAACCGGCGCTTATGTTCTTGGTGCGTGTCGTGGTTTAAAGCCCTGGAAAGGTCGTCTAGCTTTAAAAATGACGCCGCAAGTCACTGCCTCCGGCTTGGCGATAGCATTTGTGCCTGAATCGATTGAATTATCGCGTCCAGATGGCAGTCGTGGCCTGTTAAGCAAACCGGCAAAACTGATGACAGATGCCTTACTTTTGCCACGTATAAAGCGCGTACAGATTGATTTAGCTGAGCCACTCAATAGCCTCGATAATCTAATCGAGCAATCACTCTGGGCAGGGCGTGAACAAACACTGGTCCAGCGTACCCGCATTAGTCATATTCAAACCGAAGCAACTGGTATCAAAGCCTGGTTGGCTTTTCAGGTTCGCGCACCAGAACCAAGAGAACCTATTTCAGAACCCAGTCTTGATGACGACGAGTTAGCGCAATGGCTAACACTTGAAGATGAACTGGATGGTTTTTTAACCACCATTATTACCACCTTGGCACAGTCAACCTATTCGCAAACGTTACGCCTGGAATTACTTGCGATCTTGCTGGACGCACGTCATGCCATTGCCGAGGCATTAACGGTTGATGATGCTGAGCGGGATCCAGTTCGCGAACTGTTTCTGACCACATGGGAACGGTTACGGCCACTGATGAGTGAACTCGAAGGACTGGAAACACCGGGGCTGGAAAATGATTTCAGACTTGCGGCATTCATCGCTGGCGGCGATGTATTGCGGGCATTGGATGCGCTTGGGCCGGAGTATGGACTGGAAATTACCCGTGATGGCCTGCGCGGACTCGCCCGTTTGTTGTTGGCAGAAGGGGCACCACCGAGTTTTACACCATTGCCTTTAGAGGTTGATCCGACTTTTCGTGATCTTTTTGGCTTAAATCAAACAACACAACCTCAAGTTATCACAACGGCAATAAGCCAACAGATTGCCAGTGGATTTGACCGCGTCGGTGCCTGGTTGTTTCCAGCGGCCCATGCAGAAGATATTTCGCCAGCCGAGGCCCTGAAAGGGCGTGTTCCGCATACAGATAATCTGACGGAATATCTCGAATTAGTCGCCAAATTATTGGAACAGCAAGCGGAAGCATGGTTAGCCGACAATAATAAAATACCGGACAGATTAACCGCGCGACTGGATCCTTTAGTCAGAGCCACTGCCTGGAAAGAATCCTGCTGGCGACAGTTGGTTGGTTCCAGTAATGAGCCACAAGTGCTGCGTTCATCAGGTGGGGCAGTCGGCATGATGCAGATTAACGGACGGGTTTGGCGGCAGGTTTATGACCTGGATCGACTGGTGGCTGAAGTCGATTACAACGTCAATGCGGGTATCGATATCCTGACGCATTACCTGGTTGATTATGCGATTCGGCGGGGCGAGCATGAACTACCCGGCGGCGATGATAATTTAATTAAGGCCACCTATGCCGCCTACAACGGCGGTCCGGGACATTTGGCGCGCTACCGTCGCGACGATACAGCCTCGTCTTTGAAGGCTATTGACAATGCGTTCTGGCAATATTACACGGCTATGACGGTCGAAAAATGGCCGGAAGTCTCAAGCTGCTACACAGGCAGTAATTAATAAGTAGGTGACCTCAATATCTCATGAGTGCCAACACAAAAAAGCCGACGTTATGTCGGCTTTTTAGCTAGCGGATCAATAACTTCAACTTAATTTGGGTTGTAGTCATCAAAACGCTCAATATATTCCTCGAAGTTCTGATTCATCATCTCTGCATAACGCTGAGCGAAGTACTCGATGATTTTTTGTTTTTCCTCTTTTAACTTCTCAACATCATCAAACTGACGCACAGTGCTAAACACATTAAAACGTGCAGCAGAGAAGAGGAGTGCGGTATTCACATTTTCCACTTCAGTCTCTGCATGCTGCTGGTTTGCAACGTTAATAAACTCATCACAACGTTCTTGGAAGGTTTTTTTAGCAGGGGCATTTTCGCTCATATTCTCCCTCGTTCTTAATTGAATTATGGGGCTTGATTAGCCGAAAATTGATTTCAGGCGGTTGATCGTAATCTTTACGCGGCTTAATAAGCATTTCACAAAATTACCATTGGCGTGCTTGAAGTGCTTTTTAAAGGGTCTTTTTACTTCCCACGTGCCTTTAAAACCATTCGGAAAAATCACCAAGTCACCGGCTTTAAAGGTCACGGCAGGACTGCCATCTTCAGGCGTCATCACGCATTCGCCTTCCAGAATATAGGCATACTCGGTAGTGATGAATTTCCAAGGAAAAACAGAGACTTCTTTCTGCCAGGTTGGCCAGTGTTTGACGCCGAGTTTTTTCAATTGTGCTTCGCTAGGATTACTCTCTACGGTGATGGGTTTCATTTGATTTCCTGATACATTTCATATCGCCGGTCGATATGATTTCAGGGGAAGTAGGGTACGGGATCAGCGCTCATTTTCATAGGCAAGTCAATGAAACAAGGCAGGTTGGGCTGACGCAGGAAGCCCAAATTGATGTGATAATCAAGGCTTGAATAAAGACTAAGAAAAGTAGTGATAAAGAAAGTAAACGTTATAAATGAGTATCATGGGCACGGCAATCATATCGATGCTTTTCGACTGTCTGCTATTCATGGTGATGCGGCCTGACCTTACAAAATAATATTTTTTGAGAAGCAGCGCGAAGCCGGGCATGATGAAAAAAATCAATGTCATCCATAAGTGAAGGCTCAATGTGTATTCTCCTGAAAAATTACCAAATCAATACAACTCACGGCTCACCAAAAAATACCTCATCAACAACGTCTCCAACGCTCCAATCAGGACTTAGCAGACCCTTTCTCATGTACCGATGAATGCTTGAATAGGGCCATTCAGCGGCGTTGCCAAATGCCACGTTCACGTTTGAGCACACGGCTTGGCTTGAGCGGTTCGGTCTTGGCTAGGGCGCGTGAAAACGCCGATTTGATTAACATCCAACGTTTGGAAAAATTGGCATCGCCATCAGGCATAGTCCAGAGTGCATGTATATGATCGGGCAGGATCACCATTGCATCAATATAGAAGGGATGGCGTTGTTTGACGCTACGCATGCATCGGCGCAGCAAAGAAATATGATCGGTTAAAAGCGATTCTTGCCGGTCAAGCAGATTAACCGTAAAGAAATAAGTGGCACCCGCCACATCAGCACGTCGATAACGCATCATTCACAATCCTTGTGAAAGCTTAAAAGTCTTTCTCAAATTTATCAGCCCAACATCAAACCTGCAAAACCATGTAGGTTGGGCTGAAGCATGAAGCCCAACGTGGGGTTAGGATCCAAAGCTTAGGATCGATTTGTTTTGATTGTTGGGCTTCGTACCTCAGCCCAACCTACCTTGCTAGGTTAAACATATCGCATCGTGACAGGATGTGCAAAATCGGCATGGAAGAGCTAACTGTTGTCAGCGCTGGGAGTAGCTTACATTGCCCTGATATAGAACAAATCAAGGGGCAGCTTACTCTATAGTTCTATGACATCAGAGAGCGCTTCTTGAGCTGTTGTGTTTCATGTTGGCTGAACCCTTGATTCCTGTTTTTGGTTATTTATAAATTATTTTATCTATTAGACCTAATCGTATTTTATTTGCTTTTTTTGATTGAGCGTCAACAAACACAACCCAGTCACTATTTATTAATAATATTTCTGACTCAATTACTTTTCCTTCCATGTGTATCTCTGCTCGTGGTTGTTGCGGTCCACCCAAATATGAAGGGATCTTAGGATATATGGTATCTGAAAATTTAAGGCACAACATGGTTGTCATTACCCCAATTGCGATAAAGCCCAAGATGATTTTCATAGTTGTTTGAGTTTTCTCGTCAGAGTTTTCGTCAAGGTAAGGTGGATCAACACCATATTTATGGTCAACTTGCGAGAGAGACACTCCAACCAGACCGAAAACTATGAAGATGTTAAAAATGATAATTGATTTTAGATCAGGTTCTTGACTAGCTTGAAATATAAATATCAGAACTGATGGGACAGATATTATTCTAATAATACTTCTAGTTATTTTTTGTCCGGTGCCGTTCCCGACAGTCATCATCCCAATCAAATCATGTAATGTAAAAGTTACTACGAATATTGATAGATACCCATGATTTTTAAGTATTAATTGAATAGCCACCGATTCATTAGACACTTATCAGGTTTCATACTACAAAAGTAACTGGTTCCCAGTTGCAGTGTAACTGTTACTAACTTAATTTCTTACTCCAATCTGAGCATAGTGTAATTACGCAATTTTAATGTAACTCTATGATTAGAGCTTGGAGGCCTAAAGATGGATAGTCTGTTTAAGATTCTGCTTCTCACCATCCCATTTTATGTTTCGGGATGTGCTCAATTTGTTGAGACTTCTTACGGAAGTGATGGAAACAACTTCTTTATAAAAAATGCTCAACAACAAGACACAGCCAAAGACGCATACTTCAATGGTGACTTTCATGAGGCAAAGCTGAGTTGGAAGATACTTAAACAGGAGGTAGATTCTCGTTTACCTGAGATGAAATACCCAGCCGCTCTGTACATGGAAGGGGCTAAGTATGAGGCAAATTCTGCTTATGCCAGTCTCAAAATGGGAGACCTTGCAGAGGGCTATGAAACTTACAGGAAAGTTTTTGAATATATAAATTCAGAAATTAAGAATCATAAAAACTACTCAGAAAACCGGGCTCGGGAAATTAGGGGAAGGAAACTTTTCAGTCAGGCTTTGAGCAAAACTATCACAACAGGTTTACTTTTGGCTGCCGCTGACTCGACACAAGAGCAATCTGTCTTGAACTTAATTCAAGAAGAAGCCGATCGGATCAGTAGTCTATACAATGAGGATAACTTTTTAGTTGATGACCGAATTTCTGAGTGGTCACTCCCAGAAGCGCCAGGTGCAATTTCAGACGATGGAATAAGAGTTGTGTTCCTGCCCAGTATTGATGAGCCACTTAACATAGGTAAATTGACTATCAATACATCCCGAGGTGCCTCACGATGCACTGCGACATTAGTCGGAGAAAAGGTTGCACTGACAGCCGCTCATTGCGTTACAGACGGAGATGTTTTAGTTAACCCAGCGTCTTTAACACTTGAGTTTTCTGATTTGTATATCCCAGATGTTGTATCTGTTGAACAAATTGTCACACATCAAAATAAGCCCTTTGAATACGATAAGCTTCACATAAATCTTGAAGCCCAAGATTGGGCATTACTTGAGCTTACCAGACACCCTGTCGGTAGAGGTTACGCTGGTGTTATGGATCAAACCCAAGTCAGAGATGACTCTAAGGTGATAGCAACTGGGTTTTCAGCTGACCTTAATGATGGCCGCTACCTATCAATGCATTGGGGCTGTGGAATCATAGATAGACAGGCACATTACTCGGAGCTCAAGTGCAAAATATCAGGTGGTGCATCAGGGGGGCCAGTATTCACCCTAGATGAGCAGGATAAGATTATCGGAGTCAATTCATATGGCCCTGACACAGAAGTGCGTGAGGGCGTGGCCAACACGTCTGACTTCATAGATTTATTGATTGAGTATAGAAAATCAAATCATCAGGGTGATTCGATGATCTTAAATAACAAGGTTCTCAGATCTGTCGACGCGGGCTTTTATGACTGGAACACAGATTGTCAGTTGTCAGGCATTTGGGCTGAAGCTAATAATTCCATTTCAGTAATGCAAGAGACAATTACGGGTGAGGTAAGTGGCAGAAATGTACGGTACCTAGCTCACTCAGGTTATCTTCAACAGCTTCAACTTACTGGACAAAAAGTTAGAAGCGGGTTTTACGACACGGTCTATGGGTCTGGAAGCAATGTATATGATGTTCGTGGTAGCTACTATGTCCGTACAAACACCAATTTGATGATCTCAACTAATGGCTATGGCAAGAAGATAGCCCCAATTCTATGTCAATAACTCATCATCTTGCGTAATTTTATGAATCTGAGATTTTACAATTATACGGATTTAGTTGTAGTTCATTGATCACTACTTGCGTCGTCTTATTGTTCGCCAACTCTTAAAACCCATGTTTACTGAAGCGGCCTGTGGGTGTTGCCATTCCAAGCACCTCCTACATATAAACTGGAGACACTACCTAACTGTTTGAAATGGTCTGTGGAAGAGTGGTAGACCCCCTTTGACTGTTCATATGGAACTGTTCTGATGCCCAAATAATAGCCACGAATTGTCTACGATAGTCAAAGCAGTCCCAATATGTAATTCACATAATTGAGTTTTAACCTACATCAGTGTCTAACTTCGTCATAGTAGAGAATTGCCCATCGGTTCTCTAAGCCACCCATGATCAGTTTAAATGTGGTTTCAAGCTCATAGCCACTATTAAAATGAATGATCATTAAACGAATATCAGACAACCCCTCAACATCGTTCGGGTATGGTGTGCCAAACTGGTCAAGGTGGTGCGGTTCTCCGGGTTGAGGCTCGATCACGGCAAGTTCAACCTTGCATGGTCCTGGTTCTTCGAAATCACAAGACAGAATCTCTTCACATTGATCCGAGACTGTTTTGTCATTGAGGCCGTGTGTAAGTTGGGATAGTGCATCTTGTGAGTTGAGACTATCAGGATAAAGCATCGAGATGCAGACCATGTCACTGGATTCTATCTTATCAGCAATATCAGCCGTGACCGGCGAGTGTGTTAGAAATTCAGCCACGGTTGAGAATAGCGAACTTTCAGTCTGAGCAAACACATTACAAGCACTCAGAAGTAGCATCATTGTCACAAGAAATTTCATGAATTGCTCCTTGATCATAGCAAGTGTCAATCATCAAAACCGCATTCACAGTGATGCTTATAGCAAGAAACCTGGAAGCAATCGGGGCATATCTCCAAGTTGTCGAGCTTGAATCGATCACCGCAAACGCTGCAGCAAAGCTTTCTGTTGATAAAAGCCGTGTAATCCAATCCCACAGCTGCTCTTTTCATCCAATAGGCGCTTACCATCTTCTTCAACTCTGATTCGTCTATGGTTGAGTGCTGTGTCATGTAAAGCTCTGCGGCCAAAACAATGACAGGGCTGAGCTCCTCAAGAACTAATTGACCCTCATCGCTGATTTCAGAACACAGCCTAATGATCTTTAATGCAGATGGTGAATGAACCCGGGTCATGGACGCTGTGATTTGATTCGAGTGCATTCACCGTATGATGAGGTGATATGGTTATCAGTAAAAGGTCGTTGGGTCTGCTGATAGTGACCCAGCCCGCCATCAAACCTGATCTCTAGCAGGTGATCTGATTGGCATTGAATGGTGTCTTCATTGCTGCCGTTGACGTTGATCTTGCAGGCTGCCATTTCTACCGCTTGCCCGATGGTATGTAACTCATAACATCGGCTGTAATTCATGATATGGAGGTGACCCATTTTACTGGAGAGGTGGTCAGGCATGTGATCACTACCTCGAAATAATGCGAGACAAGCTAACTGGTCAGTCTCTGTCATTGAGTTATGATTGAGCTGTCTTAGCGTGATGTCATCACCACCAAGCTGGAAACTGCCTTCAGCGCCCACTACAGCGGTTTGTTTTGGTGTGCATGCTATAGAGGCGTATCCTAAATCGGGCAGGCTCAAGTCTCTATCAGACATGAAGGCGGCCCAATCCAACTGCTTAGAGAGAGCGGTTACAGGGCTAATAATACAGAGCAGACATATGCTGAGAGTTAGGTTTTTCATACAATGCCCAATCCTTTTGAACAATCTATTACTTGTTGATAAGCGGCTTCATGAGATGTAAGTGTTGATGGCATTGAGTGTCAGCCACCATCCTGGCAGGATTTCAAGCAAAAGAAATGTGAGACCTTCTTTTTGCAGCACGCTGACACCAATGTCCACGTTAACCTCATAAAACCTGTCGTTGACCAGCCATTTAATTAGATTTCCCAGTGTGCTTAATTTTTCATCATCGAGTGCTTTTTTATGCACCTGGATAAAAACTGGAGGAGGACTTTTGGCTGGTGTTTTAGCATCCGTGTATAGCTCATCTGAAAAGATGATCGCTTGATTTCCATGCCTAAAATTCTCTGCATGCTGCCTGCCGGCATCAACGTATATGATGGCGTTGTCTTTGTCGAAATAGTTATCCCTGGTGAGCTTTGGTAAAGCTTCCAAGAGGTGAACGATGAGCTCATGGCTGACAACATTCTTTGCGCTCTCTGCTCTTTCAGATCGAGACACCGTCAGAAAACTGGTGATTAGCATCAAGGCTAATAACGCACAGATTAAAAGAGACCTATGGCTCCTAGTAGGTATCTTCATGGAATTACATATCCTATCAAGAGCTACGACGATACCCAGTTACTGTCATCAGCCACTGCACGACACTTGGAAACATAAAATGCTGCCAGCAGACTGTTTTCATCATAAAAGGGATCACAATTCGTCGTTTGTTCTTTTCGATACCTTTTACAATAGCCTTAGCTACCTGCTCAGGAGTGAGGTTAGGAATCATTTTTGCAATTTTGGGTACACGCTCTCTGCTTCCAGGGTTGTGTTGCCAGTATTCAGATTCGACCACGCCACTCTCAAATAGAGTTACGCCAATATCTTTGCCATACAAGTCAGCACGTAATGCTTCATTGAAGCCTTTCATGGCCCATCTGGCAGCATGGTAAGCGGTAGCGCCTGGCCACACAAAACGAGAGCTCACAGAGCTAATATTCACAATATGACCGCAGTTGCGCCTGCGCATTTCAGGAAGAAAAGCCCGAGTAAGGTTAAAGGCCGCAAAGTAGGGAACTTCCATCATCTGCCAGGCTTCATCAGCACTGGTCTCCTGAATATCTTTCCATTGTCCTCGTCCAGCATTATTGATCAGGATGTCAGGTGTGCCTATCTCAGTGTTGATTTGCTTGGCAACATTTTCGACCATCTCGGCATCTGCAAGGTCAAGTGCATAATAGTGTGCATCCCCACCGGAGGCTTTAATTTCTGACTGAACCTCTTTTAGGCGGGCCTCATTTCTTGCAAGGAGAATGACTCTAGCTCCTTTCCTTGCCAGCTCTTTTGCCGTGGCGGCACCAATACCGCTCGATGCCCCTGTCACTATTGCTGTTTTGGCGTTCAAATTCATCTAGTTTCTCCAGAACTAATGCTCACATGACTTTTCTCAGCACTTAGGTATCTTTTCTGATTCCTTGAGATGGCCTTGTAGACATAATTTCTCATTCGGATGGACGCAGCTCTGTTAGATGCTCTGGCTCGGTTAGCTTGCGTAATCTGACTAGAGCGTCATAAAACATTGAGCTAGATGCTCCCAATGCCTTTGAACCGTCATCAAGTGGCGTTCTGGAGTATCCTGCGCCGCTTTGGACTCTGTAGCCAGCAGCATTTACGCCTATTACTGTCGGATTTTGAGGAATTGATGACATCAAAAGAATCGGTGAGCCAGATGAGCCGCCCCAAGTCACACATGTGTAATCATGTTGCCCCATGATTCCCTGTCCCTTGCGGAGTTCACAACCCCAGTCAAGAGACATCAATTGTCCCTGGTTGAGATCCCCAGAGTAACCACCTATGGCGATTTTGGTTCCACTATCGAGTTGAGATGTTTCCGGCATAACATCAAGGTAGCCTCTACCATATGGGTGTCTATCAAGTACCAAAATGGCCCAGTCATGCTTTGTTTCTTTCGTATAATCGCCCTTTGAGCGAACTACCTCTTTGATATTGACGCTGTCCGGATGCCTGAGCGAATCAAACAGTAGCACACCCTCTTGCCAGACATCATTGCCTTGCTCGTTTTCAACACAATGCTTGTTAGTCAGTGCCAATCGATAACCAACGAGAGAAGCTGTGCACCAACCGCTTTGATTTTTAAATTTGGCCACATGAAAGAGGGCGTTGGTAGTGGGGACAACAACTAAGCGGACACCATCGTGCTCGGGTCGTTTCTGACCCATTAGCTCTGGAGAGTTGATGTTTTTGAGACCCTCTATACTGGTGTCGATGAGCTTGTTCCCTAGCTCAAAATACACGCTGTTTAAAATAGAAGAGCCAGATGATGTCGCCGCTTGAAGCTGAAGCAATGCTCCCATCACCTGCGTGTTGTATTCACCGGTAGATTTATTCAGCCGAACCATTTCAGCCTCATCTTCCTGGAATTGATTAAAGGCATTCAGATACATCTCCCTCGCTTTTATTGGATACCCTTGAAGCAGCAGGCTCCAGGCGGAGAAGAGGTCAATCTTCATACTATCGACGTAATAACTCCCAGTGTAGTAATTTTCTCCAGAAGGTAGAGAATTTCTGGCTGACGCAATCAATTGATCGACCGTGTCGTAATCACGCTCTATAAGGGCGGTATCTATGCCATCAAACTTTGCCTCTAAAGTACTTTTGATTACCTCATGTTGATCGACTTCCAGGACTCTAAGCTCTTTTGTACACGCTGATGCGAGCAAAACAAGCAAAATAGGGATAATTCGAGATTTCATCATTAATCTCCTTTGCAAGGCAATGCTCGAACTTTAGAGAGATAAACTGTATGTTTTCTGTTCACATAGAATGGCAAGAAAGTATCTGTAGTTTCATATTTTGCCTCATCAATAGCTGGGAATTGTTCAATGGCTATCTCGTACTTAGTACCTTCACCAGCCCAACCATAACCATTCCTGATCGTACCTTCCCATCGATTGGTAACTCCATTCCAACCTCCTTTGAAATCCCTTAAGGTGTGACTATCACCGAGGGTGTTGAAGTGTTTTCCTTTGAGCTCAAGTTTATCCCCCAGAACCGTGATCACTGCACTGCCTCCAGTGTATGCAGCCCCTTTAATTGTCCAGACCCCGGATAAATAGCATTTATTGAATGCGCCATCGGGGTCATATTTATTCAATATTGGTGAAGCCAAGCTCGAATGAGACGAAAAAGCCAATATGGCTGAGATAATAGAAACTCCAATCTTCATAGGTGCCCTCGCATGACTTTCTGAACCTGTTGACATATTTATGTTGAAAAAAAGTTTGCGGTATTATGAAAAAAAATAGCAGTTAGAAACGGTTACAAACTTGGTGTAACCTTGTTACAAGGGTGGTTCAGAGTGGTCAGGGATTGTAATGGTTGTTCTAGAGGAAATAGATAAAGACAGAGTCCGAGAGCATGCAGAAAAAATCTTAGCAAGCCGGTACTTTTCGAATTCAACACGTCAGCAACGATTTCTTAAATATTTAGTCAGTCAATCCTTAAGTGATGACGCTCCATCTCTCAAGGGCTATACGATTGGGATAGAGGTTTTCGATAGAGAACCAGACTTTGATCCTGGAGTGGATTCCATTGTCAGGGTTGAGGCCACTCGAATTCGAAACAAGCTCAGGGAATATTACGAAAAGGAAGGGGCTCAAGATGAGGTTCGAATCCATTTTCGAAAGGGCACATATAAACTTGAATTTACTATTGGCTCACAAACCCCGGAACGGGTCACTCCAGAAGAAAATACTGAACCAGAAACCATATCAAGTAAACCATCTTTAGTTGTCCTTCCTTTTGTATCAATCGGTCCAGATAATTCCCGCGACTACTTTGCCGATGGCATAACTGACAGTTTGATCTCCCTGCTGGCGAGGTTGTCGGGTTTGTTCGTTATATCAAGACAATCTGCTTTTACTTACAAGGATACTCTTAAGACATCCAATGAAATTGCTACAGAATTGGGTGTTCAATATTTACTAGAAGGCAGCCTCCAACACGCCGGTGATCGTGTTCGAATAGCTGCTCGTTTGGTCAATGCTGATAATAGCTCACACATTTGGTCAGAAAGGTATGATTGTGACCTGACAGATATATTTGCTTTACAAGACGAAATAACAAAGCAGATAGTCGATGCCTTAAAAGTTCAATTGACAAGGAAAGAAGATAAGCTCTTTGGAGTTAAAGCAACAAATAATATTGATGCTCACGACATGCTGTTGAGAGCTGTTGCTATCTACTATAAGTATTCAAAAGAGAGTACTGAGCAATCAATAGAGCTACTTCAACAGGTTATAGAGCTGGATGAAAACTATGTTGCTGGACACGCATGGTTAGCCCGGGCGTTGTCATTTATGTGGTCAATGCACTGGTGCCGAGAGCGTTCAATATTAAATAGGGCTATTGATTCTGCAAGTAAAGCGCTTGAACTAGATCCCCAATCGCCATATGCAAACTCGGTTATGGGCTGGGTATTGATGTGGCGTTTGGATGAGGCTTCATCGATTTCGTACTGTAAAAAAGCCGTATCGTTAGATCCAAACAATGCAGAAGCTCTGTTGTTTCTGTCTATGACTCTATCTTCTGCTGGCCTGGGCGAAGATGCTCTGGAGAGCGCAAAAAAAGCGATGCGCTTCACACCAACCTCCGCACCGTTTTATCAGTACGCCTTGGGTAATGCTTATTACGTGCTCAAGGAATATAAAAAATCATTAGACGCCTATGAGCATGGCATTAAATTAAACACCAATTTTTTACCAAATCATTATGGGCAATTATGTGCCTTTGAACGATTGGGTAGGCAGGAAGAGATTACTAAAAAGTTGGTAGCTTATGAACAACTCAGAAACCTTATTGAGTTGGCTGACAATCCAATTTGGACCAGTGATGAAATTCTCACAGAAGTAAAGCAAATACGAAAAAAACTGTTTGCTGAAAAATGAGGATTTACTCTTGATGAGAGTCAGTCTCAGATGGTGAAAAGAATTAATGTGATGAAGTTAGCCTTGTTTATTCTTGCACTTGTAATAGTTGCTGGCGGTTTTGCAATCTTCATTGAAGTGCAAACTTCAGCAAAAACTGTCTATGCTGATGATGATTCTTCCCATCCACTATCTGATATTACTGATGAGGAGTTTTATGAAATCCAAGCAGAAATTGCAAGATTAGAAGCTGAAGCTGCGAAGTTGATCGAAGAGGGTCAGTCGACAAATGAGGAAAAACAGGGGGTAGAAGAATAGTCAATTTGGCTCTTTCGATTGTTCTTCCTTGTTAGAATCCGTTGTATCTTCAATTTCCTCTAACTCCGTCTTCATGGCGGATTCTGCTTCATTTTGATCTTCAATAGCTTGTTGTAAGGCATCATCCATGTCTGTTGTTCCTGGCTCATTAGCCATTAAACCCAGTGAGACAAGTGCCAGAGATAGTGTAAGTAAAAATTTCATACTATATTCCTTCTATCTACTGAAAAAATAGTAGGTTTCAGGTTTTCTTTAAAGCATTAGTCACGCTTAAATTTCCATTTTCCAAAAATAGTATTCCCTTCTTTAAAACTCTCACAAGGTTACATTTAGATGTAACGGTTTCTAACTTCACGTCATACGTCTCTTTCAACATGATTTAGTCATCCACCTTGACTCGCGATTAGTGAGCGAGAATTTGAGGGCTGCGAGGAGAAATGATGTGACTACACATGAGCAACAAGAGCATTCAGACTCAAATACCGTAAGGTCCTCAGTGGTTGACGGTTTGACGATGCTAAACCTAGCAAAGACCCTGGCCTTGTTAATGAATGTATTCATGCTTTTGGGATGCGACAGCGCCGAGACTGTTGAAATCAGGCCACTAGAGAGCAACTTGGGATGGCTAGTTGGAACTGGCAACGATAAAGGCGTTTTCGACAACCGCGTGTATTCGGATGATTGCTCGTCATTTGAGACTGGCTTCTGTTATCAGAAGCTCAAAGAAATTATCTACACGGCGGAGAATATTGATCTCGACCAGTTGTGGTTTGAGCAGTTGAAGAAAAAACGCTATTACAACGAGATCAAACGGGTCACGATCCACGCGGATACGGTTAATATCAGACACAACATCGCGCTCCCTTCTCGTGATATTGAGATTTTTGCCGAGAACATTCATATCTTTGATGGAGCGCAGCTCAATACAACGCCTCTCCATGCCACAACACATACGCTCGTTAGCGCTTACGAGCCGATTGTGACTTACTCCTTGGCATACCGAAAAGCTGTTATGAAGTGAGGCATAGCCCGTCTGAGTGTGAATACACCATCGGAGAACGGGGTGAGAATGGTGGAAACATCACGCTTTCAGCCAACACATTAAAAGTTATCTCATGGCAAAATGATGATGCCAAGGCGCTGGAGGCCAATGGTGGTAGGGCCTATTCCGGTTATTCAGGGGTGTTCCCCATCAACAGTAGCATCAGAGGTCTTTCAAAAAAAACACTCAACAGCTTTCATCATGATCTTCTTGATGAACGAAGTGCATTCGATGCGTTGAATACGTTTTGTGAGATTGACTATGGAGAGGCAGCCCCAACTTATGCGCCGTATTCAAGGATGGCTAAACTCCGAGACGTTATCCAGATTACGCCCCACAATTTCAAGAAAACTGAACCACATTACCAGAAAGTGGTGAGCAACGACGCCGAGCTGGTTCAGGCGCGTTACAACATCGGCGCCATCAACCTCCAGGAGGGGAATAGCATTACGCCTTTGCTTTACGCCGAGGAACTGCAAAAAACAATTAACGATGCCGGCGTACCATCCTATCGTCTAACCCCAGGGTCAATCCGAGCCCCTATCTTTCCATCCAGTAACACAGATATCGCCGATAAAGGTGATGGCGGGACTATCCATTTAAAAATCGACACATTCTATGTTGAAGGCGTTCAAGTCAGTGCTGCGGAGTGGATTAAAGGTCACACATCAACGCTCCCTGGTGGCCAAACATCACCTCAGATTCTGGCAGTGTTTGATGCCCTATCAGAGCAGAAACTCCAGCAGAAAAGGTGCTTGCAATGGATGCGTATCGTGAAGCACTAAAAACATTCAACCCGGACGTGCCGGTCTTGTACAGCGTCACGCTCAAAAAGCATCTAGATGGCAGGATCTCATGCCGCACCCAAGTTATCGAGGAAACCCTCATTAAAGACGAAGTGCGTTTTGATGTCAGATACGCCAATACCGGTGCACCCAATTTTCTGGATCGAACAAGCTATGCAGGCAAGCACGGACATGTGGAGCACGAATTTAACTCCATAATGGGATGGGTCCGAGCTGCTTTGAGGTAGTTGTGCTGGGAGCGGTTTTAAGAATCAATTCAGCGGCCCCTTGGCAGATGCTAACAACAATGTGAGATAGTCAAATGAGAATATACTGGCTTATATTGCAAAACACTGTGACGGTTTTAGGGCTGCTTATAGCCACAGGGTGTGCCTCGATCACTGAAACGGTAAGCTCAACGATTGATTATGTCACCCCCGATCCAGGTCTGGTAGAAGTCGATTATGTCGCCCATTTTGGCGAAAAGGACGGTATAGAGCTTGAAGTTTTTGACCATCGTTTTTTTGTCCCAGAGAGAGCGTTATCGCTGCCGGCGCTGTTTACGCTTACCACTGACGATGATTATGAAGAAGCCTCACTCCGGCTCCTGAGGGATAAGGCGTTTAACCAGTCATATAAAGATATAGAAAAACTGGCCTCGGCTGCGAAGTTCACACCTTACCTTGAAGCCAAGCTATTTGCTGCCTGGGCAAACAAGTTGTCAATCAGCAAATCGGTATCCAACCTTGTCTTGTTCACTGCGATGAAGAAAAAAGGTTACAGAACACTTTTGGTCTCATCACTTTCTCAACAAGAGGTGATGATTGCGACACATAGAAGACTCCTCTTATCAACCTATTTCCTTACAGATGACAACACTGGAGAGCCGTATGGTCACGCGTATCCGATCTTGGCCAAATACCCGGCCAAATTTGACACCAGCAACAGCCGGGTCGTGATTAAAACCCAGAACATGAAGCCCTTAGACATCTTTGCCGGTCTGGACACCTTCACTAATCACAAGCGTTATGAAAAAGTCAGGACCAGGCAGGTATCTTTTTTCTACAAAGGTAAGCGCTTGCGTATAGATCTGGACTACTCTGTGCCTGTCTCCCAATACCATTACCGCCTTCCCCCTATAGACTACGAACAAAGTGGTGACTACATCACCAAATACACGGTGTTTGATGCCTTTACTGGAAAATCAATGAGGGCAGCGGTGGCAGAATATGTCGATGACCCAAATAACAAATTAGAAGTCGCGCGCTTTTTGCTAGCAATGACGCAGTATGGCTTTGAATACAAAACGGATGATGAATACTACGGACATAGTCACCCCGTGTTTGCGAAAGCCATGCTGTTGCCCAGGACAGAGGCCTCTGATTGTGAAGACAAAACCTTTTTCTTTAACGCATCAGCAAGGCTGTTCGGTATTGAGACTGCTATTGCTCTGGTGCCTGGGCATATGTTTTCACTCATAGCGCTACCTCCACCCAGTAATGAAAGTCATTTTTTTCAAGGTCGATGGCTCGCGGCGGAGGCCACTGGGAGAGGCCATTCTCTTGGAGAGGTGTATTCCTATCTCGAGGGAATAACTCCAGAGATATTTTTAGAGTAACAATTTGAAATATTTCCATCAGATCAGTCATGCTCTAAAGCTTATAAGCCCTGAGGCCTTGCAATCTAACAGGTGTTACTTCCTGGTGTAACTGTTACTAACTTCTATAGACATGGAACATCGAGCAAGCTAGAACTAAAACCAGATGAAGAGGTAACCATGAAAAACGTTATTTCGAAACCGTTGGCCACTGTAATGCTTTCGTTCTTATCACAGACTTCTAGTGCTGAAATTCTTGACTATTACGAGTGCCATCAAATCTCCAGTTATTATCATGAGACCCTGCCAGGACTCATGGCTGATGTTCACCAAGCATACGAAAACTATTCTGGAACAGCTTACTCCTCTTATCTGGAGCACTATCAATATTTCAGTGATCGTAAAGAAAAACTAATAGATGAACTAGAAGATGGCGGAGCAAGTGACTGGATGCTTTATAGACATCATGCCGCTCAGTACATTCAACAAGCGTCAATGGCCTCACTGTCAGCGCTGAGTATTACAAGCCCGATTTACGGTCCTTTTGTGTCGATAGTGGGTATGTCTCAGTCATTAATGGCTGAGGATCTTGAAGGCATATTTCTCAATTCTCTGGGTATTACTGGCGTCAATGTCATTGCAGGATTAACAACGGCACGTGAAATGGTTACTTCTGCCGCCTCGATGCAAGAGTTTGAGAGTAAGCATGGTGACTTGCGGCAATTTCTACTGGATCGCTTTGAAGCGGTTGAATATCAACTTCAGCGAGCAGAAAGCGCCATGGACGCCCATGAGAGAGTGACTGAGGTTCACCTTCTTCAACAGACACTTTCAGCCTATTTGGTCAACTACTGCGCTAATTAGGGGCCAAGCCCATGTCTTCTTTTATCAGACCAATCGGATACAGACTCGTCAATCAATCTGACAGAAATGGGCCTGAGGTGGTGCTGGCTACTCGTATTTTAGAAAGCTGGCTTTTAAAGCCTCTTGTAGCTAAACATTTAATAAGGAACTCAGCTATGAGCAGTGTAAGTAAATATCTTTTAATACTGTCCCTCATCCTTTTGGCTTTGGGTTCGCGAACCGTATTTGCTGCCAGTGTTGTGGGCGTTAGCAGTTCTTATGACTTCAAGTTCAATGCACGCGTCAGTCTCGGTCATGATATTGACGTTCCTGTTTACATGGATGAGACCAGTAAGGTCGATGATCATAAGATTTTCAAAATATTTGTTATCCCGCCTGTGCTGATTGACTGGGATGGGTTCCAAGCCAAATATGAAAGACTCTGTCCCGCGAGCGAACAGGAAAAAAAAGTCGATTTTAAATATCCTTATTCGTTAATCAGCAAAACGCTGATTCAGCAAGTCAATGAACAGTCTAACGCGTGGCTAAGTGACTTGTTCGAAAATGCCAACGCCGTCTACCCAGGGCACACCCATCAGAATATCTCTAACATTCCGTACTATCAGTACACGCTTTATGCCGGCCGGTACTTCAAATCTGCGGGGATCATCGTCGACCAGTTCCCTCCCGAGCCCAGCGGTGTTTCCCTTCAGTCGTTGCCGTCAAACCCCATGCTGTATTTCGAGCAGATCGCTTGTGTGGATCTTAAAGAGATCATAGATCACAGAGAGATCAGTGGAGAAATCGCGATCAACAATAAAAACTACGAAGTGGACACGGTCGCCTTCAGCGTTGCTCAATTTCTCAATTCTGATGTCGTCAATGACTTAACCCGAGAAGAAAAGCAAATAGGTCGAATCAGCAGCTCAAGTGACTCTTCTTTTGGCGGAATCGCCATCAATCTGGGTGGTGGTAGTGGTCTTAGCCTGGGGGGAGGCGAAAACCATCAAACCCTCGATGACAGCCGGCAGCGCCTGGTTAATTCAGTCGCCTTATCAAAAGCCTTACGTGACTTTACATCAAGCGCCAGCTATACCGCGACGATTGAGTCAGACGCGGCATTTCACTTCAATTCATTAATGACCATGGTAAAAGACGTGTTGCCCAGCCAACAGTTGACTTACATGCTTGGTGATGATGGCAGCTTGACCTTCACAAATGGCGAAGCTAGCCACGTGCTCTCCAGTGATGAAGTGAAGGCTGTTCTAAAAAACCAAAGGGACATCGATATTGGGGTAAAGGATGATCAGTCTTTTTCAGTGGGCCCTCCTGCTACAAACAAAAAAAGACCTAAACAACCTGGTTTATCCGCCTCTAGAGAACGAAGTGTCGAGACAAAAACCAATGATGAAGCGGAATTAGATCTCGAAACAAATGTGCCCAAGTCAATTACCTTATACACCGTTGAAAAAGGAGAAATCAGGAAAGCCATTAATGGGTTGATAACGATCAGGCGATTAAAGAATGTCAAGGGCGAAGTCTTACCCATGCCAACCCCAAGAACCTACATGGTGAGCGTTGAAGAAGATGCTCAGACGAAAAAAATCAAAGAGCTGGAAGATCAGAATCGACAGTTGGATCAGACAGTCAAAAATCTTTTGAAACGACTATAAATCAAAACGAGGGCTCTCAGTTATGAAAATTGTATTCTCAAGTTTAGTGGCGGCAACTCTTCTTTTGACTGCCCCGGCTTTTGCGGACTGTCTCAGCGAACATATGGACAGACTCACTTCACAGGAGAGAAACGTAACCGTGAATTATGGTTTGTATTGTAAAGGAGGAGCTTGGAAGGATTTCAAGGGGTGTGTTGGCAGGGAGAAAAAAAATGAAACAAAAACTTTTCATCCAGAAAATGGATGGCTAATTGAGAGCTCCGAACTTACGAATACGAAAAACCATAACAGAGCCAGCGCAGCCATTATCTCTACATCTAACAGCAGTGTGCAAATAGCGCTGGCATGTGATGCACATGGTTGTGATCGCAGCAACAATCATGCTGAAACAAAGACGACCTTAAATGTTGCACTGAAAAGAATAGTCACCGGAGAGGATTATCAAGCCGTCCGGGCAGCTTGTGGGTTGGATTGAGAGTACCTGTCTTTTATAAGCTTGCTTTACTGGCGACATCATAGAACTGATTTGCTCAGTGCACCAAGCGTCGCTTGGTGCACTGAGCTAGCTACGATACCTGAAGATGCAGCGCATTCTCAATGAGCAGTTTTAGATGACTAGCAAGAGCGGTAAGTTTAGGTTGAATAGCCACCAACTTTTTAGACACTGATCAGCCGTTTATGAAATCGGTTTTCAAACTCTACAGGCGACATCTGATTATTGAAACTATGTCGTCGTTTTGAGTTATAAAACATCTCGATGTAATCGAAAATGTCATTTCTCGCTTCCTGTCTCGTCGAATAGATTTTTCGTTTAACTCGCTCACGTTTGAGTAACTGAAAAAAGCTCTCTGCAACCGCATTGTCATGACAGTTTCCACGCCGACTCATGCTGCCTTCCAGGCCATGTGCCTTTAAAAATGCGCTCCAGTCATGGCTGGTGTATTGGCTACCCTGATCGGAATGCACAGTGACAGGAGTCACCGGGTTTCGGCGCCAGACAGCCATAAGCAAGGCATTCAGCACCAGTTCCTTAGTGATGCGGGATTGCATCGACCAGCCGACGACTCTCCTGGAATACAAATCAACAACAACCGCCAGGTAAAGCCAGCCCTCATGAGTTCGTATATGCGTGATGTCCGTTACCCAGGCTTCATTGGGCGTGGCAGGACTGAACTGTCGTTTTAACCTGTTTGGTGTGACGATGTGCGGCTTACCTTTTGATGAGCGAGGTTTTCTGTACCCAACCTGCGCTTTGATGCCTGCCTGCTTCATCAGACGCAGCACGCGGTTCGGGCCACAATGTTCACCATATTCGCGTAGGTCGCTGTAAATCTTTCGATAGCCATACACCGCACCGGACTCTAGCCAGAACTGTTTAATAAGCCCTGATAACCGCTAGTCGGCTATAGTTCGGCTTGATTTGGGTGTTTTGAGCCAGGAATAAAAACCACTGGGGTGAACATCAAGCAATCGACATAATTTCCTGACCGGCCACATACGCTGGAATCGCTTGATAAAGGCGTACCTCACTCGGGGTGACTGGCGAAGTACGCCGCGGCTTTTTTTAGGATGTCTCGCTCTTCTGTAAAGCGTTTCAGTTCTTTTTGGAGGCGCTTTATTTCTGCATCAGCATCCGCTTTTTGCTGAAAATGCGGTGCTTCAGGATCGTACTTCTTGATCCAGGCGTAAAGGCTATGTGTCGTGACGCCAAGTCGACGTGATACATCAGCTACTGAGTAACCACGATCAGTGATCTGACGAACGGCTTCGATTTTAAATTCTTCGGGATAACGTTTGTTGCTCATTTGCACCTCTCTGATTGCCATTTTGAATGGCTGAAAGGTGTCTAGCAAATTGGTGGCTATTCATATGGTCGTGCAAGAAAGATATTGGTTATCCGGCTTACCACAATAGTTGGTGAGAGTAATTGAGGCTTTGGTTATAGGTATGCAGAAATATATATGTAGTTTAGTTATTTAGCCATGAGCTATAGGCTTGAATGTCTATCATTGGAACGGTAGCACTGAGCTGAAGTTGTGAAATCAATTTGAATAAAAATGCGGTCGCGGGCTTACCTCCTGCGTGAACTGTATAATCATTTGCATCATAGCTTGAATGAAAATATCCATGCGCGGCCAAACAGCCAAAGTCAAGTTTTCCATCACCCTTTTCGCTTTTGAGGGCAGTGAGCAAGCTATTTCCGATAGCAGGACTCCAGTCGCTTTCGAAAGTTAGTAGCCCACCATAAATTGGTATCAATGGCTTAGGTGGGTATGTTCCACCTGCATATGGAATGGGCAAGCTAGTGCGGTGTAATCTACGCACGCTTTGGACTTTCTCTTGTGCATATTTGACATGATCAAGGTTGGCAGACTGTTTAGCTTCAAAGACGGCATAGACACTTTCCGCAGGAATAATGATCTGACCTTCAAAATGAAAGATGAAAGGGGTGTACTGCCTATCATAAATAACTACATCTATTTGCTGGCTAAAATTGTTTTTGCTATCAACAACATGTGCCTTATCAGCTTTGTAGCGGGAAGGGAGATATTTGTTGAATAGATCGATCCAAACAGTTTCACTCGCATCACCCTTTGTACCTGGATGCTTGATTGTGCTTCGAACAGTCTCTAGACGCCGCTCAATGTCATCGTGCAGGCCTGATAAAATACTCTCTAGCGACCAGTCGCTCATTCCATGTCCTTTTCATTACAAAGTATGTTGCTTTCAGAATTTGTATTGGTATCTTCTATTACAATGTTACAAGCGAGCTTATGACCAGAAGCCAAGTAGGTTCTGGCGCCAATTTGAATGCTTGCCTGCACATCGAGTTTTACAATAACGAGTACTAAGAAATTTACGGCTTCGCCTTGTTCGGAGAGGAGGTTGTTCATAGTTATCTCGTCCTGAATACTGGGCCAAGCTGGAGCGTTCGGATGAGAATGCCATTCACCAAGATAGTTATAGAGTAGAGGATTACCACCAATTTTTTGGTGAAGCGTCAGTATTTTCCTTCGTGCGCTACCTCCGTGACGCCTGAACGATGTTGCTGTTCCTCTCCAGAATCGTTGCGGTGCCGCATCCAGTATACGGAAATCACCTATGTCAACCTGTTCACCGAAGAGAACACCACCGATCTCTGTGCCATCTGCCCGCTCTAGAGCTTCAAGCCATTGGTCAAGAATCTCTTTTGGTATCCTCAGTCTCACTGCTCAAGTCCTGGAATAAGGATTGAATAAACGCTGACTCGCTTCCGGTGTCTTGTCCAATGCAAAAGGGTAGACGAATAGGCGCATTAACAACAATTGGACGAGTATCAAAAGGTCCCTTGAACATCCATCCACGCTTCAAGCCGATGAGGTACGAATGTTCGTCATAGCTCGAGGGCTCAGTGTCCATCAGTGAGTCTAGTGTAAAGGCGACTATATGTGCGGAGAATACTGAAACATCTGCATCGCTAGCTTGCATAAGCTCTGTTTGACCGATAGACCCGTCGTAACCACGTCCGGCAGCAATTGGTGGGGCTTCCTCTATAGTTTTGTAATACTGATTAACAGCTGAACGAATGTCATAGGGTGAGGGATCTTTTCCAACTCTAGAGCGTGCTATTTCTCCACCTATGCCACCAGCATAAACTGCTCCCCAGACTAGTGTGCGATTATGGTGAATACACAGGTCTGCAACATGGTTAAATACATCAGGATTTGCAGATGCGTCTATAATTAGATCGCAGGATGCAAGCGCTTGACTTACATTCGCTGCTTCTTGAGAGGATATTTGTGCGCCTATGGCGCTCCTCCAGGTGCGACTCTTGACGCCGCGATGAATAAATTGAAGACGATCTGCAATCAATTCAACTTTGTGCTGACCAACATCTCGCCAGTCACCTTCATGCCGTTCTAGATTACCTATGTGTAGAACGTCCCCATCTACAAGTTCAAATTGACGTACGCCTGATCTTGCGAGAGAAATTGCGATTTTGGAACCGAGAGATCCAAGGCCTACGATACCCACCTTTTTCGTTTTGAGTGTTGCATGATTAACGCCACTTCGGTTTGCATCAAACGGTGCTAACACAGTGGTGAAACTCATCAAATCATCATCATCTTTGAAGTGGCTTATCAACGTTAAGCCGCTATCAGAACTTTTTAGCAATACAGACCAATTAGTATCACTTCGGAAACCCTCTCTATCCCCCAAAATATTCCACAGTTGTTTGAGCGTTTTTATCCCTTGTAACTTAGTTGTCGAGGTATTGGTGATGTAAATAGTGCCATTTTGTACTACACATAACTTCCTTAGGGCTTCTGGGGTTAACAAAGGCTTTGTATTTGCCGCCTCACCGCCAATTGATAGAAGATGTGCAATCATAGATCTGCCGCTGCGATATTCGATTCCAACTTCAATAGGCAGACGGTCCAGGTTGTCATCGTTAAGGACTAGGCGTGCAACAGGATCTACATAAAAGCGTTTTAGCTCGGATCTGAGTGATATTATTTCAGGTACATCATGTGCGGAAGGTGCATGAACGGCTTCACCATTTTCACTTTCTGTTTCAGCTTCTAAGAGACGACGTGCACTTTCAATCATATTGGAGCCAGTAACGTCTGGCGTCCAGTTGTCATTGCGGATGTCAAGACATAGTTCACCACCTTTCCCATATTGGTGGCCAGATAGTCTTGTTTCGCTATCTGTAGGACGAATACTTGGAGGACCTGCGGGAAATGTGTTGTGATAAGTTAGATTTAGTGAAAAGGATCCACGTGTGATATTGATGTCGAATATCAGATTTAACTGTAACTGCTTATCAACAAACCATCTCGGGTTTTGAAACCATTCTGCGTCGAGCGATTCTATAGCCTCTCGCTCCTTTTTCAATCTCGATTGTTCCGTCAACCACCACATATCATCAGGCAAACTTTGCAGGCCGTTCCGTCGGTGCTGCTTCAGTTCCAGTAAAGCTCAGGGGTGACATCGTTATTGCTGAACTTTTGGTAGAGTTGGTTGACTGTTTTGGTTTTGGGAACCGTTCACCGAAGATTTTGCGCCAATATTCACATGCTTTTTCTTCATCGTCTTCTTTGAGGGCTTTTGCTGAGTTGTCCCTGTGCGTTTTGACCTTGTCGTAATATGCACAGAACTCTTCATCCGTAACACCAGATAAAATATCCCCTCCAGGGACTGCGGGATCTTCAAGAACCGGACATATGCTGAACAAGCGATCATCTTCATACAAATCAAGAAAGTTTTGACACCAATCATGGAATAGCTGACCGTAGTGAGTCTCAATTTCACTGATGTTTGGAGCGATGAATGCTTCCAGTGCAAAACTTTTAGGGTGTCGCGATACGGTCTTGTTATGTCTACGAGCCCATTTAACCATTCGAGTCAGCGAATTAAATCGCCCTGAACAACGCTTATTTTGTTGTGCTGACCAGTTTGTGTGCTCTTCTGGATCGGTTTTGTACCATTCACCAGTTATACGATTGCCGATACGGTACAAGGCATCGTGCTGTCTCTCCAAAAGAGGTGAAACATCAAGGTCAGCTTTGTTCATTGATAAGGCGATCGAGCACCGATTCCGTTTAAGTGAGGTAATGCCAAGATCTTTGCGTGCTCGATTGAGGGCCGCGTATATCTCATCCATAAGATCTGATGGATCTGAAAATAAAGGACTACCATCCACAACGACATACAGATCCACGTCAGGCCGTTCGGTCGAGCCATTTTTTACTCTTGGCCTTATAGCCGTAGAGCGCTTATAGGAGCCGCCTAGAATGATTCGTTTGATTTTGTTCTTGAGTTCATCGTCATTCAAAAGCGCAGTGCGCACGTCCTTGTGAGCACTTTGACAATTCGAGACAGTAGTGTTGCTCGGTGTGATGTCTTTGATGAATTCACTAAATCTAGCATTAGGTGTCATTTCATGGAGCCTACCTAGTGGTTGATTTTGATCTCTGCATTTTATGGTCGTAAAATTGCATCTTATGGTCGTCCCTACAGGCTTTTCGTTTAGTCCCATTTAAGGCCAGCACCAGTCTGATACTCGGTAACCTTGGTCTCGAAGAAGTTCTTCTCCTTGCGCATATTGGCTTGTTCCTCAAGCCAGGGCAGGGTGGCGTCTGCGCCGGGGAAGGGTTCGGCAAAGCCAAGTTGTTTGGCGCGCCGGTTGACGACGTAACGGAATTGGCCGTGGTGCATTTCTTTTGAGTAACCTAAGATAGGGTCACGCAGAATATAGCTGGAGTAAATTTCTTCAGCGGCATCGGCTTCTTCAAACATCTGCTGGATTTTTTTCGGGTCCAGTTTGACGTTTTCTTCTTTGATGATTTGTTTGCAGACCCGGATACCGAATGCGGCATGCATGACTTCATCACGCATGATGTATTGCAGCTGTTCGGCAGTGCCTTTCATCAGGCCACGACGTTGCAGGGCGAAGATAGGCGAAAAGCCGTTATAGAACCAGGCGCCTTCAAATATGCCGGCAAAAAACGCGTAAGACATGACGAAGGTTTCCAGTTCGTCACGGTCACGCAGATCAATATCGCTGCGCAACACGGTATTCAGGCGGTCATTGGCAAATTTAATCTTTTGATAAATTTCCGGTACCACGCGGTAGCGGTTGTAGATTTCTGCCTGATCCAGGCCAATGGTTTCAATACAGTGCTGGTAAGTCCAGGTGTGCAGTGACTCTTCGTAAACCTGACGCGCCTGATAGATTTGCAACTCGGGTGCGGCCATTTTTTCCATGACTGCCAGACCGATATTACGCATGGCGAGAATATCGGAGGTGGTCAGGTAAGACAGCACGTTTTCATAGACGTGACGTTCTTCCATCGTCAATTTATGACGATAGTCGTGAACGTCCTGCGCCATGTTGATATCCAGCGGCGTCCAGTGGTTTTTATTGGCATTTAAGAAAAATTGCCATGCCCACGGATATTTGAAGGGCGCCAACTGGTTAATGTCGGTTTCGCCATTAACAACGCGTTTGTCATCGACATTGACCGGTTTGGCATTAACCGGCGGCAATTCGCTGACGCTGGCTTTGGTAGGTACCGGCGTGTCCAGTTCGTTGGCTGCTTGGACATTGCTGGCCGGCGCGGTTGCCGCCGGTTCGCTTTGTTCTTGCTCAGGTTTCGCCGCTGGAGCGGTGGAGAATGGATCGTCCCAGTTAAGGTTCATTGGCAGGCCTCGCAATCTGGTTCCAGAATTGAACAGGCTTTCGGTGCATCCTGACCTTCGCCTGAAATAAAGTCATCTTCGGTTTTGCCGACCGGTTTTAAGGTTGGCGGTGCAGCGGGTTTCGGCGCACTGGTCGAGTTAGGCGTTGCGGCGGTTTTTTCCTGACCGGTGGCACCCATCGAACGCAGGTAATAGGTGGTTTTCAGGCCACGTACCCAAGCCAGTTTGTACAGGTTATCCATTTTCTTGCCCGAAGGTTCAGCCATGTACAGGTTGAGACTTTGCGCCTGATCCAGCCATTTTTGACGGCGTGAAGCGGCTTCAATCAACCAGCGGGCGTCCATTTCAAACGCAGTGGTGTAGAGCGATTTCAGCTCATCCGGCACACGATCAATCGATTGCAGGCTGCCATCGTAGTATTTGAGGTCGTTAATCATGACCTCATCCCACAAACCGCGATCTTTTAAGTCACCCACCATGTACGGGTTGATAACGGTGAACTCACCAGACAGATTCGATTTGACGAAGATGTTTTGGTAAGTCGGTTCGATGGACTGACTGACGCCACAAATATTTGAAATGGTCGCTGTTGGCGCAATGGCCATGGTGTTCGAGTTACGCATGCCTTGACGTTTGATTTTGTCACGCAGCATATCCCAGTCCATGGTTTTGCTATCGTCTTGTTGCAGGTATTCGCCACGGGCTTCTTGTAACAGTTTGATAGAGTCGATTGGCAAAATGCCTTTGCTCCACAGGCTGCCGTCATAAGATTGATATTTACCACGTTCTGCTGCCAAGTCAGAAGACGCTTCAATCGCGTAGTAACTGACGGCTTCCATCGAGTCATCAGCAAATTTAACGGCTTCTTCTGAGGCATAAGGCACACGCAGTTTGTACAGCGCATCCTGGAAGCCCATGATGCCCAAGCCGACCGGGCGGTGCAGCAGGTTAGAGTGACGTGCTTGCGGCACACTGTAGTAGTTGTACTCGATGACGTTGTCGAGCATCCGCATAGCTGTGCGGATGGTTTTTTGCAATTTCTCTTTATCCAGTTTGCCGTTTTCGTCAACGTGTTTGACCAGATTGACCGAGCCGAGATTACAAACCGCAATCTCTTTATCAGAGGTGTTGAGTGTGATTTCAGTACACAGGTTAGAGCTGTGGACGACGCCAACGTGCTGCTGTGGGCTACGGATGTTGCAAGGGTCTTTAAAGGTCACCCACGGATGGCCTGTTTCGAACAGCATGCCCAGCATTTTGCGCCATAAATCGACGGCTGGCATACGTTTGAAGTTGCGAATTTCACCCCGATCCGCTTTGGCTTCGTATTCGGCATAGGCTTTTTCAAACGCCAGACCGGTGAGATCATGCAGATCCTCGACTTCTTCTGGTGAGAACAGGGTCCACTGGGCTTCTTCGACGACCCGCTTCATAAACAGATCCGGAATCCAGTTGGCGGTATTCATGTCATGCGTACGGCGACGATCATCACCGGTGTTTTTACGCATATCGAGGAATTCCTCAACATCAATATGCCAGGTTTCCAGATAAGCGCAGACTGCACCTTTACGTTTGCCGCCTTGGTTAACAGCAACCGCTGTGTCGTTGGCCACTTTCAAAAATGGCACCACACCTTGTGATTTGCCGTTAGTGCCTTTGATATGGGCACCGAGACCACGAACGCGTGTCCAGTCATTACCCAGACCACCAGCAAATTTAGACAGTAGGGCGTTGTCACGGATTGCACCGTAAATACCACTGAGATCATCCGGTACTGTTGTCAGATAGCAAGACGACAATTGTGGACGCAGGGTGCCTGAGTTAAACAGCGTGGGGGTCGAGCTCATAAAGTCAAAGCTGGACAGCAGGTTATAAAACTCAATGGCGCGGGCTTCTCGATCGATTTCGTTGATCGCCAGCCCCATCGCGACACGCATATAGAATGCCTGAGGCAGCTCAAAGCGGGTGCCGTCGTGATGAATAAAGTAACGGTCGTAAAGTGTTTGCAGGCCGAGATAGGTAAACTCAAAATCCAGTTCAGGTTTTAGGGCTTTACCGAGTCGATCAAGATCAAACAGGGCGAGTTCGGAGTCCAGCAGTTCGTGTTCGATAGCGGTGTGGATATAGGATTTGAAGTAATCCGGATAAATCTCCGCCATTTCACTTTGTTTCGCTTGTTTGTGCGTTTTGTAAACAAAGCTGAGGGCTTCTCGACGGATGCCGTCCATTAACAAACGTGCAGCTAACGCACTGTAAGCGGGGTCTTTTTCGATAAAAGTACGTGCACCCATGACCAGTGCTTTTTCCACATCACTGGCTTTCACACCATCAAACAGGTTGCGCTGTGTATCGCGCATGATGACGTCACGATCAACTTCAGCCAGTCCTTCACAGGCTTCGGTGATTAAATCATGCAAACGGTCAATATCGAGTGGTTGGCGTGAGCCATCAGCAGCGGTGATATGCAGGGTGGTTTCGTTGGCAGGTTTCGGATGTCTTTTTTCTTCTTCAGCACGTTTTTCGGCTTGTTTTTCACGATAAAGTACATACGAGCGGGCGATTTTGTATTCGCCAGCACGCATCAGCGCTAATTCGACTTGATCTTGAATATCTTCGATATGCACTGTGCCACCGTCATCCAGACGGCGCAGCAAGTTTTCAGTGATCTGTTTGGTTAGCTCTGAAACCGTTTCATGGATCCGTCGGCTATTTTGGGCGGCGTCGCCTTCAACGGCCAGAAATGCCTTGGTCATGGCGACGGCAATTTTACTGCTATCAAAGTCAGTGACTTTGCCGTTACGGCGAATCACGTTGTAGCCAGATTCGGATGCGGATTGGGTGTATTGTGCTGCTTCACTCGCCATAAGAATATCCCTGCATTGTCTGAAAAGTCGATTTGCCACAAACCACAATAAATTGTGGTCGAAATAAGATTGAACCACAAGATAATGTGTTTTTGAAAGTGGTGCAAGGGGATAAACTGCACATAAATTGTGCATGATTTGTGGATAACTTAGGGGGGACTATCGGGTAAGGTAGAGACCATGCGCGATCCCTGTTGCATGTCTCTTTTTGGTGCGGTCTGAAAAATTTTTTTTGCAGGGTCGTTTTCGCTGCGTATTGACTGCCGCAACGAAAATCAACTCAAGCTGAGGCGGATAAATTTCAGATCGTTTCGGTGATGCTGACTGCGCGACTACTCAGGATTTGTTTTGCCTGATTGACACCATCTCGGTTTTCGGCCTGAACAACAATGGTCCACTTATTATCAGCGCTGGCTTCAACAGTTTCTGTGATGAGCGGATCATGATCTGGGCGAAGGGAAATCGCACCCGCAATCATCATACCTATCATCAGACCGACAAAACCGAGTGCAAAATAAGTTGCGCCAGGGTTTGATTCAGTAAAAGTCGGACCAGCAGTAATCAAAATGCTGGCTAAAATCAAGCCGGCTAACAAGCCTACCACGCCCAGCACACCATGTGATTTGAGGATGGTGCCAGCAATACCAGGACTGTCTGGCTCAATTTTATGGCTTAAATTAGCGTCATTTGGCTGAATGATATTGATAACATCCTGAGAAAAAAAGCCGGATTGTAGTAACGCTTTTTCTGCAGCACGGGCATCGGTTTCGTTATTAAAAACTGCCGCAATTTTGCCGGGATGTGCTTCATCAATCAGATTGACGTCCATAAACTTGCCTCAAAATTTAAAACACATAGTAACAATGCGGATTGTATGGTTTTTTTCAAGGCGTAATTTAATTTTGTGATTTATATCAAATGGTTGTTAAGTATACTTGACTCTATGTTTAATAATTATTCTCATTATCAGCGATTACTAACCTGGAATACGCCGACTAATTGACCTAATTGTTGTGCGGTATTTCTGACAGATGCCGAGCGTTGTTGCAGCGCATCAACCGCTTTTTGTAATTGCTCAGCTGAAGCGCCTACCTGACGTGCGGTATCGCCATGAACATGGCTGTTATGGTCCATTTGTTTGATACTGGCAAAAATCTGCTCAACAAGCTGGTGTAATTGGTTGTTTTCTGAACTGTTTTGTTCTGTTCTCTTCAGATTGAAATCAACATTTTCAACGCCGCTTTCCATGAATTTAACGGCATCCTGAGTCTCATGTTGCATGCCTTCAATCATTTTTTGAATTTCATCGGCTGAATTCGCTGTACGCGATGCCAGATTACGCACTTCGTCAGCGACAACCGAAAAACCACGGCCATGTTCCCCTGCGCGGGCAGCCTCAATAGCCGCATTCAGTGCCAGCAGATTAGTTTGATTGGTAATGTCGGTAATGACACTAATAATATTGCCGATGTCAGCAGTACGGCTGTTCAGGGATTTAACAGCGGTGGCGGTTGTTGCGACAACGTCACGTATTTCCTGGGTACCACTGCGTGCCGCTTCATATTGCGCGCGGGCTTCTGCCACGACATCATCCATAGCGGATTTCATGGCTTCAGCGGTGGTAGCTGTCTGGCTGATGTCCTGAATCTGCTCATTGATTAGCCCCAACATTTTACTGATGGCATCCGTCACTTCATCTGATACTTGGCAGGCTTCCTGGTTAGTCGTCAACATGGCTTCGTTATTGTCACGCACATCATGACTGGTGCGAATGACTTGGCCAACAATGCCATCAAGGTTATCAATGAAGCTATTAATCCATCGCCCCATATCACCGGTTTCATCATTAGCTAACCGGTTGGTATCTAATCGCTGGCGAAGATTGCCTTCACCTTCGGCAATTTCCTGAATAACGCGGGTCATCTGGTTGAGTCTGTTTGCCAGTTTTTTGGTCAGGCTCTTACGTAAAATCAGCGCCATAAGGATTAATGCCGCGACTGATATCCCATCAATGGCCAATTGTGGCAATGCAGTAAAATAATGCAGGGCACTGTTACTCGCCAAAAGAACAGCCATGCCGGTGACAAAGCCTTTTAGTAAGCTGAAGTTGACACTGCGGCGTCGATAAACCTCTTCAAGATCACCTTCACACATCATGCCCCAGCGATCTTTTGAACCTTTTAATTGAAAGGTAACCCCTTTACCGATAACCGGAATATGTCGATAGTCTGAATAGGCGGGGTAGGTGACAAACAGGTTTTGACCGTTTTTGATCGTTTCACGAACACCGGGATGTAACTGGCCTGTCGCTGGATCGGTAAAGCGAATTTCAAATTCTGTATGGTTTTGGATGCGAACCGTACCGAATTCAGTGTGAATGCCGCTTTTTAGATTTTCGCCATGAGAAAAGGTGTCATCTTCAAACCGGGAGCGTGACAAGGCGATGCCTTGCTGCACATTCGGATCGAATAGTGAGTTGACCATGAAAATATAGTTGTCACCGGATTCTGGGTAGATATGGCCAGCTTCCCGCTGAATCAAATCGCTCATGACATCATTAGGAACCCGTCCACAGAGAATCGCGACAGTCTCATTGTCGACCCGAATGGGTTGGTAAAACATCAACGTGACTGCATCATGAAATTTGGAGATTGAGGCGCCAATCTGCAACGTTAAGGGATCAACATACGGACCATGTAAGAAGATATCTTCCAGTCCTGCATTGACGGCTGCTGGATTCAAATCCTGTTGGCCAATGTGTCCAGCGAAGGTGGAGTAGCGCACTTTGCCATCGGGGTTTACTAAAAATAGCTCAGAAAAATCTCGCAGCCCCGCTAACTGTTGTTTGAGATATTCACTACCGGTTTCCGGCCATTGCGTGCTGATACGCTCAGCCATCTGGCCAAGTTGTTGCCAGAGATATTCGGACCATTGTTCGAGTAATTTGACCCGTGTCGCGGCAATACCTTCAAAGGTATGTTCTACATCGCTGTAGGTGTCCTTGTTTAAAAAACAGCTCCATGCCAGTTTCAGTTTTCCATTAGCGCCAAACCAGGGCAACCAGTTGCGTTCAGAGCGACTTAGGTTCATTTGCTGACTTTTAAGCTGTAGTGACATGCGGGGTTCTCATAGTAGATATTGCGAAAAACAAGCAAAACTCACACCAACCATTCAATTATCGTCAGTTCTGGGCTAATGTCATATTTTTAGGCATGTTTTGCACCGTTATGGTGCTGCTTGCGATAACAGTTGCGCACAAGGGGTGCAGGGAAACGTTTACAAGCTTTTAACTGCTTCCAATACGGCGGCGACATGACCTTTGACTTTCACGCCACGCCATTCCTGACGAAGAATGCCTTTACTGTCGATAAGAAAAGTACTCCGTTCGATGCCCATGTAGGATTTTCCGTAGAGCTTTTTGAGTTTAATGACGTCAAACAGCTGGCATAAGTGCTCTTCCTTGTCAGAGAGCAGCTCAAACGGAAAGGCATGTTTGTTTTTGAAGTTTTCATGCGCCTTTAATCCATCTCGGGACACGCCCAGGATGACCGTATTTAATGCTGAAAACTGGTCATAGTGATCACGAAAGTCCTGACCTTCTGTGGTACAACCCGGCGTATTATCCTTGGGATAAAAATAAATCACTACATTTTTTCCGGCAAACTCAGCCAGACTGATTTCTTGCTCACCCGTCGCTGGTGAGGTGAAAGCGGGGACAGGTTGGTTAATCGATACGGTTTGCATAATATCTCCTTGAATTAAGCGGATTCTAATTTTTAGAGTCCGATGTGCCAAACGCTTGTCATCAGCAGGCTGGCAAAGTACCATGCCAGTTTATTTTTTGGAGTCCGGCATTTATGTTCAGCGGCAGTATGGTAGCACTGGTGACGCCCATGCGAGCAGATGGTTCGCTGGACAGTGACAGCCTGCATCGCTTGGTTGAGTTTCATATCGAAAACGGCAGCGATGCGATTGTGGCTGTTGGCACAACCGGCGAATCAGCCACATTAAGTGTCGAAGAGCATTCAGGCGTTATTGCTGATATCGTTAAACAGGTAGCTGGACGTATCCCTGTTATTGCCGGCACCGGCGCCAACTCGACTTCTGAAGCGATTGAACTGACTGAATATGCACGTCAGCTTGGCGCGACAGCAGCGCTGTTGGTGACACCTTATTATAATCGCCCGACCCAAGAAGGTTTGTATCAGCATTTTAAAGCAATTGCTGAAGCCGTTGATTTACCACAGATTTTGTATAATGTGCCAAGCCGTACGGCGTGCGACTTACTGCCAGAGACAGTCGGTCGGCTGTCCTATGTTCCCAACATTATCGGTATTAAAGAAGCCACAGGTGATGTGCGCCGTGTTCAGCTGATTCGTGACGTTTGTTCGCCAGATTTTGAGCTATACACTGGAGAAGATGGCAACACAGTTGATTTTATTCTGGCGGGCGGACGGGGCGTCATTTCTGTCACAGCCAACGTTGCGCCGAAATTGATGCATGATATGTGTCAAGCAGCGATGCAAGGAAAAGCCGAAGAAGCACGTAAAATTAATGATCGGCTGGCGTTGCTCCATCAAAGTCTGTTCAGTGAATCTAATCCAATCCCAGTAAAATGGGCATTACACACCATGAACATGATACCCTCTGGCATACGTTTACCGATGACGGTCTTGTCAGAAAAATTTCATCAACCGGTTCGTGATGCGCTGGCTGCAGCCGGGGTATTGAATCCTTTAAATGAGTGAACAGCAATCAATGAACAACGTGAATCGTCTGAAAACCAGTGCATGGCTGGTCGTATCCAGTCTGGCCTTAAGCAGTTGTGGTCTTTTGCCGTCATTGGAGGAAGTGGCGCCTGATAATACGCAAGAGTACCGTCGTGCTGAGACGATGCCTGCATTGGAAGTGCCGCCAGAACTCAGTCTTAATCAGATTAATGACAACATTGTTGGCAATCGTAATACTTCAGCGACCTATTCTGAGTATGAAGAAGCTGCCAACAACCCGCTGGCCGCGCGCTACAACATCCAGCCCGATGCTAAACCGGCTTTGGCGGGTGAAGAAGGGCGTCGTCATTTAGTGGTGCCTGGTGAGCCGGATGTGACTTGGACGCGCATCGAAAACTTTTGGTCGACTAAAAATATCGATGTTGTTCGTAAAGAACGTCGTATTGGTTTGATGGATACTGGGCCTGATGGTGAAAATTATGCGTATCGTGTCCGTATGGAAAAAGGCGATGTGAATCAGTCGGCACGAATTTATCTGGGTGCGCGTGACGAAGCCGAAACCAATGTGGTTAAAAATGAGGCCATGTTGAGACAGTTGGCTGATTTTCTAGGGGTTTTGTTCCAAGAAGATAAAGCCCAATTGGCTGCAAGTCAGCCTCAACAGCGTCAACAAGCGCCATCGTCTGTGATGCCTGCGGTTACCTTGATGGATGAAGGTGAAGGCCGCCAAGTTTTGGTTGTTGAGCAGGAATACGTCGAAACATGGGAACGTGTTGGCCGTGTGCTCGATAGCCGTGGTTTTGCGGTAGAAGATCGCGATCGTTCTCGTGGTACATATTTTGTCCGATATGTGGATCCGTTCCTGGAAGCCGAACAAGATGAGGAAGGTTTTTTCAGTGGATTGGCATTCTGGCGTGATGATGCTGAAGAAGCACCGGAAGAATACTATTACATCAAGTTGAGTTCTGATGCCGGAAATACGCGTATTACGGTGCTTGATGCTGAGCAGGTGCGATCGGTATCTGATACGGCCAGACGTTTATTAAGCCTGATCCAGGAGCAGCTGACACAATAATGCAGTTTGCTTCACTTGGCAGTGGCAGCCGCGGTAATGGCACGCTGATAAAAGAAGCTGACACAACCTTATTGGTAGATTGCGGTTTTTCTGCCAAAGAAGCGGAAAAACGGCTCTATCAGCAAGGAGTTGCGCCAAGTGAACTAACGGCTTTATTGGTCACCCATGAGCATGCTGATCATATCAGCGGTATCCGGGTGCTGGCCCGCCGTTACCATTTGCCTGTTTATGCAACGGCCGGTACGGCGGCTTGCCTTTCTGAAGATTTAAACGGATTGATTAGAACGTTTAATTGCCATACTGATTTTAGTATTCAGGATCTGCATATCTTGCCATTTCCCGTTCCGCATGATGCACGTGAGCCGGCGCAGTTTGTGTTTAGCAATGGCGAATATCGACTAGGTTTACTCACCGATGTGGGCTCGATTACCCCTTTGATCGAATCTGTACTCAGTGGCTGCGATGCGTTAATGCTGGAAGCGAATCATGATATTGATATGCTCGCTGAGGGGGATTATCCGCCGTCGTTGAAAATTCGTGTTGGTGGACGGTTCGGCCATTTAAATAATGTGCAATCATCAACATTACTTGAGAAAATCGACACCTCTCGGTTACAACATATTTTTGCCATGCACATCAGTGAAAAAAATAATCTGCCATCCTTGGTTTTGCCTTTGTTTGCCAAGGCGCTCAATTGCGAACATGACTGGATTGGCATAGCAGATCAGGATGCTGGTTTTGGCTGGCGCCAATTAACTAAAGCTTAGTGGAACGACCCATGGAAAAACGACAACAACTCTATGCCGGCAAAGCCAAAAGTGTCTATGCCACCGATGACGCTGATTATGTCGTACTCAGTTTTCGCGACGATACCTCAGCATTTGATGGAGAAAAGGTTGAGCAGCTTAATCGTAAAGGCGAAGTAAACAATAAATTCAACGCTTTTATTATGCAGACATTAAGCGGAGCAGGAATTGCAACGCATTTTGAAAAATTGCTTAATGAGACGGAATCGCTGGTGAAACGTATGCAAATGATTCCGGTGGAATGTGTGGTTCGAAATGTGGCGTCGGGTAGTCTGGTCAGACGGCTTGGTGTTGAGGATGGGATGAGTTTAACACCGCCAGTTTTTGAGTTTTTTCTGAAAAATGATGCCTTGCATGACCCAATGGTCAATGAATACCACATTGCCACGTTTGGTTGGGCGACTGAAGCGCAAGTTCAAAAAATGAAACAATTAACCTTTGAGGTCAATACGGTTCTCAAGCAATTGTTTGCAGACGCCGGCATGATTTTGGTTGATTACAAACTAGAATTTGGCATATTCGGAGGAGAAGTCATTCTCGGTGACGAATTCAGTCCGGATGGTTGTCGTCTTTGGGATGCACAAACCCGTAAAAAACTGGATAAAGATCGTTTTCGTCAAGGCCTTGGCGGTGTCATCGAGGCATACGAAGAAGTGGCGAAACGCATTGGTGTAACGCTGTAAACGTCAGAGGTTTTACCCGAAGCGTCGCTATATTGATTAATTAACCAGGCTTTGGGTTGGCGCAGGAATTCGGCCGCCCAGCCGCACAAAACGATTTTCCTGATTGCCCATGTTGACGGCCATAATCGGTCCTTCTCCAAGCAACCCACCAAAAAACACCTGATCACCGGCTTGTTTTCCTGGCACAGGAATGAGTCTGGCCGCAGTTGTTTTTTTGTTAATCACGCCGATGGCCATTTCATCGGCGATGATAGCCGAGAGCATTTCGGCGCTGGTATCCCCCGGCAGTGCCACCATATCCAGACCGACAGAACAGACAGCGGTCATGGCTTCCAGTTTTTCCAGAGACAGCGTGCGATTACTTGCGGATCGCGCGATAGTCAAATCTTCACAAACCGGAATAAAGGCACCACTTAATCCGCCGACATGCGAACTGGCAAAGGCGCCTCCTTTCTTAACGGCATCATTGAGCATGGCTAAAAAAGCGGTGCTGCCCGGTGCACCAATCGCAGGTAGGCCAATGGCTTCGAAAATTTCGCCAACACTGTCGTTTTCATTTGGCGTCGGGGCTAAAGAGAGATCGACGATGCCAAACGGTAAACCAAGTGAGCTGGCTACTTCACGGCCAACTAATTCACCGGCTCGGGTAAGCCGCGCCGCCGTTTGTTTAATGACATCTGCAGCTCGACTTAAATCCAGTTTTTCTTCTTCCTCTAAAGCGCGTTGCAACGCAGCTTTGACTACGCCAGGGCCACTAACGCCGACACTGACGACAGCATCTGCTTCGCCAATACCGAGGTAAGCACCAGCCATAAACGGCACATCCTGTGGAATATTGGCAAAGACGACCAGTTTTGCTGCCGCCAAGCCATCATTTTCAGCGGTAAGCTGTGCTGCCTGTTTAATCACTTGGCCCATCTGATTAATAGCATCCATGTTTAAACCAGCGCGGGTACTGGCAACATTGACGGAAGCACAGACGCGTTTACTCTGGGTCAATGCTTCTGGAATCGCCGAGATTAAGGCTTGATCACCTCGACTGATGCCTTTTTCAACCAGTGCGCTAAAGCCACCAATGAAATCAATGCCTAATTCGTTGGCAGCGTGATCCAAAGTTAAGGCAATGTCGACCATCTGTTCGGTACTGAATGGGGCGGCAACCACGCCGATAGGACTAATCGAAATACGCTTATTGGCCACTTCAATCCCATAGCGACGTTCAATCCGCTGACAGGTTGTCACTAATTGACCAGCGTGTTTTAGAATTTTGTCGTAAATATTGCGTTTAAACCGGCCAATATCATCACTGACACAATCGGTCAGATTGATACCAACCGTCACGGTACGCAGATCCAGATTTTCTTCACGCACCATTTGCAGTGTTGAAATAATGTCTTTTTGATTCAGCATGACGAATTTTCCGGAAAAGATTTACAGTAAGATATTGCTGACAGATTCAAAAATCCGCCGATGCTGGACATGGATTTCCAGAGCCAAGCGGTTGGCAATGTCCGCTAACGCAAGCCGTAAATCATCCATGACTGTCGCTTTAGGCACATCTACCTCAAAAATCATTAAATTATCCATGGGATCCTCACCGCCCCTGAAAATAGCCTGCATATCCGTGATATTGACCCCATGGATAAATAATTGCTTGGCCACGTCAGCAACCAGTCCCTGACGATCCGGGCCAATACAGGTAACAATGTAGGGCTGTGTAACCGGTTTATTTTGTTGCCATTCAGAGGCTTGTTGATTCCAAGGGTTAACGCTGATAAACAGATTCATGTTTATGCAGGCATGATCAAGCGTGGTTTTCACGGTTTGTGCCGATTTATCATCTGGAAAACTCACCATCAGCAGCGCGCCGAAAACGTCTTTTAGCAGCGTTTGACTGAGGTTTTCAATATTGCCATTTTCTTGTCGTAAGCTGTCAGCAACGACGGCCATAATGCCAGGTTCATCACTTCCTAAAACTGAAATCAGCATTTTATTCATGGGGTTGTTCCACTAAGTTGATTTTGCTTGCCAGCGTTGACGAAGTTGTGTGCGATTTAATGCCAGCCATTGAATGGCAATAATGGGAATTGCTGAGACAATTTTTCCTTGTTCCAGTAATCGAAAAACATTGGAAAACGGCATGACAGAGACGGCAATATCTTCATTTTCCTCATCAAGGCCATGCAATCCGCCAGCTTTGGTACTGTCTATTTTGCCGCAATAAAGGTGGAGTAATTCAGAGGTGCCACCAGGTGAGGTAAAAAAAGAATTGATTTTAAATAAATCCTCAACCTCACAGCCTGATTCTTCAAGGACTTCACGGCGAGCAACCGATTCCGGTGTTTCGCCTGGCTCAATGGCACCAGCGACAATTTCCAGCAACCAGGCCCGTTCATCGCCAAACTGTAATGCGCCTACGCGGAATTGCTCAATCATCACCAAAGCATCTTCCTGGGCATCGTAGAGTAACACCGCAACGCATTCTCCCCGGTGAAAAATTTCTCGACTGAGCGGGGGACTCCAACCGCCACGGTAAAGTGTGTGACGAACTGTCAGTTGGTTCACCCCAAAAAAACCCTTAAAAACCGGTTTATCTTCTAAAATTTCAAACTGTTTTGTGCTCATGGTGTTGATTTCGGTTGGGGTGTCTGAAATGCCGATACAGGCAAGCCATCGAGTTTACGAATGTGAGCCGTAAAACGACTGTCATCTTTTTCGATATGTTCTAATTTGACGGGTAAATATCCCAGCGCCGGCGCGCACCATAAGGTGGTTTGTCGCTCACTGTCTGGGTCTCGATCCCGACTTAGCCGAATAGCCTCAATGTGCCCGAGTGGTGTTTCGATTACCTCAGTTGCCTGTCGCGTGATTTCATACTGTTTGAGTTTGCCACCATCGGCGATGGTGTACTGTAGCGATTGTCGATCGGCGGCTAAATCACGCATGAGTTGTAATTGGTAAACGTGTTTATCGAGCGTGTCAGACTGCAGTGCGAGTTCCCATGGGTGTTCACGATCATCGATGTGTACGATTGCGGTCGACCAGTCGAAAGACATGGTTAACAACTTGTCTTTTTTGCCACCTTGACGTTGATACCGGTAAAACTGCGGTTTTATCTGGCCATCAACCTGCTGCCAGATACTGGTTTCGGTAATAATGTCAGGCTTAAAAAAAGCAAAGACGCCTTTGGCCTGCGTTCTTGTCACTAACTGACGATTGCTGGCTTCATCAGTTGTTAAGGTTTGCTCGAGTTCGCCAGCTTGAATGCCATTTAACTCAACCTGATAATTGGCTTGATAATCCATTGGCGTCGAATCGGCCAACACCGGAGAGGCCGCTATCCATATCCAGAGACAAGACAGCCATAACATCATAAATTCAGGACTCCTGCTGCAATAATAACTTTAAGGCAGCGGGATAGAGCTTATGTTCCTCGACCAGAACACGTGCAGCTAGGGTGTCGGGTGTGTCGGCCGGTAAAACGGGCACACTAGCCTGTAAAATTACCGGACCATCATCTAGCGTTTCGGTGACAAAATGTACACTGGCGCCATGTTCTTTTTCACCGGCTTCAATCGCACGTTGATGGGTATGCAAGCCTTTAAATTTAGGCAGAAGAGAAGGATGGATATTAATTAGTCGGCCAGCAAAGTGATTGACAAAATCAGCAGTCAGAATTCGCATAAAGCCGGCAAGAATTACAAAATCAGGCTGAAAATGATCAACCACTTCAGCGAGTTTTTTGTCGAATGCATCACGACTGGCAAAATCCTTATGATCAATCGCCTCGGTATTGATCCCGGCATCACTGGCACTTTGCAGGCCCGCTGCATCAGGACGATTACTGATAACCGCGACAATTTCTGCCTCTAGTTCATCGTTTTCAATAGCACTAATCAGCGATTGCATATTGCTGCCACGGCCTGATATCAGAACGACTAAACGGGCCTTAGTCATATAATTTGTACGCGCTCAGCACTGTCAGAGGATTCTATTCGGCCGATTTTCATGGCCGTTTCACCTAAGGCTGTCAGGGTATTAACCGCTTCATCCACTTGTTCTGCATCCACGCAAAGTACCATGCCAATGCCGTTATTAAATGTGCGGTACATTTCTTTATCAACCACATTACCGTGCTGTTGCAGCCAGTCGAATATAGCAGGGCGCTGCCAACTGCCAGCATCAATTTTAGCGACAACCCCGTCTGGTAAAACGCGAGGAATATTTTCTAACAAGCCACCGCCGGTAATATGAGATAACGCATGAATATCAATTTTTTCATTAAGTTGAAGTAATGATTTAACGTATATTCTAGTTGGAGTGAGCAGCTTTTCGGCAAGTGTGGCACCATCGAAGGAACTGTTTAAATCAACGCCGCTGTGTTCAATGATTTTTCGAATTAATGAATAGCCATTGGCATGGGGGCCTGATGAGGCAAGGCCGATTAACACGTCGCCATCCTGAACTTTGCTGCCATCGATAATGTTAGCTTTTTCGACGATGCCGACACAAAAACCGGCCAGATCATAGTCATCAGCATCATACATGCCGGGCATTTCTGCGGTTTCCCCGCCAACCAATGCAGCACCGGATTGTAGACAACCCTCGGCGATACCACTGACAACACTGGCTGCGACATCAACATTCAGCTTGCCGGTTGCATAGTAATCAAGGAAAAACAGTGGCTCAGCACCCAGTACAGCAATATCATTGACACACATCGCCACCAAATCGATGCCTATTGTGTCATGCACGCCAGTTTCAATCGCTAAACGTAGTTTTGTGCCAACACCATCCGTACCAGAAACTAACACCGGTTGCTGGTATCGCTCTGTTGGCAACTCGAATAAACTGCCAAAACCACCCAGGCCAGCCATAACGCCTGGTCGTTTTGTCCGCGAAGCTAGCGGTTTTATACGGTCGACCAAGGTGTTACCAGCCTCAATATCGACTCCAGCATCTTGATAACTGAGACTGGTTTTGGCGGGTTGAGACGGGGCGGCGGGATCAGTCATATCAATTCCTGAAATAATGGACATCACAGAGAAAAATCAGCGTGCTAGAATAACACAATGACTCGATTATTTACCGTGCTGATTGTTCTTTTTACTGCGTTTTCTGCTCAGGCAGCGCAGGTGGCCCACCTTTATCAAGCCGAGGTTGCCATTGATTCGCAAAGCGAGTCAGACCGTAACCGCGTGTTGCCGGATGCGCTCAAGCAAGTGATTGTGAAATTGGTGGGCGATAGACAGCAGGTAAATCAAGCAGATATCACGGCAATCCTGGCCGATGCGCAGCGCTATGTAGGTCAATTTGCTTACCAACAAGTGAATGCCGACAATATGGATTTGACCTCGCCACAAGAACTAGCCGTGGTGATTGATTTTGATAAACCCACACTGGATCGTGCGTTAGAGCAGGTTGGTTTACCACGGTGGGGAGCCAACCGGCCACAAATATTGTTTTGGATTGCTTCTGAACAAGCGGGCCAACATCAGTTGATTGCCGATGAGACAGATGCGGTCACCGTGACGCTGAAGTCTTTGGCAAAACAACGCGGTTTACCTGTGCTGATGCCGGTAATGGACTTGGAAGATCAAAGCCAAATCAGTTTTTCGGATATCTGGACGGGAAACGTGGCGGCGCTCAACCGTGCCTCAAATCGTTATGGGGCAAAATTGGTGGTCAGTCTGCAGATTCGGGGAAATAACGATCAGACAGGCATAAGTTGGCAGTTGTTAAGCGGTGACGAAACGCAGCGCTGGTCTAGTGAAGGGCCATTGAGTGATGCTTTGGCTCAGGGCATGCATGAGCTTGCCGACAGGCTCGGCAGACGCTTCGCGATTCAGACCGGAGAAGCGACTGCCTATAAATTACAGATTTCAAATGTACAAAACTATGCTGACTATCAACGTTTGAGCCAATATTTTCGTCAGTCACAAACCGTCGCCTCATTTTCAGTACAAAGTCTGGCGGAGGGTGTCTTGGATGCTGAATTACAACTCCGCGGAGATGTGAACCGGTTTCGTGAGCTACTTGCTTTTGATAATGTGCTGGTACCCGAGCAATCTTCTGCCACCAATCAAACTGAGCGATATCGGTTAATGCCTTGACGCTTCGCGATATTCCAAATCTCATTTCTATTGCCAGAATTTTTCTGGTGTTGCCGGTGATGTGGGCGATGTTGCAGTTTGATTTTGGTTTAGCGCTGATTTTATTTGCTGTTGCTGGCGTTTCTGATGGTTTGGATGGCTTTTTGGCCAAACATTTTCAATGGCAGAGTCGGCTGGGTTCCATTCTGGATCCGATTGCGGATAAATTATTGCTGGTTGTTAGTTTTGCCACGCTCAGCTATTTGGGCCTGCTCCCCTGGTGGTTGTTTGCTGTGGTCATTGGCCGTGATGTGATCATTGTGATTGGTGCATTGGCGTATCACTATGCGTTTGGTGAATATGAATTGAAACCATTGTGGAGCAGTAAAATCAACACCCTGATGCAGATCCTGCTGGTTCTCACAGTGATGATTCAAACGCAGTGGTTTCCTGAACATCATGCGGTCACGACGGTTGGTATCTGGTTGGTAGTGGCCAGTGTGATTAATAGTGGCAGTGAATATATTCTGGTTTGGGGAATGAATGCATGGCGACAACGGAAACACCGCTGATCCCACAACATAATCGCTGGTTAATTCTGGCATTGATATTAGTGGCAGGCTGGTTGATTTATTTGCTGTCCGGGGTATTGATGCCTTTCTTTATTGCGGCATTATTGGCTTATCTTGGTGATCCGCTGGTTGATCGGCTTGAAGATAAAAAGCTCTCTCGAACCTTATCGGTTTCTATCGTTTTCGTCAGTTTGTTTATCACACTTATCGTGGCGTTATTGCTGTTTATTCCTTTGTTGAACGAGCAATTAAAAGCCTTGTTTGAGAAGTTACCTGGATATATTGATCGTTTACAGACTGCACTGAGCCCGGTCATGCAAAGTCTGGGACTGTCTCAAGAGGTTTTCGATCTGGAAACGGTGAAAACCGCCTTTAAAGATTACTGGGCGCAAGCGGGGAAAGTTGCCGGTAATATTGTTGGCTATGTCAGTAAGTCAGGGCTGGCAGTGATGACTTTTTTGACCAATCTGGTGTTGATTCCCGTACTGACTTTTTACCTGCTTCGGGACTGGGATATTCTGGTTGGCAGAATCAAGGAACTGTTGCCACGTCGTTATCAGGAAGAGGTTAGCTATTTAGCAAAAGATTGTGATGACATGCTGGCTGGCTTTTTGCGCGGTCAGCTGATGGTCATGTTGGCGCTCGCCATTATCTATAGTATTGGTTTGACGTTAATCGGACTCGACCTGGCATTACTAATTGGCGTTATTGCTGGTATTGTGAGTTTTGTTCCTTATTTGGGTCTGCTTGTCGGGATCTTGTTGGCAGGGACGGCGGCTTATCTGCAATTTCAAGAGTGGCTACCCGTATTGTTTGTCATTGGCGTGTTCAGTTTTGCGCAGCTGATTGAAGGCATGTTCCTGACGCCGCGCTTTGTTGGTGAACGTATTGGCATGCATCCGGTTGCTGTCATTTTTGCCGTCATGGCCGGCGGTAGCCTGTTCGGATTTATTGGCGTGTTATTGGCTTTACCTGTGGCTGCCGTGATTATGGTGATGCTGCGTCATGCCCATGATCGCTATGTTAAAAGCCAGCTGTATTCCTGATATCTGATGACACAGCAACTGACATTGCGACTTTCTCCTCAGGAAGTCTATCGGCTGGATAATTTTTTATTTGCCGACCCTGAGATTGCCGAAGCAATTGAAACATTTTGCCTGGGTGAGGGTTATCCGATGTTGTTCTTCAGCGGTGAGAAGGGCGCGGGTAAAACCCATTTATGCCTTGCCATTCAGGAGCGTCTTGATAGGCAATCCGTTACCTATCTGAATTTAAATGAACTACGACAAAGCGCTGCCCCTCAAGCTTTAGAAGGTGTTGTCTTGGCGGATTGGGTCATGATTGACGATGTTGACGCTATCGCAGGATCAGATGCCTGGGAGGAAGCCCTATTTCATCTGTTTAATCGGCTTCAACAAACTCCGTCGCGCATGGTATTTACCAGCCGAACGCCGCCGTCAGAATTAGCGCTGGACTTACCAGACTTGCGTTCACGACTCAGCTTGGCCTTGGTATTTCGCCTGTCACTGATGACAGATGAAGCCAAGCAAGCTGCATTGGTTTTGCAAGCGCAAAGCCGTGGCCTTATTATGCCCGATGAAGTCGCCAGTTATTTATTACGGCATGCAGGACGAGATATGCCGTCTTTAATGCGTATTTTGCAGCAACTTGACGCTGCTTCGTTGCAAGCCAAACGCCGATTGACAATTCCGTTTGTCAAAGACGTTATCCATGACATTTAATCGCGAATTCAGCCTTATTTGGCCGGGCGCGTCGCACTTGTTTCAGCCGTTAAATCGGCTACATTTACCGGATCGGCTACAAACGCTAATCGAGCGCGCGCGATTGACAGAAAATAATGCGGATGTTGTCAGTTTGTTGATGTCATCAACAAGCCAGCGTCCAGATTTACCGATGGCCAAGATTCGCTTTCCTGAAGAAACCGCGATATGTGCCGACCCCTGTTATTTGCATGCGGATCGAGATCGACTGTTAATGTTTCGGCAGACAATCCAGCTTACGCAGCTGGAAATGCAAGCCATTCAAGCGGCTTTGTCACCCTTGTTGACTGGCTATGCGTCGTCTTGGTTAACATTTGATTCACGCCATTGGGGGCTACGACTCAACGCTAAGCCCGATATGCAATGTTATTCGCCGGAGAAGTTGGAAGGAAAACCCATCACGGATGCATTACCTCAGGGTAAGGATGCCGGTAAATGGCGGCGGTTAATGAATGAAATGCAAATGGTGTTAGCGCAACATCCGGTAAATATCGAGCGTGAAGCGGCCGGTCTTTTACCTATCAATGCTGTCTGGTTTTCAGGTTTAGATAGTTATATACCGTCGGTGAAGTGGGATTGGCTGTTAGGGAAAAATGCCTTGTTGCCAGCTTTAGCAAAAACGGTGAACCGACCTTATTATTCTGACATGAAAACTTCGGCTAAATGGCCATCGGGTTGCGGTATCACTGTACTACCCCAAGTTGAAGAACAAACGGCTGATCCTTATGTTGAGCTGCTACCTTGGTTGGAAGCCGTGTGGCGACAATTGAGGACATTTCAAATCGGAACATTCAAGCTGATTATCCCTGAACATGGCACCTACTCACTTGCCTGTTGGCGAAGCTGGTGTTGATTACCACCCGTGACAGCAGTGGCTGGGAAAACTTGCCGGACAATTGGCCAGAGTGTCTGCGCCGGGTCTTTGCCGCCAGAGGCATACAAAAAGCTGAAAACTTATTTTTTGAACTCACCGACCTACCGCGACCCGAGCAAATGCTGGGCATGGACAAGGCGGTCGGTTTATTACTTGAAGCTCTCAATCAGCAATGGAAAGTCACGGTTGTGGCTGACTTTGACAGTGATGGTGCTACCAGTTGTGCACTGGCGATTCGTGGTCTTCAAGCGATGGGCCTAAAAAACATCGACTTTATTGTGCCTAACCGCTTTGTTCATGGTTATGGCCTGACGCCTGAGTTACTCGACGAAATTCCCTCGCAGAACCAACCTGATTTACTGCTGACCGTGGATAACGGTATTGCCGCAGTGGCAGGCGTTGATGCGGCTAAAGCGCGTGGTATCAAGGTACTGGTCACCGATCACCATCTTGCTGGTGAAACGCTGCCACAAGCTGATGCCATTATTAATCCGAATCAGCCTGGTGATACGTTTCCCTCTAAAAATCTGGCCGGTGTTGGCGTCTGTTTTTACCTGCTATTAGGCTTGCGTCAGGCTTTGCGTGAGCAGAGCTGGTTTGATGTTCAGGGCCTGAAACAACCCAATGTCAGCGACTGGCTGGATCTGGTGGCATTAGGCACCGTCGCGGATGTGGTGCCGTTGGATCAACTCAACCGAACCTTGGTGGATGTTGGTTTGAAGCGCATGCGCCAGCGTCGCGCCTGTGCTGGTATTCTGGCTTTGGCACAAGTTGCCGGACGGGAAGCCGTCAAGCTGGCCAGCCCGGATTTAGCTTTCAGCATCGCCCCCCGACTCAATGCCGCGGGTCGTATGGATGATATGGGCTTGGGTATTAACCTACTGCTGAGCGATGACTGGCAGCAGGCGCTGACGGCGGCTGCACAACTGGATCAGATTAACTTGGACCGACGCAGCGTCGAACAGCAGATGCAGCAGGATGCTTTAAGCATGCTCGATAAGCTGTCATTGGACACCGACAATACCGCTCCCGGATTTTGCCTGTTCGATTCCGACTGGCATCAGGGCGTCATTGGTTTATTGGCCTCACGTATCAAGGAAAAACTGCACCGACCGGTGATTGCCTTCGCACCGGGCAATGAAGGTGAAATCAAAGGCTCAGCGCGTTCGATTGCCGGTGTGCATATTCGCGATGTATTAGCCCGCATTGCCTCCCGTCACCCGGCCATGCTGCAACGCTTTGGCGGTCATGCCATGGCAGCTGGGCTAACCTTAAAGCTGGATGATTTCCAGACCTTTTCCCAAGCATTTGAAACCGTGCTGACAGAAATGGTTGATCCCGCGGTCTACCAGCAACACCTGCATTCCGATGGTGAGCTTCACCACGGAGAAATCAATCTGGATTTGGCGGAACAATTACCCAATGCCGCCCCCTGGGGGCAGGGCTTTGAAGAACCCCGCTTCCACGGTCTATTTGAAGTCGCAGACTGGCGGTTGGTGGGGCAGGATCAGGATCACTTACGCCTGAGTTTAAGCCTGCCCGATAACCGGAAAATCACCGCCATGGCCTTCAGACAAGGCAAACCCGACTGGCTGGAGCGGGGTACACAAGTGCTGATTCGTTACCGGCTGGCCGTTAACGAGTTTCGAGCCACTAAGTCGGTACAGTTTCTGGTGGATGATTTATTGCAGCCGGTTTGAATTTAGCCCGAAGTACGAACTAAGTAATAGAAAAAGTGAATCCGACATGGAAAGTCAAACACGATTGAAAAATGTAATCATCGGCACATTTCTGGCTTTGTTAATACTTTATGCGATGTGGTCAGTTTTTTTGATGCTAACCAGTTTTCAATTACACAATCTGACATCGCGTGAAATTTGCATTGAGGAGATAGACGTTGGCGTATTTTCGTTTCTTGATGACAAGCCTGCCAAAATTCGTGAACTCATCCATTTTTCAGGATTCTCTCCCCGTCAAGTCGATGTCGCTTTAACTTACTCAAATGGATTGTGTAATTCGACAGAAAAAGAAATGATTACCTCACATTGTCTGCTTGAAAGACATGGAGCAGACTACTGCTATTTATCACTCTTTCAAGACGAAAAGCTGAGTTGTGAGTGCTATGAATAGAAATCAAGTTGGCTGACCCCTTGATACCTTCTTCCGATGGTGAATTGCATCACGTTGAAATCAACCTGGATCTGGCTGAACGATTACCCAATGCTGCGCCCTGGGGGCAAGGCTTTAAAGAACCGCGATTCCACGGTCTGTTTGAAGTCGCAGACTGGCGCTTGGTGGGAAAGAACCAGGATCATTTACGCCTGCCCGATAGTCGTAAAATCACCGCCATGGCCTTCAGGCAAGGCAAAACCGACTGGCTGGAGCAGGGCACAGAAGTCCTGATTCGTTACAGGCTGGTCGTGACCGAATTTCGAGCCATCAAATCATATTACGTTATTTTTTTGTTGCTTTTTAATATACAAGTAATATTCGGATCCAATGTAATGATTAGAGTTGGCTAACAAATGAGGTTTCCAAATAAGGCATCTGATAAGTCAAAGATGAAACCATTTGTTATCAGCATGATGCTAATTATGCTATTGCTTTATTTAGCATGGTCAACTTCTCAACTCATGACCCAAGTTCTTATTCACAACAATTCGCTTAGTAAAATTTGTATTAAGAAGGTCAAGCTGGGGGGAATGCAATCTTATGTTAATGAAGAATCAGTCGAGGCTGCAGGGAGCACAGCCTTTATGGCTTTAGTGCCCAAGGAAGAGCGGGTGTTGCTAGCGTATTCATACGGACTGTGCGGTGCAGGTGATGATGAGTTGTACACCTCAAATTGTATGCTTAAAAAAGGTACATCATACTCATGCTATGTATCAATCACTAGACATGGAAAGTTGAGTTGTGAGTGTAATGAGTAGCCATTTAATATTCTAAGACCATGAAAAATCGCTTCACCCGCAGACAAAGTCTTAAAATGCTCGCTGCCAGTCTGGCTGTGACGCTGCTATCACCGCTGCCAAGCCTGGCCGCAAGCAGAGTTGTTTCGGAAACGCTATTCAAAGGATAAAACGCTGCCGGTGACTGGTATGGGGAGATCAATGGGGGCAGACATGATTGAAAATCGATCGACCCTGAACTCCTCAGATTCATTATTGAATAACATCATCAGGAGAGGCTATCTTTAATTTAATCGCAAGATGGGTTAATTCAATATCATTGGCAACGCCCAGTTTGTTTTTGATTCTGTAGTGACAATTCGCTGCTGTTTTAGGGCTGATATTCAAAATCTCGGCGATCTGTTCAGCTGACTTAGCCATCACGATCAGTCTTAATATTTCGAATTCTCTCGGAGAGAGCTGTTTGATTGCCTCCGTCTGACTCGCAACATGCTCAATTGCCAATGCATGCTCTATGTCTGGACTTAAAACAAGTTGTTTATGTCTCACCACATGACGAATCGCATCAATTAATTTGTCTGGGTTGCTGTTCTTTGTAATATAACCACGAGCGCCAGCCTTAATGCTTTTAGCCGCAATCAATCCGGACAAATGCATGGTAAATACAATAATACGGGCCGTAGGGTCATAAAAGCGGAGCTTATTAATGGTTTCAATACCGCTCATTTCAGGCAGATTTATATCGAGTAAAACTACATCGGGTTGTATAGATTTATAGAGTTGATAGCCCGTTTCTCCGGTGTTGGTCTCAGCCGCAATATGGATATCAGAGTAGGAGTTAATGAGGGCCCGATAGCCTTCACGTACGATAGCGTGGTCGTCAATCATTAGCACTTTTATGCAATCCGCCTGCATCAGGTTATTCATCTGGCCTGTTCAGTGACATAACGACATTCAGTTTTAAGCCGCCGTCTGGAGGACTGGTGAGCGTTAATTTTGCACCCAAGGCTTCAACTCGTTCAGATATACCGATCAATCCATGTCCAGCTGATAACTGAGTGACATTTGTCAGTTTCCCATCATCCTCAATGTCCAGTTCAAGCTGTGATTTTTGCGAGTCTAATTGAATGGTAATAAATGCATTTTTGGCTTGTGCGTGTTTGGCAATATTGGTGACGGCCTCCTGAACAATTCGAAATAACTGTAATGAATTTGCGCTTGAAACTGTATCTAACTGAGCACTCATTTCCAACTGATAGTGTATGCATGGACAATGTTGCTGCCAGTAGTTAATAAGTGATTGTAGACAGGCACTTAAGCCCAGATTCTCAATGTCTGTAGGGTTTAAGTAATCCAAAATATGCCTGAGTTGAATATGCATTGATGCTGTTACGGTGCAAGCCCTGCTTAGTGTTGTCTGAATGGCATCTGAGTCACTGTCGACAAGTTTCATCAGAAGACTGTGTGACGCCGTTAAGCCCGTCAGTGATTGCCCTAGTTGATCATGTAGCTCACGGGCCAGATATTTACGTTCCTCTTCTTGGACATTCATCAATCTAAACAGCAACTGTTGGTTTTCTTTCTGTGATTGTTTCAGTCTCTGCAGCATGTGATTTACGGTATTTGCCGTATCGTTCCATTCGACAATAGTAAAGTTAGGCAAGGAAGTCTCTAGGTTTTGATAGGCGATTTGATTGAGTCTGGAATGGATTAGTTTTAATGGCCGCATTACAAAACTGATACTGAAAAAAAGCAAGACAGACAAACTGATAAAGAGCAGGAGTGAATAGCTCATCAACTGATGTATCGCAGACCATGCAGTGCTGACTTGAACTGATTTATTCTGGCTTATCGATAATTCACCATAAGCTTTGTTTACGTGGTCAATAATGTGTTTCGTTTCTTCTTGAGGTGAAAAAATGTGCCAGTAAAGGGTCTCAAACCAAGCTGGCGTGACTTCTTGAATATCGGTTCCGCGACAGCGTCCTGCCTGACGATTTGAATGGTAAGCAAGAAAGCTGATGCAAACGCCTGGCGCATTACCCATTTCATCCCACAAAATATAATCGGGTAATCGTTTGATGTACTCAAACCCAGTCGCAATTCGAGTCACCTGTAAGTTCAATGTATTTAATGCTGAAGTTTCAGCGTGTCTAAATTGGGCTTGTGTGTATTTATTGGCTTTGAACAACGTATATGCAGATACCGTGATTAAACATAGGCTGGAACAGATAAACACGACGCTGATGAGATAGGTTGTGAGCCGCATAGCTAATTCGTTGGTAAAGGGGATTCAATTCTATATGACATCGCGGCTGTTTTGCGCTTAACAGAGATATTCGGGCAAAACACCCGTCTAATACGGTCAAAAACGGGTAAGTCTGGTGCTTGCGATGAAGTTAGGATAGTGACTTTTCAAACTGAAAAGGCGCAAAAATGACGACTTATGAATTTGATTATTACGCTGTAAATTGGCAGCAATTAACTGATTTTAATAATTTCTATTATTATATTTTTGATGTTGATGAAACACACCAACTGGTTGATGTGATATTCCATTTCTTGCCACATACGCCCATTGTGTTACACCGACATTGTGCGATTAACCACACATTCGTGATTCATGGTGAGCACCGCATTTATTATCCAAACGGAGAATTAAAAGAAATCAGACCGACGGGAAGTTATACCATCAGTCAGCCTGATGATTCACCACATAGAGAGTGTGGTGGGGATGATGGGACCATTGTCTTGTTTAATATTCGGGGGACACGTGGTGTGATGTACGAAATTATGGACGATGACGGAACCGTTATTGCTGAATTTGATATGGCGGCATTTAAGGAGCTATTTAAATTACAAGAGATAGGCACTGTTTTAACAGACTAGTTTTTGTTGAGATAAAATCGTGTTAGATACGATTGAAAAGCTAAATTTTGATTTATATTTTGGGATGATAAAAACGATGATTGAATTATATATAGACATAGGGTTAGCACGAGAGAACTAAAAAGAATTGAGCATTAGCATCTTAGTCAAAAGTACCTTAAATAGAGGACAGAAAAGCATATATCCAAAGATTAGATTTAATTAAAATTTGTAATCTTTAAGATTTCAAAAAATGGAGAGGCTAGGTACGAAATTGATAAAAAATCCATAGGCCAGAAGATCAACCTTTAGATCAATTTACAAAAGAATTTGTGAAGTCGCAGGCCTTTTCACTTATGACTGCATAGACGCATCGCGTTTTTAGTTTGGAATGATTAGAGTTCGTTCTACAAACACGCTGTTGAAATCACACTGATAATTAAATTGCATCAAGTCAGTAAGATGCGGACAATATCAATTCTTGCACCATGAACCAGCTACCTGAGTTTGAGGAAAATCATTGACGGATTCGATTTACCAGCAGATCGCAGAAAAAATCGATGGTTTCCAAGTCAGGCTGCAGCAGCAACAGATGGCAGATTTTATTGATGCACAACTGCAGGTTGTAAATGGTCCTCGAATGGCGGTGGTGGAGGCGCCAACCGGCGTTGGTAAGACATTGGGCTATCTGAGTGGGGCACTCCGCACCGCCCAGCAGCAAAAAAACTGTTGGTAATCAGCACCGCAACGGTCAATTTGCAACAGCAATTGATGCGTAAAGATTTGCCTGCTTTTTCTGCTGCTTTGGCCGAGCCAATTCGATTTATTCAAATAAAAGGCCGTCGGCGTTATCTTTGCCCGAGTCGGTTAGAACAGCTGGTCACTGAGCCACAGCAAACTGCACTGGATTTGGACGTCGATGAAAAATATCAGAACGCTATTTTTCAGGCTCAGGGAAAGCAGCTTTGGCAGCAGTGGGAATCCAATCAATGGGATGGTGATCGGGATCATTGTCAGCTCCCACTACAAATGCCGTTATGGCAGCAAATATCGACAGATTCTGAAGGCTGTGCGGGTAAAAGCTGCCGGTTTTATCAAACTTGCCCGTATTATGTTTTGCGGCGGGCCTTGACGCAGGCGCATGTTGCGGTGGTCAATCATGATGTGATTTTGAGCGATGCCGATTTGGGCGGCGGGCTGGTATTACCGCCGCCGGAAGAAATGGTCTTGGTTTTCGATGAAGCGCATAACTTGCCTCGAAAAGCTTTGGATCATGCTGCTAAGACATTGGATTTTATGCAGCTTGAACAAATGCTGGAATCTGCGGAAAAAATGCTTAAAAAGCTGCCGACAATTTTGGCTTATCGGACCGCTGATTTCGGCTATATTTTTAAAGAGTCTCGTTCGGCAATTTCAGCTTGTAATCAACACTTGCAATCGTTACAAACGCTGCTTGCTGATACCGATATGGTTAGCGATATGTTGCGTGGTGAATTGAGTGAGCCGCGCATATTTGCTGATCAGCCGTTATTTTCTGCCTTGTCTGTGCCGATGATAGCGTTGATGCAACAGGCAAATACACTTTATAAGCATGTTGTTTTGCTCGGCAAATGGCTTCGAGAAGGCATGGAGTCATTGAAGATTCCAGCACGGGTTGGCGAGGCTATTTTGCCGCAGGTTGGCACAGTTCAAAACCTGACAGGCTACCTATTGGATTTTGTTCAATTATTTTTAGCCGAACAGGTAGCGGATAAGCCACCGAATGTACTTTGGCTGTCTTTGTTGCAAACAAATCAGGATAAGCGCTTGTTGATGCATGCGGGGCCGATGACCGCAGCGGATTTTCTTGCCAAAACGCTTTGGTATCGCGCTTATGGCGTCGTGATCACGTCGGCAACGTTGCGCGGTATGGGCCGCTTTCAACGCTTTCGCCATGATTGTGGCTTGTATCAGTATGATTCCAGTTATTTTTTGGCGGTACCCTCGCCATTTAAATATCAGCAACAAGCCACATTGAATTTGCCGGCGATGCGCTATTTACCCAGTGAGTCGCCGCAAGAGTGGCAAATTGAGTTATCAGAAAAATTGCCAGATTTGGTTGATCTCAGCAGCGCGACATTGGTTTTGTTTACTTCTAAAGTGGTGATGCAGTTTGTTTATCAACGACTGCCTAAGGCATTGACGCAAGTTATTTTGATGCAAGGCGAAGGGTTGACGGCGAAACGGATGATTGAAAAACATTGTGAGCGCGTTGAATCTGGCCTGGGCAGTGTTTTGTTTGGGTTGGATAGTTTTGCAGAAGGGGTGGATTTACCGGGAGATCTGTGTACGCATGTCATTATCACCCGGTTGCCTTTTCCGGTTTTTACCCGGCCGATTGAACAAGCCCGTCAGGAATGGATTATCGCCAAAGGCGGCAGACCTTTTACGGCGCTATCTCTACCTGCCGTCAGTGTAAAATTGATTCAGGCTTGTGGACGACTGCTTCGTAAAGAAACGGACTATGGCAATATTACGATTTTGGACAGGCGATTATTGACCAAGGGCTATGGTCGTCAATTGCTGGCAAGTTTGCCGGATTATCGTTTGGAAAGACACTGAGTGATTAGCTCAACCCGGCGGTGAGCCGGGTTGAGCCAACAATACCATTAACTGCGGCTGGTGACCTCAAGCAAATGGTATCCGAATTGCGTTTTTACTGGGCCTTGTACCGTACCCACTGGCGCCGAGAAGACGACTTTATCAAACTCAGGTACCATCATTCCCGGGCCAAATTCACCCAGATCACCGCCTTGCGCTGATGATGGGCAAGATGAATGTTCTTTGGCAACAGCAGCAAAGTCTGCGCCTTGTTCAATTTCACGTTTTAATTCGTTACAAATTTCTTCACTTTCAACAAGAATATGTCTCGCAGTTGCTTTAGTCATGATCAATCCTATGGTTAGAAAAGTTATAGATTTTATGAATTTAAGGCGTCGAGCAGTGCCTGCGCCGTTTCGGCAGAAGAGGCCGGGTTTTGACCGGTGATCAATTTGCCATCGACTTGGACTAATGACGCCCAATCTTCACCTTTGTGATAAATTGCGCCGCGTTCTTTAAGCGCGTCCTCTAGTAAAAATGGCACAACTTGGGCCAGACCAACTGCTGATTCTTCACTATTAGAAAAAGCTGTGACGTTTTTGTCTTTGACCAGATACTCGCCATCGCTGGTTTTCACATTTAGCAGGACGGTTGGTGCGTGACAGACGCTCGCTACTGGTTTACCCGCGGCATAAAGCTGTTCAATGAGTTTTATTGAAGCAGGATGATTGGTGAGGTCCCAAAGCGGGCCATGACCACCAGGGTAAAAAACAGCATCGAAATCGCTTGAATTAACACTGTCCAAACGAACCGTATTAGCCAGATGCTGTTTGGCTTGTTCATCTTGATTAAATCGATCGGTGTCCGCTGTTTGGAAATCAGGTTGATCGCTTTTTGGATCCAGTGGGGGTTGACCGCCATTAGGTGATGCCAAAACGATTTCCGCACCTGCATCTTTTAAAACGTAGTAAGGTGCTGCAAATTCTTCGAGCCAAAAACCGGTTTTTTCACCGGTATTCCCCAACGCATCATGCGAGGTGAGTACCATTAAAACTTTCATGACGATTTCTCCCAAGCTAAAAGATAGTTATCAGACATGGGGTTGTCAGATCGATATCTCAAGTCATTGTGGCTTGGGATTGCCACTGCAGCATTTCGCCGGCACGCAGTGGAATCAATTGCGAGTCCGCAAAGTCTAGTGACTCTGGGACTTGCCAAGCTTTGCGGTGTAAGGTGATGGTGCCTTTGTTACGCGGTAAACCATAAAAATCTGGCCCATGAAAGCTGGCAAATGCCTCTAATTTATCTAAGGCATTCATGGATTCAAATGCTTCGGCATAAAACTCAAGTGCTGCGTGAGCACTGTAAATGCCTGCACAGCCACAACTGCTTTCCTTATCGTGTCGTGGATGTGGCGCGCTATCCGTGCCAAGGAAAAACTTATTACTGCCGCTGGTTGCGGCTTTAAGTAAAGCCTGCTGATGAATATTGCGTTTCAGAATCGGCAGGCAAAAATAATGTGGACGAATACCGCCAACCAACAAATCATTTCGGTTATAGAGTAAATGATGGGGCGTGATCGTTGCCGCTAAGTAGGCGTTTGCTTCATTAACGTAATCTGCGGCATCTTTGGTCGTAATGTGTTCAAAAACGATTTTTAGTTCTGGAAAATCTCGGCGCAGCTGAATCAGCTTATCTTCAATAAACCGTTTTTCTCGATCGAAAATATCAATTTCCGGGTCAGTGACTTCTCCATGGATGAGCAATGGCATGCCAAGTTTTTGCATCATTTCCAAAGTATTGGCGCAATGTCGTAGGTGCGTTACCCCAGCATCGGAATTGGTTGTCGCCCCAGCAGGGTATAATTTGACCGCTTTGACAAACTCGCTGTCTACGGCCATTTCAATTTCTGAAGCGGGCGTATTGTCGGTCAGATATAGTGTCATCAGCGGTTCAAAATCGCTGTTGTCAGGGCGAGCCGCGAGAATACGTTGCCGATAATCATTGGCCATGGCCGTTGTCGTAACGGGCGGTCTTAAATTCGGCATAACAATCGCACGAACAAATTGGCGCGCTGTATCGGTGACGGTGCGTTGGAGCGCAGTATCATCGCGAAGATGTAAATGCCAATCGTCAGGCCGCGTGATGGTAAGTGTGTTTGTTGAGCTTGATATCATGGTTGAACATTATGCCATAGCAGTGGCTCAGGCGGTGACAAGAATCTTCTTGTGATGGCGTCATGACGTCGATTGACGGCGTTTTTTCTTGACCGTTTTAGTCAGACAAAGTAACTTTACCCGTTTAATATCAAGCAGCATAATCGCGTGTGCGATTCGAGAGAGGAAGACGTGGAATTAAGCGGTGGCGAAATTCTGGTCCATTGTCTAAAAGACGAGGGCGTTGAGTTTTTGTTTGGCTATCCGGGTGGTGCCGTATTGCATATTTATGATGCACTGTACCAGCAGGATGCGGTCAAGCATATACTCGTCCGCCATGAGCAAGCAGCAACCCATGCTGCTGATGGCTATGCGCGTGCGACAGGCAAGCCAGGTGTGGTCTTGGTGACTTCAGGTCCTGGTGCGACAAATGCCGTAACGGGTATTGCAACTGCTTATATGGATTCCATTCCGATGGTGGTAATAACCGGTCAGGTTGCCACCGCGAATATTGGCAGTGATGCGTTTCAGGAGGTCGACTCCGTTGGTATCACGCGGCCTTGTGTTAAGCACAACTTTCTTGTTAAAGATATCAACGATCTTGCTGCGACGGTTAAGAAAGCTTTCTACGTGGCGACAACCGGCAGACCTGGCCCCGTTGTTGTTGATGTGCCTAAGGATATTACCGATCCGAATATTAAAATTCCTTATGTTTATCCTGAAAGTGTTTCAATGCGCTCGTATCAGCCGGTAACCAAAGGACATCCGGGGCAAATCAAACGCGCGATTGAGTTATTGTTAACGGCCAAGAAACCAATGGTTTATACCGGTGGTGGGGTTGTTTTAGGTCAAGCAGCTGCGCCGTTACGTGAGTTTGTGAAAAAACTGGGTTACCCGGTAACAACGACTCTGATGGGCTTAGGCTCCATTCCTTGGAATGATGATCAGTTTTTGGGTATGTTGGGGATGCATGGCACCTATGAAGCCAATATGGCAATGCATCAATGCGATGTCCTCATTGCGATTGGCGCCCGTTTTGACGACCGGGTAACCGGGAAAATCGCGGAATTTTGCCCGGATGCAAAAATCATCCATATTGATATTGACCCTTCTTCCATTTCGAAAACGATCAAAGTTGATGTGCCGATTGTCGGCGGAGTCGCGGATGTTTTAAATGACATGAATCATCTGCTCGATATCAGTAAGTCAGCACCAGATAGGCAAGCCATTGATGATTGGTGGACATTAATTAACAGTTGGCGTGCGAAACAATGCATGAGCTATGACCGTGGTAGTAGCAAAATTAAACCTCAAGCGGTTATCGAGATGGTGCACGAAATTACGGGCGGTAATGCCTATGTGACTTCGGATGTCGGACAACACCAAATGTGGGCGGCGCAATATTATGGTTTTAGTGAGCCAAATCGCTGGATTAACTCCGGTGGGCTAGGCACCATGGGGTTTGGGCTGCCTGCGGCAATGGGTGTTCAATTGGCCTTTCCTGAAGAAACCGTCATCTGTGTGACAGGTGAAGGCAGTATTCAAATGTGTATCCAGGAACTGTCAACGTGTCTTCAGTATGGACTGCCAGTGAAGATCGTTGCGCTTAATAATCGATATTTAGGCATGGTTCGTCAGTGGCAAGAATTTTTCTACGAAAATCGTTATTCGCATTCTTATATGGAGTCGTTGCCTGACTTTGTAAAACTGACAGAATCTTATGGCCATGTCGGGATTCGTATTGAACGTGTTGAAGATCTTCGTCCCAAACTGGAAGAAGCGTTTGCACTTAAAGATCGATTGGTCTTTCTCGATATCGTGACCGACCAAACAGAAAATGTTTATCCAATGATTGCGCAAGGCAAAGCACATAACGAAATGCATATGTCACCACACTGCGAGCCACCACAAGATCCTGAGCGGGAGCTATCGTGATGCGTCATATCATCTCAATTCTGATTGAAAATGAAGCAGGCGCATTATCGCGGGTTGCCGGATTGTTTTCAGCGCGTGGTTACAACATTGAATCGTTGACGGTTGCACCAACAGAAGATGGTTCCTTATCGCGGATGACGATAGTTACCACCGGCACAGATCGGGTTATTGAACAAATCACCAAGCAGTTAAATAAGCTGGTTGATGTGGTCAAGTTAATGGAGCTTTCCGAAGGTCCGCATATCGAGCGAGAAATGCTGCTGATTAAAGTCAAGGCAGCAACGATGGACCAACGTGAAGATGTCAAACGTCTGGCAGATATCTTTCGTGGTCGGATTATCGATGTGACTTCAGCAACTTACACGATTGAACTTACCGGATCAGGTAACAAGCTCGATTCGTTTATTGAATCATTGTCCGAACATAAGATTCTTGAAACCGTACGCAGCGGCGTTTCAGGGATCGCACGGGGCGACAGAAGTCTACACATCTGACCGACACCAATTTAAAAACCAAGGAATACAAAATGAGTTTGAATATTTACTACGATAAAGATTGTGATTTGTCGATCATTCGTGGCATGAAAGTTTTGATCATCGGTTATGGTTCACAAGGCCATGCCCATGCTTGCAACCTGAAAGATTCTGGCGTTGATGTAACTGTGGCACTGCGTGCTGGTTCATCGTCTATTGCTAAAGCCGAGGGCGCTGGTTTGAAAGTTTCTGACAACGTTTCAGAAGCAGTAAAAGGTGCAGATCTGGTGATGGTTCTGACTCCGGATGAATTCCAGTCACAACTGTACAAGCAAGAAATCGAACCAAACCTGAAACAAGGTGCGGTGCTGGCTTTCGCCCATGGCTTCGCCATTGTTTACAACCAAATCACCCCGCGTTCTGATTTGGACGTTATCATGATTGCGCCAAAAGCGCCTGGTCACACTGTACGTAGCGAATTTGTTAAAGGCGGCGGTATTCCTGACCTGATCGCTATCGAACAAGACGCGTCTGGTAAAGCAAAAGACATCGCGCTGTCATACGCCTCAGGTGTGGGTGGTGGTCGTACTGGTATCATTGAAACCACCTTCCGTGACGAAACTGAAACCGACCTGTTCGGTGAACAAGCTGTGTTGTGTGGTGGTGCGGTTGAACTGGTTAAAGCCGGTTTTGAAACGCTGACTGAAGCGGGTTATGCGCCTGAAATGGCTTACTTCGAATGCCTGCACGAACTGAAGCTGATCGTTGACCTGATGTACGAAGGCGGTATCGCCAACATGAACTACTCGATTTCGAACAATGCCGAGTATGGTGAGTACGTCACGGGCCCACGCGTTATCAACGAAGAAAGCCGTTGGGCGATGCGTGAAGCATTGAAAAACATTCAGGAAGGTAAGTACGCAAAACAGTTCATCGCTGAAGGTCAAACTGGCTACCCTGAAATGACGGCGATGCGTCGTATCAATGCGGAGCACCCGATTGAACAAACCGGTGCCAAACTGCGTGAAATGATGCCTTGGATCCAAAAAATCGTTGATAAAAATAAAAACTAAACGTTTTTTGCTCTCCCAAAAAGGCCGGTCGCGTTACGCGGTCGGCCTTTTTTGTAAGTGTTGTTTTCGCCTGTCATAATGCAAGATTAGTTTACCGGTTACGGGGAGTATTTATGGTTCAGCACAAGCAGCAAAATCGCGGTATTTATTTGTTGCCTAACCTGTTTACCACGGCAGGTTTGTTTGCTGGTTTTTATGCCATTGTCGCAGCGATGCGGGGTGATTTTGCGACCGCTTCCATTGCCATTTTTGTTGCGATGCTGATGGATGGTCTGGATGGACGCATTGCCCGATTGACTAATACGCAAAGTGCTTTTGGCGCAGAATACGACAGTCTCGCTGATATGGTAGCCTTTGGCTTGGCGCCGGCGCTGGTGATTTTCGAGTGGGCACTGTCGGCAACCGGTAAGTTTGGTTGGATGGTTGCTTTTATCTATGCGGCATGTGGTGCACTGCGTTTAGCCCGATTTAATACGCAAGCTGATCATGCAGATAAACGCTTTTTTCAGGGCTTACCCAGCCCGGCTGCGGCTGCATGTGTTGCCGGTTGGGTCTGGGTTGGTGACACTTATCAAGTCGATTTATCAGTGATTTCAACCGTCGCCGTTCCATTAACGTTTATTACTGCGATTTTAATGGTCAGTACGGTGCGCTACCACAGCTTCAAAGAGCTTGATCTGCGTGGCAGGGTGCCCTTTATGGTGATCTTGGGTTTGGTTTTGCTGTTTGCGCTGATTGCGATTGATCCGCCGCTGATATTATTTTCGGCTTTTTTACTCTACGCTGTTTCGGGGCCTGTATTGACGTTGATTTTGATTCGCAAACGTCGGCATGAGCGAACGCAATACAATCGGTAAGTGGCTTTGTATTTGTGCTTACAAAATGGTTTCTGATGAATCTGTATTATTTGCTACGTAGCGTTACTGAGGTATCTCGCTAATGACACTGACGACGTTGCAGCGTCAAGTTCTACGCGAGATGGGGATCCCTGCCTGGCAGCAACGAGGGCAGGCTGCTGCGCAGGCGATGTCGACAAAACAGCTGGTTATTCAAGCGCCTTATCTGATTTTGTTGACAACCCCGTTATCTGCTATGGCGCAACGTTTGTTGGTAAACATATTAACGGCGGTCAATATCGGTGATGCCAACACGCAAGTTGAAGTAGAACAGACATTTTCTGAGCTATCCGATCCGCAAAGTCAACTTCATCACGTGCTCTATTTTTCGGCGCAGGTGCCAGCTTCATTGTTGACTGATACCGGCAAGCTGATTCACCTGCCAGACTTGGAGCATGTCATACATCAGCCGGCCCAAAAAGCAGAAATCTGGTCGTTATTACAACCACTATGTCAGTAACATTAGATCATGGCTGAGTCACGCCAAGTGATGCTTAATACGGATTTGCCAGCTGTTATCGCGATTGAGCAAGCGGCCAATCAATTTCCCTGGAGCGCGCAGAATTTTCGAGATTGTTTGCAGTCAGGTTATCAAAACTACGTATGGCGACAGCGCGCGCAAATCGTTGGGTTTTCGATAACACAAACGGTGCTGGATGAATTACATATTTTGAATATCTGCGTTTCACCCGCGCATCAGGGTAATGGGATCGGACGCTGTCTTCTTGAAGCCATTATTGCCCAAGCTGCTGAACAATCAGCCACATTAATCGTGCTTGAGGTGCGTGCAAGTAATCAGCGGGCACAACAGCTGTATTTTTCTTGTGGATTCAACGAAATGGCTACGAGGCGAAATTATTATCCAACACAGCATGGAAGAGAAGATGCTTTATTGCTGGGATTAAGCTTATCGCTGCGTGAGGAAGGTTGGTTTAATGGGTGAAGCTATGGTGTCTAAACTTGCCTTAAATGCCGTGCTGGCTTAGACTTAGCAATTACTTTTCAAAGACTGATGGGAGTTTTTATGACTTTTGAATTGCCAGCCTTGCCTTATGCTGAAAATGCACTTGAGCCACATATTTCTGCTGAAACAATTGCATTTCATTACGGCAAACATCATCAGACTTACGTGAACAACTTGAATAACCTTGTTCCGGGCACCGAATTTGAGGGACAGACGCTGGAACAAATTATTACTAATTCGTCAGGCGGTATTTTTAATAACGCAGCACAAATCTGGAATCATACCTTTTATTGGAACTGTTTAACGCCGAATGCCGACGAAGCGCCAACAGGTTCGCTTGCTGAAGCAATTAACCAGACGTTTGGTTCGTTTGATGCCTTCAAAGAGCAGTTTACTAAGTCGGCTACAACCAATTTTGGCTCAGGCTGGACATGGTTGGTAAAAAATGCCGACGGCAACCTTGAAATTGTCAATACCAGCAATGCTGGTTGCCCACTGACCAACGGCCAAACGCCGCTCTTGACCTGCGATGTTTGGGAGCATGCTTACTATATTGATTATCGTAATGCACGACCTAAATACCTGGAAAATTTTTGGGGCCTGATTAATTGGGAGTTTGTTGCTGCAAATTATGCAGCTTAGCCAATGAATCCAGGCGCGATGAAGCGCCATCATTAATTAACGTACATACTGAATAATGGCAGTTTCTCCTGAGACTGCCATTTTTTATTTTATTACTGGCATAAATTGCCAACATCGCCATTAGAAGGATGGCAGGGAGTGCAAAGTCATGGCTGAGAGTGTCATGCCGACTTATGGTCGTTTAGAGGTTAGCTTTCAACGGGGCGAGGGGGCTTGGCTGTTTGATGCCAACGATACCCCTTATCTGGACGCGTTGAGCGGTATCGCAGTGACCAATCTGGGCCATTGTCATCCAAAGGTAACACAAGCAATTTGTGAGCAAGCAGCCACATTGATCCATACCTCAAATGTTTACCACATTGCTTTACAACAGCAGTTGGCGGATAAATTAACCCAGCTATCCGGGATGGATCAGGTTTTTTTCTGTAACTCTGGTGCGGAAGCAAACGAAGCGGCAATCAAACTGGCACGCAAATATGGTCATCAAAAAGGGATTGAGAAGCCGGTTATTATCGTTATGGATGGCAGTTTTCATGGCCGTACTATGGCGACCTTAACGGCGACGGGTAACAGCAAGGTTCAAGTTGGTTTCGAACCATTGGTGCCGGGTTTTGTGCGTGTTCCTTATAACGATCTGGACGCGTTACGAATGGCAATAAGTCACTGGCCCGAAGCGGTTGCGGTGTTGTTGGAACCGATTCAAGGAGAAGGTGGGATCAAAATTCCAGATGCTGATTATCTCCGTTTAGTACGCGAGCTCTGTACGCAACGCAAGCTGTTAATGATGCTGGATGAAGTGCAGACGGGTATTGGCAGAACAGGAAAATGGTTTGCATTTCAACATAGCGAGGAACTGCTGCCGGACGTCATGACCTTGGCTAAAGGATTGGGAAATGGCATGCCTGTTGGTGCCTGCTTGGCAGCAGGGCCGGCCCTGGGAGTATTGGAAGCGGGCAACCATGGTTCAACTTTTGGTGGAAATCCGCTTGCGGCAAGAACGGCATTAGCTGTGCTGGAAACCATTGCTTCCGAGGGGGTGTTGCACCAGGTCGAAACGCTGGCTGAACGAATGAATACTGGGTTTCAGGCCAAATTGGGCGGTGTGGATGGGGTGAAACGGATTCGCCAGAAAGGCTTCATGATTGGTATTGAGTTGGCTTATCCCTGTGCCGAACTCGTCAAGGCGGCGCTGGCAGAGCAGCTTCTTATCAACGTCACAGCGGAAAAAGTGATTCGCCTTTTGCCACCCTTGATTATCAATGAAGATCAAGCCGATTTGATTGTAAACAAAGTCAGCACGCTGGTTATTGCGTTTCTGGCTAAACAAGCTGAAGTGAGTGTTGCCTGAAATGAAACATTTTTTAACTTTGCGTGATTTGACCCCATCAGAGCTGACCCGGCTGGTCGAGCGTGCAACCGAGCTAAAAAAAATGCAACAACAGGGGGAGGTTTATGAGCCTCTGAAAAATAAAGTATTGGCGATGATTTTCGAAAAATCATCGACTCGTACCCGGGTATCGTTTGAATCTGCAATGATTCAGTTTGGGGGCGGATCGATATTTTTGTCACCTCATGACACGCAGCTGGGGCGTGGCGAGCCGGTTGAAGATTCTGCGCGTGTTATTTCCAGCATGGTTGATGTCGTGATGATTCGGACTTTTGAGCATCGTAAAGTTGAGACCTTTGCCAAATACTCCAGCGTGCCAGTCATTAATGCGTTGACCGATGAATTTCACCCATGTCAGTTATTGGCAGATATGCAAACCTATTTTGAGCAGCGTGGTGATATTCGAGGTAAAACGGTTGCCTGGGTTGGTGATGGTAATAATATGTGTCACTCCTACATTAATGCAGCGCAGCAATTTGGTTTTAAATTAAATATTGCGGCACCGGCTGGTTATGAACCGCAGCAGTCAGTGATTGACGCAGCTGATGCCGAGCTGTTTATCTGTCATGATCCCAAAGCAGCCGTCAGTAACGCGGATTTGGTTGTGACTGATGTTTGGGCCAGTATGGGCCAGGAAGAAGAGCAGCGAAAACGAGAAGCTGCTTTTGCAGACTTTCAAGTTAATTCTGCACTGATGGCCTTGGCTGACAATGATGCTTTATTTATGCATTGTCTGCCGGCTCATCGGGGTGAGGAGGTGTCAGCAGAAGTCATTGATGGACCACAAAGTGTTGTGTGGCAAGAAGCGGAAAATCGCCTGCATGCTCAAAAAGCGTTATTAGAACTATTATGCGCTTGAGGTATTGCGGCTAAGTAAATGCCTATTTAAGGCTTCTAATCTTTCGACTGTACCAATATCTGACCAAGTGCCATCGAAATACGCTCCTGTAGCCCGCTGAGTGGCAATAGCCTCTAAAAGTAAAGGTTTGAGTGGCCTTTTTCGATCATCGAGCCCCGCAAATAAGCGCGGGTGATACACCCCGATACCGCTATAGGTATATTTTTTGTCGCCCGTTAAATCAAGTAATCCAGCCTGAGTAAGTGCAAAATCGCCATCAGGATGGTGTGCTGGGTTATGGGTTAGGATCAAATGGCAGTCTTTGTTATCGGCCAGGGCATGACGGAGTTTCCTAAACGGATAATCTGTCCATATATCACCATTTACCACAAGAAACGGTGCAGAGCCTAGAATCGGTAATGCATGGATAATTCCACCTGCTGTTTCAAGTCCACCGTTATTTTCTGCCGAATAAGTCAAATTGGCATGCCATTGATGTCCATCGCCAAGCACCGCTGGAAATTGTTCTCCTAAATGCGCGTGGTTAATGACGATTTCGTTAAAACCGGCACTGACAAGTTGCTGAATAAGATGAACGATTAAGGGTTTATTGCCGGCGAGAAGTAAGGGCTTTGGCGTATGGTCAGTTAACGGCCGGAGTCGTTCGCCTCGTCCTGCAGCAAGAATCATAGCTTTCATACGCGTTGTTCTATTTTATTTTCGTCTAAAAATGCGGCCAAAGGTTGTAGTTCAGGATACCGGCTACACACCTCGGTAACATAGTTGAGTACGACTTTTAAATCATTTAGATATTGTGATTTATTATCACGATAGTGCAACCTGCAAAAGATACCTAATACCTTTAAATGTCTTTGTAATCCCATAAATTCAAATGATTTTTTAAAATTATCAAAGTCGGTAAACGTCACGTTATGATGATTGGATCGTTCATAATAATACCTAAGCCATTGGGTGATTTTATGGGCTGGCCATTGGATGTAAGCATCTTTTAACAGCGAAACCAAATCGTAGCTTGCTGGCCCCCAAACAGCATCTTGAAAATCAATAATACCGACCGAACCATCGGATAACTGCATTAAGTTACGTGAGTGATAATCTCTGTGAACAAAACATTGTGGCTCACTCAGTGCATTATCAAGCAGCAGCGGATATAGCTTTTGGAGTAACGCAGGCGGCTTGAGTTGTAAATGCCGTTCCAGAAACCACTCATCAAACAGGGTTAACTCGCGCATTAATAATGATGCGTCATAAAGCGGGATGTCTGGCGGCTGCGCAATTGCCTGCATCTGAATGATCTGGTCAATTGCTTGATGATATAGCCGATCAGCAGAATCGGCTGTCAGAATATCCAAATAGGGTGTTGTGCCAAAATCATCAAGCAATAAAAAACCTTGCTGGGCGTCTTCGGCATAAATGTGAGGTACGGGTACATCATGCCGACTTAAGAGGCGGGCTATTGTGACAAAAGGGCGTACATCCTCATGCTCTGGCGGCGCATCCATGATAATTTTACTGCCGTTTGCAACTTTTAAACGAAAATACCGTCGGAAACTTGCGTCATTTGAAGCGACAGATATTTGAAAATTATTTCCTTTGTAAAACAGTTGTAGCCATTTCAGCATCAGTTGATATCGGGTTGTATTAGACATTGTTTGTGAAACAGATAAATTTAAAAAAACTCAGTGTATAGTATCAATTAGATATAGCGATAATGACGTTATAAAATGAAAGTTTCAGTGAGTACGTAAAGTAATCGGAGTTATCAATGAAAAAAGTATCTTTTTGGCATGTCCCAATGTTGATCATGTTGCCCTTTACGGCACGTGCTGAAAATATTACCGCCCCGGCCGATATGCCTGAGGCGGCCCAATTTGCCATGACAACGCTCATAACTGAATATAATAAATGTATGATGTCATCCCGGTTAGATGTGGCTGCCAATGGTAAAGATGCGCAAAACCATGCTAACGAGATTTTGCAGTCTTGTGAAAACCATTTAGTTGAATTGCAGAACCTGCTTGATGAGCAAAATGTTAATGCATCACTTTCTTTTGGCATGATTAAAACACTACGGTCCAGAGCAGCAAGAAAGTTAATGGCACAAACGATGAACAACCTTGCTGCACAAGCAATGGCAGCTGAAAACGCCAAAAAATAATGATTGCCTAACGCAACACATCAACCCCTTCGGAAGCGAGAAAATTAACCAGTTGAATCAATGGTAACCCAATCAAGCTATTAGGGTCCTGACCATTTAATGCCTGAAAAAGACTGATTCCCAAGCCTTCGGATTTAAAGCTGCCGGCACAATCCAGCGGCTGTTCTTTTTCAATATAGCGCGTAATTTGTTGGGTGGTGAGTGAGCGAAAATGCACTTCGTAAGGTTCGACCAAGGATTGCATGGTGCCGGTTCTTGCATTAAACAATGCTAGCCCGGTTAAAAAGGTCACCATATTGCCGCTCGCTTCAGTCAACTGTTTGATGGCCTTTTCTGTAGTGCCGGGTTTGCCCATTATTTTATTATTTAAAACGGCCACCTGATCCGAGCCGATTATCAGTGAATCGGGATGACTTTCAGCAACTTTACGAGCTTTGTTTTCAGCAAGACGCAACACAAGCTGTGCTGGGGATTCGCCCAAAAGCGGGGATTCATCAATTTGCGGTGAGGCCACTTGGTAATCAAGGTGTAACTTGTCGAGTAAGGTAGCCCGATATGGGGAGCTAGAGCCAAGAATCAAGGTTTGCATAAGTTGTCAGGTAATAACCGTGGGTTCATTACGGCCCGTTAACTCGCGAATGTGAGCTAATTTGTCGGCCAGTTTAATTAAATCGGCAAGTGCGGTCTGCGTTTCAAAAGCCAGTTGCGATGAGTCATCCGCATATTGTTCCAGATATACTCGTAAGGTGGCACCATCGGTGCCAGTGCCAGAGAGGCGAAATATAATCCGCGCACCATCATCAAATCCGATACGAATGCCTTGTTTTTCTGTATCTGATTGGTCGACTGGATCATGGTAACTAAAATTATCTGCATAACGAATGGTGCGGTCACCGCATATTTTTCCAGGCAACTTAAACAAACTATCATTCAACTGAGACATCAGTTTTTCCGCTTTCTCTGTCGGAATTGCTTCATAATCATGCCGGCTGTAATAATGCCGACCGAATTCCTGCCAATGCGCTGTCATGATGGTGTCAACCGATTGCTGGCGTGCCGCGATAATATTCAACCAGCATAATACGGCCCATAAGCCGTCTTTTTCGCGAATGTGATCTGAGCCTGTGCCAAAACTTTCTTCACCACACAATGTTGCCAGCCCGGCATCGAGCAGATTGCCAAAAAATTTCCAACCGGTTGGTGTTTCGTACAACGGGATCTGATGTTTTCGGGCTACTTGATCTGGTGCCTGACTGGTTGGCATCGATCTAGCAATCCCCTTCAAACCAGACTGGTATGCCGGAATTAAATGGCTATTTGCAGCGATGATGGCAAGACTGTCGGACGGGGTAACAAAACAATGTTTACCCAGAATCATATTCCGATCGCCATCGCCATCTGATGCGCCGCCAAAGTCAGGTGCGTCCTCACCAAACATAATATTTACCAGATCTTCTGCATAGGTTAGGTTCGGGTCTGGATGACCACCAGCAAAGTCAGGGCTCGGGATGGCATTCATTACTGTGCCGGTGGGCGCCCCTAAGCGATTTTCCAGAATTTCAGTTGCGTAAGGGCCTGTGATGGCATGCATCGCGTCAAATCGCATGCGAAACTGGCCTTGCGTAAGCAGGGCACGTATTGCTGAAAAATCAAATAAAGAAGCCATTAGATCGGCGTAATCAATGACCGGGTCAATAATTTCGATTTGTAAGTTGCCGACAGTTTGCTCGCCTATAAGACCTAGTTCAATATCCGGGGTCTGTGAGATCTGGTATTGCGTTATTTCCAGACTTCTCTGGTACATTGTTTCGGTAATTTTTTCGGGGGCTGGGCCGCCATTTGCCACGTTAAACTTGATACCAAAGTCGCCATCAGCGCCAGCTGGATTATGACTTGCCGATAAGATGATGCCGCCAAAGCTATGCGTTTTACGAATAACACAGGATGCTGCTGGCGTTGACAATAAACCGTTTTGACCAATGATGAGTTTGCCAACATCATTTGCGGCAGCCATTTTGACAATAGTCTGAATCGCGGTGTCATTGTAATAACGCCCATCACCGCCAAGTATTAGGGTCTTTCCCGAAATATCGCCTAAAGCATCAAACATGGATTGGACAAAATTTTCCAGATAATGGGGCTTCTGGAATTGCCTTACTTTCTTGCGCAAGCCTGATGTACCAGGGCGCTGATCAGAAAAGGGCTGGGTTGCAACCTGAACAACTGTCATAATTTATCCCATAATAGAAAATAGTCGGACAAGCTAGCCTGACCATGCTAATGCACTATACTGACTACCGAATCCAGTCTCAACAACTCTGCATTTGTGTTAAGGGTGAGGCAATTAAATTATTCAGGAGATAAATTTGCAGCATAGGTGGTTTAACGATGAGTGGTTGTGGGCAGCGGTTTTAATTTTAATCTGTTTATGTATTTGGTTGTATATCCGGATCCGACGTCGTGATTTTTCTCCAGAACAACAAATTCAGCGAATTCTGAAGCCTTATCTGGTAGCGCAATCAAGAAAGGTACTGGTGCCAGATGGCATTGGTGGTTTAATGGAAATTGATCATCTTATTTTGCTTCGGCAAGGCTTTCTTATCTTGCAATCATTACCTTTAAATGGACATTTGTTTGGATCGGATCAGACCGCACAATGGACCCAGTTAACAGAGGGTCGTAGCTATCCTTTTACAAATCCACTGCATTATCTGCAAAATATGCAGCAATCTTTAACGGTATTGGTGCCACAGATTCCAGTCTATACGCATATCGTGTTTACCGGTCGTTGTAACTTTCCTAAAGACAAACCGGCACGAGCATCGCTGATCAATACTCTGGAAGCGGACTTATCTTCAGTATTTTCCGCCAAACCATTGCCGGAAGCCGTGTTAAATGAAGCCTGGGAAACGGTCACCGAAAGTATTAAATTGGAGTCAGTGGGGTAAAAGAAATGACGCAATCCTCAACAGCATCTGTTGCCAAACCACTGGTTGTTGCCATTTCCTCTCGTGCTTTATTTGATCTGGACGAAAGCCATCGCATCTACGAGCAGGAGGGTACCGAGGCTTACTGCCAGTATCAGATAGCGAATGAAGATAAACCCTTACCGCCAGGCGGTGCCTTCAATCTGGTTAGGAAGCTGCTTTCTTTAAACGATAACAACCCCAAAACACCGCGGGTTGAAATCATTCTGTTGTCTCGTAATAGTGCTGACACCGGGTTGCGGGTGTTTAATTCAATTCAATATCATAATTTGCGTATCAGTCGCGCTGTATTTACTTCAGGGGATAGTCCTTACCGCTATGTTTCCCCATTTAGTGCGAATCTGTTTCTGTCAACCAGCCCGGAAGATGTCAGAATGGCCCTGGATGCGGGTATTGCAGCAGCAACGATTTTTCCTTCAGATGTTGGCAATAATACGGAATTTGATGAGTTACGCATCGCCTTTGATGGCGATGCGGTTTTGTTTTCAGATGAATCAGAGCGCATTTTTAAAGAACGTGGTCTGGAAGCATTTACCCAAAATGAACAGAAAACAGCCCGCCAACCCATGACCGGCGGGCCATTCAAAGATTTCTTAATGGCTTTAAACCGCATTCAAACTGAGTATCCAGAAAACTCCGCGCCCATTCGAACGGCGCTGGTCACGGCACGGTCAGCGCCAGCGCATGAACGGGTTATTCGTACGCTGAGAGAGTGGGGGATTCGGATCGATGAAGCCATTTTTTTGGGCGGAATGGCCAAGGGACCGTTTCTTAAAGCTTTTGGTGCAGATATTTTCTTTGATGATCAGGAGCAGCATTGTGAGTCGGCAAAGGCGCACGTTGCGACAGGTCATGTACCTCATGGTATTGCTAATACTGCGCAGGCCGAGCCGCCGGAAACTAAACAGCAGTGAATTTGCTACAATTTATTTACCACTAGCATAGGCTGGTTTTAGCCGCTTTAACGGGCTATAATACGCGACTGAATTTCATTAGGGGTTACCCTAACAAGAGTTTTGCGAGAGTGGCGGAACTGGTAGACGCGCTGGATTTAGGTTCCAGTAGGGCAACCTGTGAGAGTTCGAGTCTCTCCTCTCGTACCATCATAAAGATTGTGGGGTTAAATCACCCAATATTCTGACCCCCCATATTTGAGGTAAAGAATGCAAGTAACAGTAGAAAATGTCAGCGAGCTGGGCAGAAAAATGACGATCACGGTTGAAGACGTCAATATTAAAGAAGCAGTTCAGCAGCGCTTGGCGTCAATTCGTCCAAAAGTCAAAATGGCTGGTTTCCGCCCGGGCAAAGTGCCTATGAAAATGGTGGAAAAAACACATGGTATGTCAGCACGCAGTGAAATCATTGATGAACTGGTGCAAAAAAGCATGCGTGAAGCTTTTGAGAAAGAGAAAGTCAATCCAGCGAGCACGCCACAAGTTGATAGCTTGAAGGAAGAAGACTCTTCTCTGATATATACGCTGAATTACGAAATTTTTCCGGAAGTAAAAACGGTAGAACTGAAAGGGCTTGAGCTCGACAAATCTGTTGCTGAAGTGACGGATGAAGATGTCGATAACATGCTTAACACCTTACGTGAGCAACGAGCAACCTGGGATCCGCTAAAACGCGCCGCGAAAGAAGAAGATGGCGTTACCATTGATTTTGTTGGCCGGATTGACGGTGAAGAGTTTCAAGGTGGTAAAGGTCAGGACGTGCTGGTTGTGATCGGCAACGGCAGTATGCTGCCGGAGTTTGAAGAACAACTTGTTGGCGTTAAAGCTGGTCAAGACACAACCGTTACATTGACCTTTCCAGATGATTACCGAGCTGAGCACCTGCGTGGTAAAACAGCCGAATTTGCGGTAACGGTTAAGCAAGTTGCTAAGCAAAAACTTCCTAAATTAGACAAATCATTTGCTGAGTTATGTGGTGTTGAGGGTGGCTTGGCCGCATTGAAAAAAGAAGTTCGCACCAATATGGAACGTGAACTTGCTAATACCTTAAAAAATCTCAACAAACGTCAAGCACTGGACAAATTAGCTGACAATAATCAGTTTGCACTCCCTGAAGCGGCAGTAGAACGTGAAGCTCAGCATTTGATGGAACAAGCTAAAAACAACCTGCGCCAACAAGGCGTTAACGTCGAAGGACTGCCTTTTGAGTTGGAAACCTTCAAGGGCAATGCCACAAAACGGGTTAAGCTAAGCCTGCTGGTCAGTAAAATTATCGCTGACAATGACATTAAGCCTGACGAAGATAAAGTTAAATCGGCGATTGATGCTATTGCCGCCAGTTACGAAGATCCTGAAGATGTTGTGAACTATTACCGTAACAATCAAGACAAACTTTCTGAAATTCAGATGATGGTAGTGGAAGATAGTGTTGTTGATTGGATCTTTGACAATGTTAAAGTAACGGAAAAAACGTCAACGTTCTCTGAGGTGATGAACGCGGCACGGTAAGTCGATTGTCAAGACTGAATCAGGCCCGAGCTCAGATTACTGGGCGCGGGCTTATTTTTTTGGGGTGAAATAACAGGAATTTTATGAGCAATATTTTTAGTGGAGAAACCCAATCGGTCAGTAATGCACTGGTTCCTATTGTTGTTGAGCAAACTTCTCGTGGAGAACGTTCTTACGACATATACTCCCGACTGCTTAAAGAACGTGTTATTTTTCTGGTCGGTCAGGTTGAAGATCACATGGCCAACTTAATTGTGGCGCAACTGTTATTTCTTGAGTCGGAAAATCCGGATAAAGATATTCACTTGTATATTAATTCACCAGGTGGGGCGGTAACCGCTGGCTTGGCAATTTACGATACAATGCAATTTATCAAGCCGGATGTCAGTACGCTGTGTATTGGTCAGGCGGCTAGTATGGGGGCCTTGTTGCTGACTGCCGGTGCGGCAGGTAAACGCTTTGCTTTGCCTAACTCGCGCATGATGGTTCATCAGCCCTTAGGTGGTTTTCAAGGGCAGGCCTCTGACATTGATATTCACGCCAAAGAAATTCTTAGTATTCGTGACCGGTTAAATCGAATCATGTCACACCATACGGGTCAAAAAATTGAGCAGATCGAAAAAGACACGGATCGTGATAACTTTATGAATGGTGAGCAAGCGGCAAAATATGGCTTAATTGACTCAGTATTGACAGAAAGACCAGATACTACTTCCTGAACCCGACATCGTTAGGAATGAATTGCAATGAGTGACGACAAAAAAAACGACGAGAAATTACTTTACTGTTCTTTTTGCGGCAAAAGTCAGCATGAAGTTAAAAAACTGATTGCGGGTCCTTCCGTATTCGTTTGTGATGAATGTGTCGAACTGTGCAATGACATCATTCGCGAAGAATTACAGGAACAAAAGACCGACTCGGCTGAGGCTCGACTGCCAACACCGCATGAAATCAATACGGCGTTGGATAATTATGTTATCGGTCAGGAAAAAGCGAAGCGCGTTTTATCAGTGGCTGTTTATAACCACTACAAACGGCTTCGTCATGGGCAAAAGTCAGACGATGTTGAGCTTTCAAAAAGTAATATCCTGTTGATAGGGCCAACGGGTAGCGGTAAGACTTTATTGGCTGAAACCTTGGCGCGTCAGTTAAATGTCCCCTTTACGATGGCCGACGCGACCACGCTGACCGAAGCCGGTTATGTGGGTGAAGACGTTGAAAACATTATTCAGAAATTACTGCAAAAATGTGATTATGACGTTGACAAAGCGGAAACGGGTATCGTCTACATCGATGAGATAGATAAAATATCCAAGAAATCGGATAACCCGTCGATCACCCGTGATGTTTCAGGTGAAGGCGTACAGCAAGCGCTATTAAAGCTGATCGAAGGCACGATTGCATCTGTTCCACCTCAAGGCGGGCGCAAGCATCCTCAGCAGGAGTTTTTGCAGGTTGATACCAGTAAAATTTTGTTTATCTGTGGTGGCGCTTTTGCGGGACTAGATAAAGTCATTCGTAATCGATCGCACAAAGGCGGTATTGGCTTTTCAGCTGAAGTAAAAAGTGTCGAAACGCAAAGAAGCTTTAGTGAAGCCTTGCAAACCGTTGAGCCTGAAGATTTGATTCAATATGGCTTAATCCCAGAGTTTGTTGGCCGGTTACCGGTCGTTGCGACGCTTAATGAGTTGGACGAAGCAGCATTGATTCAGATTTTGACTGAACCCAAGAATGCTTTGACCAAACAATATCAAAAAATGTTTGAACTTGAAGAGTGTGAACTGGAGTTTCGCGAAGATGCATTACGCGCCATTGCGCAAAAAGCAATGGAACGTAAAACGGGTGCACGGGGCCTTCGTTCTATCATTGAAAATGTCCTGTTAGATACGATGTTTGATCTGCCTTCATTGAGCAGTGTGAGTAAAGCTGTAGTTGATGAAAGTGTGATTAATGGTGAAAATCCACCTATTTTGATGTATCAAGATACTGAGAAAAATCTCGCAGCAAGCGATAAATAGTCGTTGCTCTGCTATGCCTGATATCAAGTGGTCGAGTTCGGCCGCTTGATTTTTTTGTGGCTGCCCCAATATCCCTTACATCTTTAAATAATCCTGCTTATTGCAGGGCAATGAGGTTCCCTTGATGGAAAATAAAACGACCACCGTGACCGAAGACACACTGGAAAAATTACCCGTGTTACCCCTGCGGGATGTTGTGGTCTATCCGCATATGGTTATTCCATTGTTTGTTGGCCGAGAAAAATCCATTAAAGCGCTTGAAGTGGCCACCGATGAAAATCAGCCTATCTTATTAGTTGCGCAAAAAGACTCTGGTGAAGATGCGCCATCTGCTGACAATCTTTACGATACCGGTACCGTTGCCAATATCCTGCAGCTTCTAAAGCTGCCTGATGGTACGGTAAAAGTACTGGTAGAAGGGACGCAACGCGCTCAAGTGACACGTATTGACGATAGTCAAGAGTATTTCGAAGCCGACATTGTCATGCTCAGTGATGCGCTTCCTGAAGAGCGAGAAGCCGATGTTCTGATGCGTACGCTACTCACGCAATTTGAGCAATACGTAAAATTAAACAAAAAAATTCCGCCTGAAGTGATTGCCTCACTTTCCGGTATAGAAGAGTCTGCGCGGATGGCAGATACAGTTGCTGCGCACATGACGCTCAAACTGGAAGATAAACAGCAATTGCTGGAGATGGCAGACGTCAAAGAACGTATCGAAAAGCTGATGGCTTATCTGGAATCGGAAATCGATATTCAGCAAATCGAAAAGCGCATTCGTAACCGTGTCAAAAAACAAATGGAGAAAAGCCAGCGCGAGTATTATCTTAATGAGCAGCTTAAAGCTGTCCAAAAAGAGCTTGGTGAGCTTGATGAAACAGCCAACGAAAATGATGAGTTAGCTGAGAAAATTGCTGAAGCTGGCATGCCGAAAGCGGCACGTGAAAAAGCCGAGTCTGAGCTGAAAAAACTAAAAATGATGTCGCCGATGTCCGCGGAAGCGACTGTAGTGCGAAATTATATTGAGTCATTGCTTGAAGTGCCGTGGAAGAAGCGTTCCAAGGTGACGTTGGATCTGGATCGTGCTCAAACGATTCTTGATGAAGATCATTTTGGCCTTGAAAAAGTCAAAGAACGTATTGTCGAGTATCTTGCAGTACAAAAACGGGTCAAAAAGATCAAAGGCCCTATTTTGTGTCTGGTCGGTCCACCGGGTGTGGGTAAAACGTCTATCGCGCAGTCTATCGCCAGAGCAACCAATCGTAAGTTTACGCGGATGGCACTTGGCGGCGTTCGTGACGAAGCCGAGATACGTGGTCACCGCCGCACTTACATCGGTTCAATGCCCGGCAAAGTGATGCAGAATATCGCCAAGACAGAAGTTAAAAATCCACTTTTCTTGCTGGATGAAATTGACAAAATGGCAATGGATTTTCGTGGTGATCCTGCATCAGCGTTACTTGAAGTGCTGGATCCTGAGCAAAACTCAACCTTTGCAGATCATTATCTTGAGGTGGAATACGATCTGTCCGATGTAATGTTTGTCTGCACGGCGAATACACTGAATATCCCTGATGCATTGCGTGATCGGATGGAAATTATTCGTTTGGCGGGTTATACCGAAGATGAAAAACTCAACATTGCGCTGCAATATCTGTTGCCAAAAGCGCTGAAAGACACAGGATTAAAACCTTCAGAAGTTGACATTACCAGCCAGGCTGTCATGGAAATTATTCGGCGCTACACCCGCGAAGCCGGCGTGCGCAGTTTACAACGTGAAATTGCCAAGGTTTGTCGAAAAGTATTGAAGCAAATTCTGAAAACGTCAGACTCAGACAAAATTGTTGTGACAGCCGATAACCTGGAAGATTATCTTGGTGTTTACCATTATCAATATGGGGTCGCTGAGGAAAGTGATCGTATTGGTCAGGTCACCGGGCTCGCCTGGACGGAAGTTGGTGGTGAGTTATTAACGATTGAATCGGCCGTGATGCCAGGCAAGGGCAAGGCAAGTTATACCGGTAAGCTGGGCGATGTCATGCAAGAATCTATTCAGGCAGCGACCACAGTAGTGCGATCTCGTGCAGCGGAGTGGGGCGTTGCAGATGATTTTATTCAAAACCATGATTTGCATATCCATGTGCCAGAAGGCGCAACGCCGAAAGATGGTCCAAGTGCTGGTATCGGAATGTGTACTGCCTTACTGTCTGCGATTACGGGTATTCCCGTTAAAGCGAATGTCGCGATGACCGGTGAAATTACCTTGCGAGGTGAAGTTCTTGCCATTGGCGGACTAAAAGAAAAACTGCTGGCAGCGCATCGTGGGGGGATTGATACCGTTTTAATACCTAAAGATAATGTGAAAGATCTCCGAGAGATTCCGGATAATGTTAAAAAAGGATTGAAAATCATACCGGTACGCTGGATTCAGGAAGTGCTGGAAGTGGCTTTGCAGCAATTGCCAGAGCCACGCAACACGTCTGAACCATCACCGGCCGTGATGAGTGGTGAAAAACCGGGATTTCACGAGGTGAACACACAAAACCGGCATTAATTTAACGGGGAACAGTCATGACACCGACGCAACAACAACGCCTGATAGGTGCCGCAGTTTTGCTGCTGATTATTGTGGCTTTAGCCTTTACGGTGTTGAACAAAGTGGGTGAACATCAGCGTGAAAAGGATGTCACGCTACCTGAACCAATTGACTTTACTTCGGTTATTGAGCCACTCGAATCGACTCCGCCAACGGAAACAATGGTGGATGCGGACACCTTGAAAGACGCAGATCCCCTCGCTGAAAATGACTCGGAAAGTTTACCTGACAGGGTAAGTCAAGCCACTGAAGCTGATCCGGAGCAAGTGACAACGTCAGCAGCAGCTGATGTTGAAAGTGAATTCAACGAATCATCATCAAGCGCATCCGAGCAGGAGAATCTGCCATCACCAGTACCGACGCCAAAACCGGTTGAAAAAGTGCCAGCGACACCGGAAACGGCTCAGTCGTCAGTTTCGGCCGATGCTAACAAAAACGAAACAGCGCTGACGTCGACAACGGTTGATTCGACGTCACCCACTGAGCGTTGGCAAGTTCAACTCGGCAGTTTTTCAGTTCAGGAAAATGCCTTAACGCTGCAGAATAAGGCAAAACAAGCGGGATTCGAGGCGCATATTGAAAAAATAACCCTCGCGGGCGTGGTGAATTATCGTGTGCGCATGCCTTCATCGGCTAACCGGTCCGCTGCAGATGATTTGGCAGCAAAACTGGCCCAAGCCCTCAATATTAAAACTCAAGTGATGCAACCCTGATTTTATTAGTCGGCCCTTGTCTCGATTTCGATATTTTTCTGTGGCTAGTCTGGGCAATCTGTTAAAATACGCTTTTAGTTTGCAGCGTGGTGACATCGTCGATGAACTGGGTTGATTTTCTGATTATCGCCATAATTCTGCTGTCCGCTGGTATTAGTATTATTAGAGGCTTCGTCCGGGAAGTATTATCTTTGATAAGCTGGGTGTTGGCTTTTTGGGTAGCGCTGACTTTCTATACCTATCTGGCCGGCCTTCTTGTCCCTTATATTGATACTCTTTCAATACGTTTGTTTGCGGCATTTTTTGTGTTGTTTGCGGTGACCTTGATCTTGGGTGCACTGGTAAATCACACGATTGCTCAGCTCGTTGATAAAACCGGATTAAGTGGTACCGATCGTGCACTTGGCGTGATTTTTGGTTTATTGCGTGGCATCGCTATTGTCACTGTGCTGGTGATTCTGGCTGGTCTGACACCAATGCCAACTGACGATTGGTGGCAGAATGCCCTGTTGTTGCCACAATTTGAAAGGCTGGCAACTTGGGCATTAGGTTTTGTGCCGGCTGATATTGCTGCGCATGTCAATTTTTAATTCATCCTGGCAGGACTGATTTTATGTGTGGAATTATTGGTATTGTCGCCCATACCGAAGTCAATCAGGCTTTGTATGACGGGCTGACCATTCAGCAGCATCGCGGACAGGATGCGGCGGGTATCATGACCTGTGATGCTGCGGGGCGCTTTTATCTGCGAAAAGATAATGGTTTGGTTAAAGATGTTTTCCACACACGCCACATGATTCGCCTTAAAGGTAACATGGGTATTGGTCACATTCGCTATCCAACAGCGGGATGTTCTACGTCAGCGGAAAGTCAGCCTTTCTATGTTAATTCTCCTTATGGGATTGCATTGGCCCATAACGGCAATTTAACTAACACGAAGTTATTAACCGATCAGCTCTTTAAAAGCGATCGCCGGCACCTGAATACCAATTCTGATTCTGAAGTGTTATTGAATGTGTTGGCGCATGAATTACAGACTTCAGCAAAATTACAGCCTCAACCCGAAGATATTTTCAACGCTGTGGCGCAAGTTCATAAGCGTTGTAAAGGTGCTTATGCCGCCGTGGCTATGATTGCTGGCGTGGGGATGTTGGCCTTTCGTGATCCCTATGGCATTAGGCCGGCGGTGATTGGTTATCGAGATACGGCCGATGGTCGAGATTATATGGTGGCTTCAGAAAGTGTCGCCATTGATTCTCAGGATTATCATTTATTGCGTGATATAGAGCCAGGCGAGTGTGTTTTTATTGATAACCAAGGTCAATTTCACAGTCAGCAGTGTGCTGATAATCCGATAAAGTCGCCCTGTATTTTCGAATATGTCTATTTTGCGCGACCTGATTCGATGATGGATGGGATTTCTGTTCATAAAAGCCGGATGCGTATGGGCACCAAGTTGGCGGAAAAAATCACCCGTGAGTGGCCAGACCATGATATCGATGTGGTCATCCCAATTCCGGATACGAGTCGCAGTGCGGCTCTGCAGCTCTCATATGACTTGGGGGTTATTTATCGTGAAGGCTTTATCAAAAATCGCTACATTGGCCGCACCTTTATTATGCCCGGTCAAACCCAGAGGAAAAAATCAGTTCGTCAAAAGCTCAATCCAATCGGTTTAGAGTTTCAAGGCAAAAATGTGTTGTTGGTCGACGATTCGATTGTCAGAGGTACCACCTCGCAACAAATTGTCCAGATGGCTAGGGATGCCGGCGCCAAAAAAGTCTATCTTGCCTCAGCTGCGCCGCCCGTTCGCTTTCCCAATGTCTACGGCATTGACATGCCTTCGCCGGCAGAGTTTGTTGCTCATAACAGAGATGTCGATCACATTGCCGAAGAGCTCGGCGTGGATAAGCTGATTTATCAGGATTTAGCAGATCTAGTGGCGGCAATTAACAAAAAAAGCGAGGTCACCTGTTTTGATACTTCCTGTTTTGATGGGGATTATATTACCGGTGATATCGATGCAGATTACTTGTATTACATTGATGCTTTGCGTAATGATAATTCTAAGCAGGATAATCAAAAAAATAATGCGATTATCGAGCTGCACAATGACGCTTAGATTTTGCTGTTTAAGCTGAATTCTTATATAATCCCGTCGATTATGCACCAACAATTGCCCAAAGACATCGATCCCGTGCGTTTTGCGCACAATGGCTTGTATTTACAAGGGCAAATTCCACTGTCGTCAATGCGCAGACTTACCGAATTGCTGGTGAGTAGTGATGGTGAAGTGGCGGTTGAAATGCAGTTTGATATTGATGAGACTGGCTTGCCTTTTATGCGAGGCAGGTTCAAGACATCGGTTCAGCTTGAGTGTGAGCGCTGCTTGTCACCGATGACCTTGGTTCTGGACTTGCAATCTTTGCTGGGTATTGTTCGGTTTGAACATGCTGTAGAAGGATTGGCGGAACAATACGAACCGTGGGTGCTGGATGATGCAAAAACTGTCAATCCCGCTGATGTTGTTGAGGATGAATTGATATTAGCACTGCCGATAGTGCCAAAACATGATTTTGCCTGTCTGCCAGATGAACATTGGCAAGCAGGTGAGACTGAAATTGAAGTTGAAAAACCAGCTTCACCTTTTGCTGTGTTAGCAGCATTAAAAACGAAAAAATAATTTATTTGGTTTAGGAGTTAACCCATGGCGGTTCAAAAGAGTAAAAAAAGTCAATCACGTCGCGGTATGCGCCGTTCACATGATGCATTGTCTTCAACTACGTTGGCAGTAGACAGCACATCAGGTGAGTTGCACCGTCGTCATCATGTTACTGCTGACGGTTTTTACCGTGGCCGCAAGGTTGTCGCTGATAAGAGCGAATAAGGTGATAAGCATTGACGCTTAAAATCGCTATCGATGCAATGGGCGGGGATCACGGACCTCAGGTTGTGATCCCCGCTGCCATATCAGCATTACAAAAACACGCTGACGTGGAACTGATCCTTGTCGGTGATAAATCGGTATTGGAGCCGGCTTTAGCAGAACATCATTCTGACGAAGTGGCGCGTTTGCAAATACATCATGCTTCTCAGCTTGTCGCAATGGATGAGTCCCCGGCTAGTGCACTGCGGACGAAGAAAGATTCTTCAATGCGCGTTGCTATTGATTTGGTTAAGCAGGGCATCGCTGCAGCCAGTGTCAGTGCTGGCAATACTGGTGCGTTGATGGCAACCGCGCGATTTGTATTGAAAACGCTACCTGGTATTGAGCGACCGGCAATCATTACTGCTATTCCCACCATGACTGGGCATACCTATGTGTTGGATTTGGGCGCGAATGTGGATTCCAGCGCAGCGCATCTCGTTCAGTTCGCGTTAATGGGCTCTGTGTTGGCGAGCATTGTTGACGGTAAAAAACAGCCCAGTGTCGGTTTGTTGAACATTGGCTCGGAAGAAATCAAGGGTAACGAACGTGTCAAAGAAGCGTCACGTCTCTTGGCTGACAGCGATCTGAATTATCAGGGCTTTGTAGAAGGCGATGGCTTATATCACGGCGAGGTTGACGTCTTGGTTTGCGATGGTTTTGTTGGCAACGTTCTGCTGAAAGGCAGTGAAGGCGTTGCCCATATGATTCGCCATTATTTGAAGCAATCTTTTATGCGAAATTGGCTGACAAAACTCTCCGGACTGATCGCTGGGCCGGTGTTAAAACATTTTCGCCGCGAGCTGGATCCCCGCGCTTACAACGGTGCTAATTTAATTGGCTTGCAGGGTATTGTGATTAAGAGTCATGGCGGTGCAGACAGTTTTGCTTTTGCTAATGCGATTAATATTGCCATTATCGAAGCGCGTAAAGATTTACCCAACCAGATCAGCAAACAACTTGAAACCTTAATCGAGGGCCAGGTGCTGTGACCTATTCTCGAATCATTGGTACAGGTAGTTATTTACCAGAAAACATTCTGACCAATACAGATTTGGAACAGCGTGTTGATACCAGTGACCAATGGATTCGTGAGCGGACAGGTATTATCAAACGTCATATTGCGGCTGATGATGAAACAACCACCGATTTGGCGACCCAAGCTGCGCGGAAAGCAATTGAAGCGGCTGGTATTGCGACTGACAGTATTGATTTGATTATCGTCGCCACAACAACACCAACCCGTATTTTTCCGAGTACTGCTGCATTGGTTCAGCATGAGTTGGGTATTCAGGGTTGTCCGGCATTTGATATTCAGGCAGTGTGCACCGGATTTGTATACGCACTGACGGTCGCAGACCAATTTATTCGCAATGGTTCCGCGCAGAATGTGTTGGTTATTGGTGCTGAAACTTTATCTCGAATTGTTGATTGGACCGATAGAAACACCTGCGTTCTGTTTGGTGATGGTGCTGGCGCTGTTGTGATGCAAGCCAGCGAAACGCCAGGCGTATTAGCAACGCATATTCATTGTGATGGCAGTTACAATCAACTTCTTCATGTACCTACGGGTCCTGGTGCTGTGGTCAGTGAGGATGCCGCCTATATTGATATGCAGGGTAACGAAGTATTCAAGGTTGCCGTGAAAACCCTGAGCAGTATTGTTGATGAGACCCTTGCTGCTAGTCAGCTTGAAAAACAGGATATTGATTGGTTGGTACCACATCAAGCAAATATTCGGATTATTGCTGCGACAGCGAGAAAGCTGAATATGCCGATGGAAAAAGTCGTGGTGACGGTAGATCAGCATGGCAATACGTCAGCGGCTTCTATCCCGTTGGCACTGGACACAGCAGTGCGTGATGGTCGTATTCGACGCGGTGAAACCTTGCTTCTGGAAGCGTTTGGTGGCGGTTTCACCTGGGGCTCAGCCTTAATTCAGTTTTAAATCTAACTCAGGAAGTTTACATGCAAGCTGCTTTTGTTTTTCCAGGCCAAGGCTCACAATCTATTGGTATGTTGTCAAATCTGGCTGAAAACTTTTCCTGTGTGACAGAAACGTTTGCAGAGGCCTCATCGGTGCTGGGGTACGATCTGTGGCAGTTAGTCAGCAATGGACCCGAAGCGGATCTTAACCAGACATATCGGACCCAACCAGCGATGCTCGCAGCAGGCATTGCCTCATGGCGTGTTTGGCAACAACAGGCTAATTTTCAACCGCACTATTTAGCGGGGCATAGTCTGGGAGAATATACTGCGCTGGTCGCTTCGGATGCCCTTAACTTTCAAGATGCCATCAAGCTGGTCGCTCAGCGTGGAGAACTAATGCAACAAGCCGTGCCCGAAGGCGAGGGCGCCATGGCTGCCATACTTGGATTAGATGATGCGGTTGTGATGAAAATTTGTGATGAGGCAAGTCAGATTGGTGTTGTCGAAGCGGTTAATTTTAACTCGCCAGGGCAGATCGTTATTGCCGGTCGTGCTGAAGCGGTGCAACAGGCCATTACACTTGCCTCCGATGCTGGGGCTAAACGTGCCTTGTTACTGCCAGTGAGCGTGCCATCGCACTGTGCATTGATGCGACCAGCAGCCGATAAACTGGCATTAGCATTAAGTGAGGTTGAGATTACGTTGCCTACTGTTCCCGTGATTCACAATACGACGGCAAGACAAGCTGCTGATGCATCAGAAATACGTGAGCTATTGGCTCGTCAACTATACAGCCCCGTACGCTGGGTTGAATCAGTGCAGTTTTTGGCTGACCAAGGCGTCGATACACTGGTTGAGTGTGGTCCCGGGAAGGTCTTGGCAGGCCTGGCAAAACGAATTGATAAAACATTGGTTGCGCAACCTTTATTTGATACAACAAGCCTTGAAAAAACCAGACAGTTAGTGGGGTAAAAATGAATTTAACGGGAAAAACGGCGTTAGTAACTGGCGCAACACGTGGTATTGGCAAAGCCATTGCGTTGCAATTAGGTGAGCAAGGTGCCGTTGTAATTGGTACGGCAACGTCAACGCGTGGTGCCGAGGCAATTTCTACATTCTTGAAAGAGGCTGGCATAAAAGGCTCGGGAATGGTTTTAGATGTTACCGATGCCGATGCGATTGAAGCTGTGATCAGTCAAATTGAAGCTGAGTTCGCCGCCCCAGATATTTTAGTGAATAACGCCGGTATCACACGAGATACCTTATTAATGCGCATGAAAGATGAAGATTGGGATGCCATTATGCAAACCAATCTGAAACCAATCTATCAGCTGAGTAAGCGCTGTCTGCGTGCAATGACTAAAGCGCGTTGGGGACGTATTGTCAATATCACTTCTGTTGTTGGCGCGATGGGTAATGCAGGACAAACTAATTATGCTGCCGCGAAAGCCGGTGTGATTGGTTTTAGTAAATCCTTAGCACGAGAGACAGGGGCACGCGGTGTCACGGTCAATTGTGTTGCGCCGGGCTTTATTGATACGGATATGACCCGGGATCTGCCAGAAGCGCATAAAACGGCTTTGCTTGAAAATGTACCAGTTAAAAGATTAGGCGAAGCTGATGAAATTGCGGCAGCGGTAGCTTTTTTGGCGGGCCCATTGGCCGGTTATATTACGGGTGAGACGCTGCACGTCAATGGCGGAATGTATATGAATTAATGGCTGGCACGCATTTCGTGCTGGTTTTTTTAGGCGGCAGTGAGGCCAGAAAATGCTTTTGGCTTGTCTCTGCGGTGCACGCACTATAAAATGCCTGCACGTTGTTTGTTGTACTTAAACTACCAAAGGAAATTTTAGTTATGAGTGATATCGAAGCTCGCGTACGAGAAATCGTTGTCGAACAGCTGGGTGTGAATGCAGAAGAAGTGACTGCAGATGCCTCTTTTATCGACGATTTGGGCGCAGACTCACTGGATACGGTAGAACTGGTTATGGCGCTGGAAGAAGCGTTTGAGTGTGAAATTCCAGACGAAGAAGCTGAGAAAATCACCACAGTTAAAGAAGCCGTTGCTTATATTAATTCTGTTCAGTCTTAAATTTCGCTGTTCGAATTTTACTGTAGCCGTCTAGTGTGAATGCACGCTAGGCGGCTATGTTATGTCTGAACCGTTGATTTGCATGAGGAAAGCAAATGTCTAAAAGACGTGTTGTCGTGACTGGCCTTGGTGCCGTAACGCCAGTGGGCTTGTCGGTTAGCGAAAGTTGGACGAATATTTTGGCAGGCCAAAGCGGTGTTAATGAAATTACGGCTTTTGATGTCAGTGATTTTTCAGTCCGCTTTGGTGCCAGCGTCAAAAACTTTGACGTTGAAACCGTCATGTCCCGTAAAGATGCCAAGAAAATGGATACTTTTATTCATTATGGCATTGCGGCTGCTGTGGAAGCGATTAACGATGCCGGTCTGACGGTAACCGAAGAAAATGCGGAGCGGATTGGGGTTGCGATCGGTTCGGGTATTGGTGGTTTGCCTGGCATCGAAGCAGGTTATGACAGTTTCCTCAAAGGTGGTCCCCGAAAAATTTCTCCGTTCTTTGTGCCGAGTAACATTATCAATATGATTTCGGGCAACCTGTCCATCATGTATGGCATGAAAGGGCCGAACACAGCGATTGTAACGGCCTGTTCAACGGGTACGCACAGTATTTCAGCTGCAGGCAGAATGATTCAATACGGTGATGCCGATGTCATGATTGCCGGTGGTGCCGAAATGGCTACCTCACCTACAGGTTTGGGTGGTTTTGCCGCTGCGCGTGCTTTATCTACGCGTAATGATGATCCGACAGCAGCCAGTCGCCCTTGGGACAAAGATCGTGATGGTTTTGTACTCGGTGATGGTGCGGGTGTGTTAGTGCTTGAAGAGTACGACCATGCCGTTAAACGGGGTGCGACTATTTATGCCGAATTGGCGGGTAGTGGCATGAGCAGTGATGCTTATCATATGACCATGCCTTCGCAAGGTGGCGAGGGGGCATCTCGTTGCATGCGTAATGCTTTACAAGATGCGGGTCTTAATAGCGATCAAGTTGATTATATCAATGCCCATGGTACGTCAACGCCCGCGGGTGATGTCGCTGAAACGATGGCGATTAAATTAGCATTAGGGGAGTCGGCTAAAAGTGTCGCAGTAAGTTCAACCAAGTCGATGATTGGTCATCTCTTAGGCGCTGCCGGTGGCGTTGAAGCGGTATTTAGCGTTTTAGCCATAAGAGATCAAGTTGCGCCACCAACCATTAACCTGAATAACCCGGATGCGGAATGCGATTTGGATTATGTGCCGCATACGGCGCGAGAAATGCCTATTGATGTCGCAATGTCTAATTCATTTGGCTTTGGTGGGACCAACGGTACTATTATTTTTCGGAAACTAAGCTGAAGTCACTTTCATGAGACTGCTTAACGGTCAGCCCTCTGAGCACATTGATAGTCGTGACAGAGGGTTGCAGTATGGTGATGGTTTGTTTGAAACCATTGCTGTTCGAGCAGGCAAAATGCCATTTCTTGAGGCACACCTACAGCGGCTACAAAAAGGGCTAACGGCGCTTAAAATTAATTTCAATGAATCTGATATGGCGCTACTGCGTCAGGAAATTGATTTGGTTACTCAGTCTGGCGAAGCATCGGATTTAATCGTTAAAGTTATGATTAGTCGCGGCATTACAGAGCGCGGTTATGGTTATCCTGAGGATCTGTCTGCAAACCGTATTATCAGCAGTTCCGCTATGCCGGAATGGCCAGAGCGAAGTACTAACGGGATCACAGTCCGATTTTGCCACCATGCTTTATCTGAAAACCCTGTCTTGGCCGGCTTAAAACATTTAAACCGTTTAGATCAGGTTTTAGCACGCAGCGAATGGCGTGATATCGCTATTGCCGAGGGATTGATGCATGATCAGTCCGGCTTCCTGATTGAAGGCACGATGAGTAATCTGTTTGTCATCCAGGATGGCATTATCGCCACACCTGACGTGTCGCACTGCGGTGTTGCGGGCGTTATGCGAGCGCATTTAATGCAGTTGGCAACACAACTGGGTTGGACTGTCCAGGTTAAACCCATCACACCAGATGAGTTGTTGCACGCGGATGAATGCTTTGTTTGTAACAGTATTATCGGCATTTGGCCGATTCATCATGTTTCAGAAACCGACACTTATTGGCAGGTAGGGCCGATGACAAAGCAATTGCAGACCTTGCTTGGGCAAACGATAATAGCCTCATGAAACTGCCAGTCTCCGTCAAAATCTTCTCGGTAATATTTGTTTTGGCTATTCCCGCTTTTATTGTCTGGAATGAGTATCAACGTTTTGTCCAAACACCTCTTGATCTCGATGATTCGCAACTGTTTCAAATCAATAAAGGCGATAATCTCAGCAGAGTCAGCCAACGATTATTTCAACAAGGGCTGAGCGCCACGCCCAGTTTATATTTGGATTTGTATGGCCGTTGGCAAGGTGTTGCCGGTAAGATTCAGGCGGGAGAGTATGAAATTACCTCCGGCATGACGATGCCAGCGCTATTGGATAAGTTTGTCAGTGGTCACGTCATGCAATATCGCATTACGGTCATTGAGGGGATGACAGCCCAGCAACTATTAATCAAAGTGCGTGAGCATCCGAAAATTACGACTGTCGATCCGGCCATGACACTCGAGGCGATGCTGCATGAAATTGATGCGCAACAATCACATCCCGAAGGGTGGTTTTTACCGGAAACCTACCAGTTTACTGCTGGGACGACTGATATTGAATTTCTTAATCGTGCCTACCAAAAGATGCAGACTGTTTTAGATTCGGCCTGGCAATCACGGCATGACGATTTGCCATATAGCACGCCCTATGAGGTCTTGATTATGGCGTCGATTATAGAAAAAGAAACCGGTATCGCCGAGGAACGGCCTGAAATTGCTGGTGTGTTCGTTCGTCGTTTAAATAAAGGCATGCGATTGCAAACCGATCCGACCGTGATTTATGGCATGGGCGAGTTGTATGACGGCAATATTCGGCGTCAGGATTTGCGTACCGACACGCCTTATAACACCTATACACGTCATGGTTTGCCGCCGACACCGATTTGCCTGCCCAGTGAAGCGGCGATTGAAGCGGCTTTAAATCCAGCACAAGGCGATTACCTTTATTTTGTCGCCACGGGTGAAGACGGGCGGCACCAATTTTCGACTAATCTCGATGATCATAATCGCGCTGTCAGAAAGTATCAGTTAAAACAATGACGGGTAAATTTATCAGTTTGGAAGGCATCGAAGGCGCCGGAAAGTCAACCCAAATGGCGTTTATCGCAGATTACCTGCGCCAGCATCAGCTCACCGTTGTTGAAACACGTGAACCCGGTGGAACGCCGTTAAGTGAAGAAATTCGCGCTGTTCTGTTATCGCCACGCGAAGAAACCATGGCAGATGATACCGAGCTCTTACTGATGTTTGCGGCACGGGTCCAGCATGTACAACAAAAAATCTTACCGGCGCTGGCTGCCGGGAAATGGGTGTTATCGGATCGATTTTTGGATGCGACGTTTGCTTATCAAGGTGGCGGGCGAGGCGTGAGTGCAGAGCGAATCCAGGCATTATCGGAGTGGAGTCTGCAAGGCGTGAAAACAGACTTAACGCTGTTATTTGATTTATCTGTGGCTACCGGCCAACAACGTGTGCAGTCTCGTGGTAATGCGCGAGATCGATTTGAACAGCAGCGTAATGCCTTTTTTGAACAGGTTCGGCATTGCTATTTACAGCGTGCAGCAAATGAACCTGAGCGCATACAGGTTATCGATGCAAGCCAAAGTGTGCCCCTTATTCAGCAGCAGTTAAAAACCTGTCTGGATAAGTTGATCCGGCTGTGACGATGGTTTACCCATGGCATCAACCACTCTGGCAAGATTTTCTGAAACTTTGTCAGCAACAACGACTGCCTCATGGTGTGTTATTGACAGGTGTACCGGGGCTGGATTTGACAGGTTTTGCAAATGCCGCCATTACTTATTTGCTCTGTCATCAAAAAGACAAAACAATGGCTTGCGGTCGTTGCCAAAGCTGCCGTTTAATGGCGACAAGTAGCCATCCGGATCATCAAGTGATTGCGCCTGAAGAGGCAGGCAAGGCGATTAAGATTGATCAAATACGGAGCGTCCACGAAAAATTAGCCTTAACCGCCCATATAAGTCAGTGGAAAACATTATTGATCGCTCCTGCAGATAAAATGACGATCAATGCTGCGAACAGCTTGCTGAAGTTGCTTGAAGAGCCGCCTAAAGACAGCTTTTTAATTCTGATCAGCAGTCAACCAGAGCAATTACCGATTACGATTCGTAGTCGTTGTCAACATTGGCATATGGCATCGCCAACGCCTGATGAAAGCCGACAATGGTTGCAACAAAATGGCTATGCTTTATCGGATCAACAATGGCAACTGCTTGCTCGCATCGCCGCTTATGCACCGTTACAAATAAAGCAGATGCTTGATCAAAACATGGATGAACATTACGCGCAGGTAGTGTCACAATATCAACAGATTCGGGCTGGTAATGACAACCCGGTGCATATTGCCGCTAACTGGCAGCAACAGGATCTGCTCGGCATATTGCATGGTCTTTATTTTTATCAACATCAACAGTTAATGGCAGCAGATAATTCAGAACGGTTATCAATCGAATGGCAGCTAATGGATTGTATACAAGCGACAATAAAGCTAGTATCTTCACTAAATAATTACAATAAAACCTTGTTAATTGAGGATTTTGTTGTTCGCATCAGGCAGTTATCTGTCCATGACCATCGGATCCGGCACACAGGCTGATTAGCATTATGAGTTCAAACCCGAGAAAAGGCATTTTATCTTTAAAAATCAGCGATCAGAATATGCTGTATCACTCGTATATGCCATTTCTGAAAAATGGCGGGCTGTTTATTCCAACCAATAAGTCTTACGCCTTGGGCGAAGAGGTTTTTATTCTTCTTAATCTGATGGATGAACCAGAAAAAATTCCTGTCGCGGGTAATATTGTCTGGTTAACGCCCAACGGTGCTCAAGGGAATCACGCCGCCGGTATCGGTGTGCATTTCAGTGATATCGATGGCAGTGCAGCAGTTGTTCGAGGCAAAATCGAAAATTATCTGGTGGATAAGCTCAAGTCTGATAAAGCTACCTACACGATGTAATCTGTTTACCCAATACTTTTCGGAAAAATGCATGTTTGTTGATTCACACTGTCACCTCAACTTATTACAAGATGAGCCAGGCGGCATTGAGGCCCTGGTTGCGGAAGCCACAGCAAGAAAAATTGAACATATGCTTTGTATCGCTATCGACAAGGCGAGTTGTCAGTCTGTCTATGACATTGCTAAGGCTTATCCCCATATTTCTGCCAGTGTCGGGATTCATCCCAATGTAGATGCTGCAGAACAATTCACCATTGAAGAGTTAGTTGAGGCTGCAAGCGACAATAAAATTATTGCGATTGGTGAAACGGGCCTGGATTATTTTCGCAGCGAGGGTGATTTAGCGTGGCAGCGTGAGCGGTTTCGTATTCATATTGAAGCTGCCAAACAAACCAAGAAACCCCTTATCATTCATACACGTGAAGCCCGGGAAGATACGATGACAATGCTTGAGCAGCACCAGGCGCGTGACGCCGGGGGCATCATTCATTGTTTTACCGAAAATTGGGAAACAGCCAAAAGAGCGCTCGATATTGGGTTTTATATTTCTCTATCCGGGATCGTCACCTTTAAAAGCGCTCGAGAACTTCAAGACGTGGCAAAAAAACTCCCGGCTGATCGGATTTTGATAGAAACCGATTCACCTTATCTTGCGCCAGTGCCGCACCGTGGTAAAACCAATAAACCAGCGTTTGTTACCCATGTTGCCGAGTTTTTGGCAGAACTGCGTCAAGAACCGTTAGAGCAAATTGCCCAACAGACAACCGACAACTTTTATCGGTTATTTCCTACGGCGCGCGCTGCATAATCATGAAAAATCACATTAAAACAATGGCTTTTACGGTTGTTTTAATCTGTTTTATTACAGGGTGCGATAAGGTTCACCCCCTAGTACCACTTGATTCAGATGATGTAATACTCGCCTTTGGGGATAGTTTGACTTTCGGCAGTGGTGCCAGCTTGAGTGAAAGTTATCCTGCTCGGCTTGATAGCTTATTGGATCAAAAAGTTATCAATGCAGGCGTGCCGGGAGAGATAAGCGGTGAGGGACGTTCACGGCTACCGGCCTTGATTGAGGATATTCAGCCGGCTTTAGTGATTTTATGTCACGGTGGGAATGATTTACTGCGTAAGCTGAGCAAACAGCAAGCCAAACGCAATCTTATCGCCATGATAGAAATGATTCAGCAGAGCGGGGCGGATGTGGTGTTAATTGCGGTTCCAGAGCCTGGTATGTTGCTATCGCCGCCGGATTTGTATGCTGAATTAGCCGAAACGTATGATTTAAATATCGAAACCACGGTATTGTCAGATGTGCTCGCAAACCGAGCGTTAAAATCAGATCCCATCCACCCCAATGCACAAGGCTATCAAATGATAGCCGATGCCATCAGCGACATTTTGGTTGATGCGGGCGCGGTATCCTTAATCGACAATTAATCGACGATTTTGCGATTTCTGACTTATTCAGCCCTAGTCAGATCAAAGCTGATTACTTGCGTTTAATTACCTAAGATTAATATTGCGCAAATAGTGTCGTTTTCAGTAAGCGATGACGCGTCATTGTCTGCATAAATCAGGCAAACAATCCCATCAATCCCTCTTTTTAGCTTGGTTTTGTCTTTGTTTATTGCATACAAATAGCCGTTAAGTTAGTTTTCCTTAGACCAGACCTTAAAGGGGGAAGAGGGATAGCAAGATGAGCATATGGCAACCGCGAATCAACGCTCAGGCTCGGGTCAAATATGTCGGCATTGTTGAAGCGCTGGAATCAGATATCAAAAATCGTCAGGTTAAACCTGGAGATCGATTGCCGACACAGCGTCAGATAGCCAATGTGCTCGGTGTAGATTTGACAACCGTTACTCGGGCGATGAAAGAGGCGGCCAGTAAAGGGCTCGTGGAAGCACAGATTGGCAATGGTACCTTTATTGCGCAAACGGCTTACAATCAATACAACGTCCTACACCTGACTGAAGGCAAGCATCTGGACTTGTCCATGAATAACCCGCCAAATCCAGTAAATCTCAAACTAGAACTTGAAATTGCTGAGGCCTTAACACAACTTAGTGAAACAGGTGAACAACCTCTCAACCACCTCAGTTATCAGGAAACAGCAGGCCACCCGGATGACCGAGAAGCCGGTCGTGTTTGGTTATTCGACAAGCTCGGGCAGGAGAAAGCCGATGCCATTTTGGTCACAAGTGGCGCGCATAATGCGATTTATTCCATTCTCAGTTATTTAAAGCGCTCGGGAATTAAATCAATAGCCGCGCCAGAACTTTGTTATCCGGGGCTGCGCGCAATTGCTGATCAGCTACAACTGGAAGTTTACAGTGTGGCAATGGATGGTGAGGGCGTGATTCCTGAGGCTTTGGAAAAAGTAATTAAGTATTATCGGGTTGGTGCGTTTTACGTTACGCCAAATTTTGATAATCCAACGTCAACAACACTGCCATCCGAGCGTCGAATCAAGATTGCGGATATTGCTCAAAAGTACCAGATTCAACTGATAGAAGATGATCCCTATTATGTTTTTCTGGATACACCTCTGCCAGCACTTTATACATTGGTGCCGCCGCAGACCTGGCATATCGCGACAGTATCCAAGTGTTTATCGCCAGCCTTACGTGTCGCTTTTGTTGTAACGCCAAACGTGACAGAAGCATTGGCGTTAGCTGAAGAAACTCGCGTTAACAATATTATGTCTCCGCCGTTAATGAGTGCCGTTGTTGCCAGATGGATCCAAACGGGACGGATATTGCCGCTAATAGAAGCAATCAAATCGGAAAATAGTCAGCGGCAAGCATTAGCGTCATCAATATTCAACCTGACAACCAAAAATGCCTCTGCTGCGCCACATATGTGGTTGCCATTGCCGCGTGGTATGACAGCGTTAAATTTTTCAGAGCAGGCAGGAAGACTTGGTGTTTCTGTCGTGCCATCAACAGCGTTTGTCAGCACCCGAAGCCAACGTCAAGGGGTGAGAATTTCATTAGGTGGTGCGCGAGATTACACCTCACTTGAACAAGGTTTGCAGTTGCTATCAAATCTATACCTGAACAGAGAAAACAGGTCTAAGTCAATAATATAAATAAAAAAATACAAAGTCAGTGAGAGTTTGTTATGTCTAAACCAATTGATATTCCGGTCAGAGTTGAACTCTATGACCACTTGAATGAATGGGAAGTCAATACAGGTGAACAAGGAAAAGTTGTCCCCCGGCGGATGAAAGGTCGGTATCGCACGCTGAAAAATTACGGCATGTGTGTGTGGTTAATCTATTTTTTAATGCCCTATTTGCGTTGGGATAATCGACAGGCCATTTTGTTTGATATTCCTGACCGGCAATTTCATATCTTTGCCGCCACTATTTACCCACAGGACATCTGGGTGTTGTCTTTAACGCTGTTGTTTTTTGCTATCTTACTCGCCGCAGCGACCAGTATCGCCGGCAGGGTGTTTTGTGGTTACTTTTGCTTTCAAACCGTCTGGACAGATGTGTTTACTTTTATCGAAGGAAAACTTGAGGGCAATACACCATTTAAACGCAGCCAGTTCACCGCGATGCCTTGGACAGTAATGAAACTGACCAGAAAAGTGGTCAAGCATGGTTTATGGATTGGTATTTCATTGCTAACGGGGCTGACGTTCTCCGCCTGGTTTACCGATGCCTACCAATTATGGGGGGATGTCTTGCAATTACAAGCGGCCACACCAGTCTGGGTGGCTTTAGCAATATTTACCTTCTTTACCTATTGGTTTGCGGGGTTCATGCGTGAGCAAGTGTGTTTTTGGCTTTGTCCCTATGCCCGATTACAAGGTGTCATGTATGACCAGGACACGGTATTACCAGCATATGACGCAACTCGGGGGGAGCCGCGTGGCAAGTTTACCCGTCAAGCTACTGATAATAAAGGCGCTTGTATTGATTGTAAGCTTTGCGTTGCAGTTTGCCCGACGGGAATTGATATTCGTAAAGGACAGCAGGAGGGGTGTATAACCTGTGGGCTATGCATTGATGCTTGCGATAGCATTATGGACAAAATTAATCAGCCGCGTGGTTTGATCCGCTATGCTTCTTATAAAGAGCTGCATCAAGGCAAAAAAACTATCTCGCTGTTCAAACGTCCGCGTGCATTGGTTTATGGATTTATCCTGTTGTTATCGGTATCTGGCGTAATTTATGGCTTTAGCAGTTTTTCTCCAACCGAGTTTACCGTCACGCAACAAAGAAAACCGCTCTATATTCGTATGAGTAATGGCGATATTCAAAACAAATACACATTGAAACTGTTGAATAAAACAGATGCTGTTTTGGAAATTCAATATCACGTTTCGGGTTTAGAAGAGGCCACGGTGATTGGTTTAGATAAAACCTTCAAAGTTGAACCGGGTAGGGTCATTCCGATTACTGCATTTGTCCGTTTGCCGGTGTACATGCAAGACGAGTCGAATCTGCATAAAATTGAGTTTGTGGCGACGGCAGTAAATAACCCTGAGATAACAGATACTTATGAGAGTGTTTTTATCACGCCGCCATGATGAGTAAAAATGAAACCCTGCAGCAGCGTAAAAAGGTTATCGCAGGCGGTATCTGCTCATTAATCTTATCAGTGGGCATTGCGCGTTTTGCTTATACGCCATTTCTCCCTTTGATGATTGATGAGGCTGGTTTATCTAATGCAATGGGAGGGTGGCTGGCAACGGTAAACTATCTTGGTTACTTATTTGGCGTCATTTTGATCTCGCTAATGCAAGAGTTGCAAAGTAAATACACGTTTTATCGACTGAATTTACTGATTGCCGTGATTAGCACCAGCCTGATGGGGATCACAAGTGATCTCATGCTATGGAGTCTTTCTCGTTTTATTGCCGGGGTGTCGAGCACCGCAGGGATTATATTGGCCGCTGGGTTTGTGATGAACTGGCTTAAAGTGCATGGTTTTAAACCCCAGTTAGGCATGCACTTTTCTGGTCTTGGTTTAGGCATTGCCATCCCTGGCATATTGATTGTTTTCATCAACACCGATTTTAGCTGGGCGATGCAATGGCAAATCATGGCAATGTTTGGCCTGATTTTTCTTATACCGGCTTGGGTCTGGATGCCGAGGCCGCAGAAAATCAGTAGTGATAACGTGGTTTCAGCGCCAAGGGTTAATAAATCATGGCTTAGATTGATGATGCTGGCTTATTTCTGTGCTGGGGTCGGTTATGTGATTAGTGCCACCTTTATTGTGGCCATTCTTGAATCCATGCCGGCACTCATCGGGCGGGGCAACTTAATTTGGGTGATCCTGGGTATCACGGCGATTCCATCGTGCCTGTTCTGGGATAAAGTTGCCAAGCAGACAAATGAAAAAACCGCGCTCATCGCTTCCTTTGCCACATTGCTGATTGCCATTCTCATTCCCGCTCAGTTTCAGAGCTTACAAGCGAATATTGTGGGCGCAATGTTGTTTGGTTTAACCTTTGCCGGTATTGTCAGTTTGATGTTGATGTACATTGGTAATCAATTTCCGGCCAATCCAGCGAAAGCTATGGCAAAACTAACCATTAGTTATGGCGTAGCACAAATCAGCGCGCCTGCCATCGCAGGCTACATGGCAATGCACACCGGTTCTTATGTCAGTGCCTTATGGATGGCGGCGGTTTGCATGCTGGTCGGGATTATCTGTTTAGTAAACATCAAATGACGTCGTCATTATTCTTTCACCTTGACGACCAGCCGACCCTGAGATTGATTATTTAATAAGGCTTTTGCATGGTGTTTTACGTCAGCCAGGCGGATAGTTTTTGTCATCATCTCCAGCTTTTGCATATCGAGATCCCTTGCTAACCGTTGCCATGCCTGATTTCTCAAGGGTTGTGGACACAGGACACTGTCAATGCCAACAAGTGTGACACCACGTAAAATAAAGGGCGCGACCGTCGATGGAAAATCCATCCCTCCGGCAAGGCCACAAGCAGCAACAACACCGCCGTATTGCGTAGAGGCGCAGGCATTGGCTAAAACATGTGAACCAGCCACATCAATCACGCCGGCCCAATTCGCTTTTTGTAAGGGCTTACCCGGCACAGAAAATGTTGAGCGCGGCAAGACACGTTTTGCCCCAAGGTCGGTTAAGTATTCATACGCTTCTTCTGTTCGGCCTGACAGGGCGACCACATCATAACCAAGCTTGGCAAGAATCGTGATAGCAATACTGCCAACGCCACCTGTAGCGCCCGTTACCAGAACGTCACCAGAGGCGGGGGTAACGCCGTGTTTTTCAAGCGCCATAATGCATAGCATGGCAGTAAAACCAGCTGTACCAATCGCCATCGCTTGTTGCGCAGAAATTTGATCGGGCAGGGGAGTCAGCCAATCGCCTTTAACACGCGCTCTTTCGGCAAGGCCACCCCAGTGTGATTCACCAACGCCCCAGCCATTCAATATAACCGCGTCACCAACAGCAATATTCGCCTGCTTTGATTCCAGAACTCGACCTGAAAAATCGATACCGGGCACCATCGGAAAGGATCGAACTACGGGGCCAGCACCTGTAATAGCGAGCGCATCCTTATAGTTAATCGTCGAATAATCGACTTCAACTAATATCTCCCCATCGGGTAAGGCATCATCATCTATTTGGCTAAACGTTGCCTGACTCTGATCTTGCGTCTTTTCAATTAACCAGCCATTGAACATATCATGCTCCTTAATCGATAAAATGCGTTATCTCTGTTTCTGGATCCTCATTTAGATTCAGGCTGTGTTTACCCTGAGCCTGTTTTGCTTTGAGATAGGCCAGATTACCCGGTTTGGTATGTGCTGAAGTGGGAATCGTTTTTTCAACGATGATGCCGTTTGCTTCAAGTTGTTCGCGTTTTACCGGGTTATTGGTGATTAATTGAACGCGATCAATATCAAGGGCTTTAAGCATCTCGGCTGCTTCTGAAAACTGACGTTGATCTTCAGCAAACCCTAAACGTACATTCGCTTCATAGGTATTCAGGCCACTATCCTGTAGCGCGTAAGCATCCAGCTTATTGTAGAGACCAATACCGCGACCTTCTTGGCGTAAATAGAGCAGAATGCCACCGGCGTTATCCAAAAGAGACAGGGATTCTTCCAACTGTTCGCCACAATCGCACCGCGATGAATGGAAAATATCGCCTGTCAGGCATTCAGAATGAATTCGAATGATTGGCGACGTTACATCAGCAGATTTTCGAACAAACTTGATTGCAATATGTTCAAGACCTGACTCAAGACCAAAAAAAGAAATGATCTCAGCATCAACTTGTGCAGCGCCCACTTTTAAGGGAACAGATTGTCTAATTTTGGCCATGATATCAGCGTGGATTAAAGTTCGAGCTTCGAAAGTGGGGGCAAGACCAGAAAATTAAAGGGCTAATGCCGCATTTGTATCACCGTAAAACGTCTAACCGCGAGTCAAATATCGCGTGACGATCGCTGCCTGGCAAGCTAACTTGATGCGGATAATGTTTTCCTGAGCATCTGAAGCAGTCACATTCGGTCTATAAGGCTTATTTATAGTATCCAGCAGATATTTGGCCAATCGGTGACGATTTAACAACGTCTGACAGCTAAGGGTAAACAACTATTCGAGCACAGCAGAATGCGCAGTCGCGGGCATATCTGCGCTTGTCAGCCAGAGATCAATCGGGGAGAATCAATCCCTTTATTTTGTCAAATGGAAAAGTTATTAGATGGTCACCGGTGAACTGAAAAGCCAAGTCGATAAAATATGGGAAACCTTCTGGACAGGGGGCATCAGTAATCCGCTGACTGTTATCGAACAGTTCACCTATCTGCTGTTTCTACGCCGTCTGGATGAAACCCAGTTGCTGGAAGAAAAAAAAGCCAATATGACAGGCGGGCAGCTTAAAAACCCGCTCTATCAAAAACAGCATCAAGGCTTCCGCTGGCATAGTTTCCGGGAACTCGATCCGCAATCGATGTTTGCCTTGTTCACGCAGCCACAGGAAGAGGCCGACAACCTCACCGTGTTTGAGCATATGAAACAGGTGGGCAATCAGGCCGGGGTATTCGCGCAGTACATGAAAGGCGCAACCTTTATGATCCCGACGCCCAAGCTGCTGGATCAGGTCGTGCAGATGATCGACAAAATCCAGATGGACAATCGCGATACCAAAGGCGATTTATACGAATACCTGCTCTCAAAAATCGCCACCGCTGGCACCAACGGCCAGTTCCGTACCCCGCGTCATATCATCAAAATGATGGTGGAAATGATGGAGCCCAATCGCGAAGACACAATCTGTGACCCAGCCTGTGGCACCGCCGGATTTCTGGTGGCGTCAGGTGAATATATTTACGATCACCATCCCGACTGGCTGCATGATCAGACTTTCCGTGAACACTTCAACAGCGAGATGTTTACCGGCATTGAGTTTGATAGCACCATGCTGCGCATTGCCGCGATGAACCTGCAATTGCATGCCGTCGATAAACCCAATCTGATTGGTCTCGATGCGCTGGGCGAAAGCAATGCCAGCAGCCGTGAACAATTCAGTCTGATTCTGGCTAATCCCCCGTTCAAAGGTTCACTGGATTACGACGGCGTTGAGAAAACATTACTTAAAACCGTCAAAACCAAAAAGACCGAACTGCTGTTTATCGCCCTGATCTTACGCATGCTCAAAGTCGGTGGCCGCAGTGCGGTGATTATTCCCGATGGCGTGTTATTCGGCTCATCCAATGCCCATAAACAACTGCGGCAAACCCTGGTGGAAAAACAACGCCTGGAAGCGGTGATCTCGATGCCCAGTGGTGTGTTTAAACCCTATGCCGGGGTCAGCACGGCAGTGGTGATTTTCACCAAAACCAATAACGGCGGCACCGATAATGTCTGGTTTTACGATATGCAGGCCGATGGTTATTCACTTGACGATAAACGCGGCCCGGTTAAACACAACGATATTCCCGATATCATCCAGCGCTTTAAACTGCGTGATAAAGAAACAGAGCGAAAACGCACCGAACAAAGCTTTATGGTGCCGTTTGAAGAAATCAAACAAAACGACTGGGATTTAAGCATTAACCGCTATAAAGAAGTGGAATATGAGCAGGTGGAATATGACCCACCGACCAAGATTATCGCTGAGATAGAGGAACTGGATAAAGAGCGTGGGCAGGCGTTGAAATTGCTCAAGGAGTTATTGGGTTGAATAATTGGGAAACAATCAGGCTCGGTGATGCGGCCAGATTCATCAATGGTTATGCATTTAAGCCAAAAGATTGGAAAACTGAAGGCTTAGAAATAATAAGAATTCAAAACCTAACTAAAAGTAATGGCTTAAGTAATTACTATGATGGTGAGCTAGACCCAAGATACAAGGTGATAAAAGGTGACTTTCTGATCTCATGGTCCGCTACCTTAGGAATTTTTGAGTGGCGAGGGAATGATGCTTGGTTAAATCAGCATATATTCAAGGTTGTTTTTGATAAAAAGGAGTTTGATAAAAGTTTTTTTAAACATCTAATCGCGATGTCATTAGATGCTATGGGTAGAGAAACTCATGGTTCAACAATGAAACATATTACCAAGCCTAGGTTCGATAACTTTCAAATTCCATATCCACCATTGGCAGAGCAAAAGCAGATTGCAGCGATTTTGGATGCAGCGGATAGCCTCAGACAAAAAGATCAGCAACTGGTCGAGCATTACACCGCACTCAGCCAATCCCTGTTTTTGGAGATGTTTGGTGATCCAGAGACTAATCCTATGAGGTGGGAGTGTCGAACGTTAAATGAACTAGTATCAAAACTAGGCGACGGTTTACACGGTACTCCAACTTATAGCGAAGAAGGTGAATACTACTTTATCAATGGTAACAATCTACAAAATGGTGTAATTCAAATAAATTCTCAGACTAAAAAAGTCTCCTCAGAAGAGTTCAATAAACACAAAAAAGAGCTTAACGAGTCGACAATGCTTGTATCAATAAACGGCACAATAGGGAAAGTTGCTTTCTATAGAGGTGAAAATATCGTCCTTGGCAAAAGCGCTTGCTATTTCAACGTACAAGAAACATTGATAAATAAGATTTTTTTATATCGTTTGATAGAAAGTCCATATTTTATAAAGTATGCATCTGGACTGGCTACAGGAAGTACTATAAAAAATGTATCTCTCAAAACAATGAGAAACTTTCCTGTGCCAACACCTCCAAAAGAGCTCCAAAACCAATTCGCCGAACGTATCGCCATTATCGAACAACAAAAACAACAAGCCCAAGCCAACCTAGAAAACTCCGAAGCTTTATTTAACAGCCTGTTACAACGGGCTTTTACTGGCGAATTAACGGCAGATAGGGCAGCATAGGCAGACGAGTTCACAACAGGGAATGTTTGATGAGTAATTTTCAGTTTCTGCAAAGCGATTTTCCGGCACTCCATGCCGATGCCGTAGAAGCAGAACAACTGACTTTTCTCTCCCCGAAAGCTTCGGCGATTTTCTGCCGATCCAGCCTCGAAAATGCCGTTAACTGGTTGTATGACAATGACCGTTCCCTTAACCGCCCATGGCGTGCTGATTTAAGCACCTTACTGCACGAACACAGCTTTAAATCATTATTTAACAACACTTTATTTAATGAACTTAATCTGATTCGAAAAACCGGTAATATTGCTGCCCACGGCAAATCGGTCAGTCAGCAGGATGCTTTGGCCTCGCTGAAATACCTGTTTCGTTTTATGCGGCATCTGGCGATTTATTACGGTAAACACACACCCGAACCGCAGGTATTTGATGAAGCCTTAATCCCACATGGTCAGGCTACTCAGCCCAATGCACAGCAGCTTGCCGATACTGTCGCCGATGTGGAAGCCAAAAACGCCATTGAGCGTGAAGCCGAGCAACGTCAACGTCAACTGGCCGAACAAAACGCCCAGTTAAAACAACAACTCGAACAACAAAAAGCCCTGCTGGCTGAACGTAAACAGGCCCGCGAAAAAACAGTCAATATCGAAGCGGCCGTGCCATTACTGGTCTCTGAGGCCGAAACCCGGCGACGTTATATTGATTTATCACTGAAAGAAGCCGGTTGGGATAACTTGCAGGACGGTTATCACCTCGAATATGAAGTGACCGGCATGCCTAAAAGCACCAACCCTTCGTGCGTGGGCTATGTCGATTATGTGCTGTGGGGCGATGATGGTTTGCCACTGGCGGTGATTGAAGCCAAAAAAACCATGGTCGATTCCCGCAAAGGTAAACATCAGGCGGAGTTGTATGCCGATTGTCTGGAGCAGTTGAAAGGTCAGCGGCCGATTATTTTCTATAGCAGCGGCTTTGAAACCTATCTCTGGGATGACCAGTTTTATCCGGAACGCGAAGTTCAGGGCTTTTATAGCAAAGATGAATTGCAGTTACTCATCGAGCGACGCAGAACCCGAACCGATTGTCGCGATTTTAAAGTTAATGAAGCCATTGCCGGGCGCGCCTATCAATTAGAAGCCGTGGCCCGTGTTGCTGAAAATACGGTGACGCAAAACAGCCAGGGCGAATTACGGGGCAGGGCGCGGCAAAGCTTATTGGTAATGGCAACGGGTAGTGGTAAAACCCGCACGGCAGCGGCGATTGTCGATATGCTCACCAAATGCAACTGGGCCAAACGGGTGTTGTTTCTCGCAGATCGTAATGCCCTGGTCTCACAGGCAAAAAATAATTTTAGTGAGCTGCTGCCACAGTTATCATCGATTGATCTCACCAAAGAAAAAGAAGATAACGGCACCCGCCTGGTATTTTCGACCTATCCGACCATCATGAACCGCATTGATGGCATGCGAGACAGCGATACCCGCTTTTACGGAGTCGGCCATTTTGATCTAATTATCATCGATGAGGCGCATCGCTCGGTCTATCAGAAATACAAAGCGATTTTTGATTACTTTGACGCCCTATTGATTGGCCTGACCGCTACGCCCAAAGCCGAGGTCGATCACAATACCTATGGTTTATTCGGCATTGAGGATAACAACCCGACCTTTGCTTATGAACTGGATAAAGCGGTGGAAGAGGGCTTTTTAGTACCGCCCAAAGCGATGTCGGTGCCGCTGAAATTTATGCGCGAAGGGGTGCATTACAATCAGTTATCTGATGCTGAAAAAGCCGAGTATGAAGAGAAATTCGGCGATCCGACTCAGGGCGAAGCGCCGGATGAGATTGATAGTGCGGCCCTGAATAAATGGTTATTTAACGGCGATACGGTTGATAAGGTGCTCGATCATCTTATGACGCACGGCATTAAAGTGCAGGGCGGGGATAAGCTCGGCAAGAGCATTATTTTTGCCAAAAGTCATGACCATGCCTTGTTCATCGAAGAACGCTTTAATAAAAATTACCCCGAATATGCGGGCAAGTTTTTACGGGTAATCGATAACTACGAAAGCAAAGCCCAGGATTTGCTGGAAGTCTTTGTGGATGAATATGAAGAACGCGATCCACAAATCGCCGTCTCGGTGGATATGATGGATACCGGTGTCGATGCGCCGCGCGTGGTCAACTTGGTGTTTTTCAAACCGGTGAAATCACCCACTAAATTCTGGCAAATGATCGGCCGGGGTACACGTTTATGCCCGGATTTATTTGGCATTGGTGAGCATAAAACGCATTTTGTCATTTTTGATTACTGCCAGAACTTTGAGTTTTTTGATGCCAACCCCGATGGTGTCCAGGGCAAAATCGTTAAAAGCCTGATCCAGCAGGTATTTGAAGCGAAACTGGAAGTCGCCATGCTGATTCGCGGCGACACAGCCAGGACAGATGAGCAGGCAGACCTGGCCGAAAGTTATATCAACGAGCTGTATCAGGCGATTGCCGGTTTAGACAGAAACCGCTTCGTGGTCAAAGCCAAGCTAAGGTATGTGGTTGAGTTCAGCGACAAAGACCGTTGGCAGAATCTGTCCAAAAGTGATTTGCTGGATATCAATACCGAACTCGCCAAGCTGGTGCTGGCTGATAAAAACGATGATGAGTTTGCCCGGCGTTTCGATGTGCTGGTGCTGAATTTTCAGATAGCCTTATTAACCGGCTCGCATAGTCTGAGCCAGTTTATTAACAAAATAAGCAGCACCGCGAATGCTTTGTTAAAAAAGCAGAATATTCCTGCTATCGCTTTGCAAAAAGACCTGCTGAATGAATTACAAACCGAGGTTTTCTGGCAGGAAATCAGTGTCAACCGACTGGAAAATGTGCGGGTCGCTTTGCGCGACTTGATGAAATATCTCGATAAAGATCAGCAGCCTATCGTCAACACCTCATTTGAAGACACACTGGAACACGATAGCATCAGCATCCATGAGCCCATTGGCACCTACGTGACTCTGCAAAGCTACAAAGACAGGGTAGAGTCATATGTGCGAAGTCACAGTGATCACCTGGTGATTCAAAAGCTGAAAAGCAATAAACCGATTACCGAAACCGAAATCAATCTGCTGGAAAGCATTCTTTTTGATGGTCAGACAGTCGGCACCAGACAGGAGTACGTGGACACCTATGGTGATACACCGCTAGGCGTATTTATAAGGAATATTGTCGGACTGGATATGGCTGCTGCTCAGGCACATTTTGCAGAGTTTATTCAGGCTGGGAATTTACGCGCTGATCAGATGACGTTTATCAATAACATCATCAGCTACCTGAACAGAAATGGTGTGATTGAAAAAACCATGTTGTTCGAACCGCCATTTACCCATATCCACGATCAAGGCCTGTTAGGCGTGTTTGATGATGCTGCCGCGACCAAGGTGATTAGTTTGATTGACCGTGTTAATCAAAATGCCTTGGCAGCAGCGGCCAGCTAGAGACTGAGAACACGCACAGTTCGAATTTTAAATTCTACAGGCCAATCCTGCGTGTAATGACTCAGATTTTAAAATCTGAAACCGATCCGAATACCCCGGTGTTTTTTGTCATAACACATATTATGTGAACATCCCAACAGACAGATTCTAAAGCAGGATCTTGGAGAATGTCGCCTATAA
>NC_017858.1 GCF_000260965.1 Methylophaga frappieri
TTTATCGAAACATTTTAGCGGCTAAAATCACAATTCCAAGCATTTCCTTCCTGGCGTTCAACCTTCTTCCCAAATCTTGCCAAGCCCGGCCATGTCGCAAAGCAACGCCCACGCGGCATAGGGAATATGTGTTTCTTCCCCGATCCAGCGGCGCACCGTTCTATCGCCCTTTTGCCCAAGCCCGACCTTTTTAGCAGCTCCGCCACCTGTAAGCCCGGCAAGCCGCAGCACTTCGCGGATTTCATCGCCTGTCGGGCGCTCCCACTTTTCAGCAGGGCGCAGGCATTCCAGCCTGATATTCGGATCACTCATTGTTTGTCTCTCCTGTGTCTATGACGGGGCGCAACTGATCAAAGCTGTAGATCGAATGCACCGATTTAGGGTTGTACTGGACCACGCGCCGCCCGTTACGATTGATACGGTACTTTATAGGCTCGTCGTCGTGTGCCCACACCTGGGAAGAGTTGGGGGACAGTTTCGTGATAATCACAAACTTGCCTATGTCCTTCTCAAATACAGGGTGATGGACGCTAATAATTTCGCACCGTTGGCCCGGCTCGAAACGCCTTGTTACCTCCCTGGCGTTCAGGTTTGCGGCCTTGGCCGCCGTTGGTTCGGGGGTTGTGGCCTCCTGTTCCACCTCCGGCAGCTCCTTTGCCGGTTTCTCTGCCTCAATCCTTGCTTGCGCTTCCTTGGCCCACTTGCGGGCAACAAACGCCTTCTGTGCGGGCAGCACAACGTCTACAAGGGCATAACCAGGGGGTATGTCCAGGGTCGCCGGCGAACGTCGCGCAGGCGGCTCCAGAGAAGCCATAGCGGCGGGCAAAGGGGAACGGGCAAGCCGGTCCCTGTAGCTCGTTTCAATTTCAGGCCGCTTATCCTTGAGGTAATCGGCCAGTATGTCTTTTGCCGCCTCTTCCACCGTCGAACCAAACCGCAGCCCGTCGAAATGGGACCGATAGCCTGTCTCTGATATAAACCAGGCGTCCAGGTCTACCGCGTGAAACGAAAAGAGCGCGGTTCCCTGGCTGCCAAGGCTGCCAAACTCGACCAGGACGCGCATACCATCGACAACAACAACGAACGCCCCTTTCTGGCCCCACTTAGGAACCATCCCGGCATCGGCCTGACAATGGCTTTCAACCACGTTACCAGGTGAATCAGAATCCGCGCTGCAACCAAAGAAGGTGCCGCCGTTCATCTTCCAAATAACCGCCTCATATCGAGCCATAGCACCGACAGCCCTTTCCTCGTCCTCTTCCAATACAGCACTGTGCAGGGCATCCACGACCTCGGCAGCCAGCTCCAGCAACGCGCCTTGCTCGTCGGGCATCGAGGCGGCCAGCTTGGCCGCTTGATCGTCTCTCTTATCCATCATCGTCACACGATGACCCCGGCTTGCGCCGGGGCCTCTCCTATCAGTCGATAGCGCCAAGGATCGCAGCGGCTTCCGCGTGATCAAGCGCGTACTCTCTCAGGAAGTGATAACGGTCAATCAGGGCGTCACCCTCGGCGGTTCCCTGGGCTTCGGCGGCCAGGTGCCCAAATGCGAACAACGTGGCTACGATCCCCGCCGCGTCAGCCGACATAGAGCCAGAAAACCAGTTACCGGCAACCTCCAGGTGCATGTCGGCGTCAATGGCCGGGGCCATGTAGTAACCGCCGTTCGACAGCGTGTAAAAGTGCCAGAAAGCGCCTTTGTAGTCCTGGCAAAGTTTGCCCATGTAACCCAGCACCAGGGCTTCGCCGCGCGTCATTCGGGCCTTACCAAACGCAGCAGGGTAAAACGTCATGCGGCGACCTTGCGGAACCAGGGAAGCGGTAACAGGGGTGTAATCGGTTGTATCAGTCATCGGAAAATCTCCGGTTATTGACCTGGGCAGTGTGCCCGGCCTTCGATGTATATAATAGGGCAATTTGCCCTAATCAGTCAATAGCCAAGCACAAAAAAACCCGGATAAACCGGGCTTTTTCTCAGTGGACACAAAGGGTTAGTGTCGGTTTCTTCGGCTCGGGGCGCTCCTGCTCCTGAATCCGTTTCGCAGCTTGCTCTAGGCGCTTGCGGGCTGCCTCCAGGCTCTTCCCGTGTTCTTCCAGGTCAGCAGGCTTAGCCCGTTTGCACTCCAGGGCCTCAACAAGCCCAATGACGCGCTCCACGCGCTCAACCCAATAGCGAAGCTCCTGGGCACCAACACAGGCGTGATAGTCCACGTTTGCCATGCGGTACAGGTGATCAACTGAATTGCGAAATTCTTTAACTGATACGTTCATCGGACAATCTCCGGTTATCGACCTGGGCAGTATGCCCGGCCTTCGGTTTACAAGGGTAGGGCAGGCTTGCGCCCGCCCCTCAAAGATCAATGAAAGTCAGGCTCTGCGCCGCACTCGCCACAACCGGCCTCGTAGGGATCGGCTCCGGCTTCGCCGCATTCGTTGCAAATCCAAGTTGACTCTTCTGGCTCGGTAGCAACGCGGCTGAATCGACCGCTCTTGGAGTCCTCCAACCATTCGCCCTCGCTCTCAAGCTGGAACGTGAAGGTGTGACCGGCATGGCAGGTGCCTTGCCACGGTGTTTCCGGGGTGTCGGTGTCTTGGGGGACAGCAGCGCCGCAGACAGGGCACAGGGGGCGGGTGAGATCAGGGGTGTAAGTGTAAATCGTCATCGGAAGCTCTCCGGTTGTTGACCTTGGCGACTTGCCCGGCCTTCTGTCTATAATAATAGGGCAAATTGCCCTCTATCCCTCACTTTCAAAGGGTTTCATTGAAACTTGAGGGGCTGAAAACTGGTGTGGCCTGGTAATAAAGTCGGTAACAAGGTAATAAAGTTGGTAACTTCCGGCTTCGCCGCAAACCTGAATTCATTAAGTCACAAGGTTTATCAACAACTTAACCGACCACCACCGCACCTTAGTTCGTTCTGAGAACGTGACTTTCCGCCTGAAAGTTACCAACTCTATTTTTTATTCAGGTTTTTTCAGTGCGGAAGAATGCGGACTATAGCGGCGTTTTGTTACCAACTTTTTTATGATCTGACAACTGGCTCCGATCTGGCCGCCTCCTTTCCTTGGCGTTCAAACAAACGAACTTCTAAGGTTGCACAATGGCTTAGGGTCGCTTTACACGCTCCAGGATGCGCGGTGTTTGACAATCGGGGAGTCCAGAGGGGCGGTAGCCCCTTTGGGCATAGCGCAGCGTAAGCGCACGTTCTAATGGGGTGAGGACGCGCAGCGGCCGAGGGGCTTGCCCCTGGGGGGGATGGGAGGACGCGCAGCGTCCGGGAGGGATCGAGAAGGGGGGTCTCCCCCCTTCGGGGGCCGGTTTTCGCTTTTCGGCTTTGCGTGCCAAGTGAGCATTTTTCGCCCAATTGGTTATAAGAATTTTGGTATATTTTTTGGTATATAAAGGGTTAAAAGAAGGTTAGGGGGCCTAAAAAATCCTCTCAAGACCTTGTTTTAAATGTATTTTTTGGTTATCCCCCGCCCCTCAAGTGTCAGCAAACCCGCCCCTCATGTGTCTATATTCTGCCCCTCAAGTGTCAGCAAACCCGCCCCTCATATGTCAGTAGGTGCGCCCCTCATATGTCAGCAGTGCATCGGGGTTACTCACAGGGTTATACCTATGAAATGTGGATAACTGTTCGCCAAGGGCTGGCTTTCGCCAGGTTTGGACACCAGGGAAGGGGGGATTTTCACGTTGGCCCCCCAAGTGTCAGCAGTGCGCCTAGGTCGCTGGCCCCTCATATGTCAATCACCGCCCCTCAAGTGTCAACCAACAAAATTTATCCCCACGGCCTACCCACAAGCTCCAGGGTCGAATCACCCTCCCTGTGGCGTTCAACCAGGTACAGCCTGGAAGGCTTCGCCATTAGTAATACGCACGGACCTGTCTCACCGCTGAAAACACTATATGTGGTGTCCGATCGCAGCTGATAAGGCACTAGATATAGTATTCTCTTCGCCCTGGCCCCTCATAGATCAATAAAAAAGGGGCCGCAGCCCCTTTGTCCTCGATGCGTGGCCATCAGCTCCGCCTGCACCCCAGGGAGTCAGCGGAAACCCAAGCATCGGCAACCAGACCGCTCTCTTTCAGCTCTTCACACGCTGCCCCGACCTGCTCCCGCCACTTCTTAGCTCTGGTCGATTCCGAGCCGCACATAAGCCGGAAGGTTTCCAGCTTCAACGGGAACGGCTCCTTGTGTGAAGCAAAGTAGTCGAACATGCGGCGGGCGGTAGGGGACAGCTTGCGGTACTTGTCCCAAATGAAGCGCGAATAGTAGTCACCGGCAAACAGCACAACCATTTCTTCATCAATCATGACCTGGCATCGAGAATTGCGCTTGCCTCGATCCAGGACGCGAAACCGGCTGATTAGTGATAGTGACTCAAGACGACCAATCCGCTTGGATTCAAACTGCATGGCCGATGCCTGCAATCGTGACAAACACTCTTCGGCTTTCTTGTAGTAACGGCCATTAATCGACCACCCCAAGTCCTTGCACAGCTCATAGAACGTGAAGCTGATAGGATCGCCAATAGGCGAACGCTTGGAATACTCCATAACCTGTTGCCATACTAGCTCGTCATCTTCTGCCCGAAGCTCTACGCCCGTATAGGTGATGTTCACATCGTTTCCGATGCTATAAATAGGCTCGCTCTGCAAAGCTGCGCGGGGCACTCGTTTGTTTCGCACAGTGAAAAGAGCCGACCGGGCGTAATCGTTCGGCAATGCCCGCATATGGTCGCCCCAGGGCGCAATATCAAACAATGATAGCTGGGCGTCCCTGATCTCCTGCTTGGTGTGTTTTAGCAGTGCCGCCTGGCGGGCTTCATCCACTTTTGAGGCCAGCGCATCCGTCGCGCCTTTCTTTCGCCCTGGCTTCTTGTCGCTCATGGCTTCCCCCTTGACAGCCGGGGCCGCGTCGTTGGCCTCCGTGGTGTTCTGGTTAGCGTTGGTTGTATCAGGAAGGGCAGGGGCTTCGGGTTCAGGAATGCCCGGCAGGGTGATCGCCTCGCCAATGGGGCGAAGCCCTGCCTTTGCTGACTTGGTTTGATGGTATGCTGTTCTGGACGCAATTTCTTTTGCTTTGTCTGGATCGACACCACCGACAATCAGCTTTTTTATATATTCTTGTTGGTTAAAGTCGTCTGCCATTTACTGCCCTCCTGATAACACCCCGGCTAGGCCGGGGCCGACGCCTTAGCCCTGTGGTTGTCCTTCCGGGGCTTTTGTATCTAGGTAATCAATCTTTTCCGCAATGAAGTCGGTGCCGAACTCGGTTTTGCCATCTTTCTCGAAGCGGGTATTTTCGATGCGCCCCTGGACAAACACCTTGGAACCTTTCCCCAGGTAGCGGGCAGCACTGTCAGCGGTCGCACCAAACGACTTGATGCGGAAAAAGTCCGTCCTTTCTTGCTTGTCAGCACCTTTCCCCCATGTGCGGTTAACAGCAACATCAAATATTGCGCGACTACTGCCGCCTTGGCTGTTATGTAGCTCTGTATCGCGGGTCAGATTTCCGATAAACTGGAACATGTTGTGGCTCATGGTAGAGTCTCCTTTCGTTATGACAAGGGGAGTATAGCTATACTTTTATGCCAAGTCAAAAACTTTAGCGGCTAAAATCGGCCTACAAGAGAGGCAAGGTGTATAACTTCATCTTTTTCACTAACGTGCTGCGCATCCTTGATGAACGGCACATGACCAAGAACGAACTGGCAGAACGCTCCGGCGTTTCCATTTCGTTTTTGTCGGACTTAACAACGGGTAAGGCTAACCCCTCACTGAAAGTGATGGAAGCCATAGCGGCAGCCCTCGAAACGCCGCTTCCCCTTCTCCTGGAGTCAACCGACTTGGATCGGACGGCGCTGGACGCCCTGGCAGGTGGAAAGATGCCGAATAGCTTGCCAGCAGGCTATGAGCGCGTTTGTGCTGTGCTTCCTGAGCATCGGGCCTTCCAGGTAAAGAAGTGGGGCGAAGAAACAAGAAAAAAATTGCGGGACATGGACGCCACACAAAAGGACTATTGACTTTTTTTGTAAGAAATCCCTCCCTGATGCCGTTGGATTTTAGCGGCTAAAAAAGGCTGCCGGGCCTTTTAAAACCGGAATCACCGAAAAGGACCGTTGCGCTAGAGGCGTGATATAGGCTCGCGGGTGTCACCCGTGAGCCTCGTGGACGAAATCATCTAAACTTTTTTGTTCGTTATGTTGCGCGGTCTTTGTTTTCGGTATATCGTATGTACTAGAAACGGATTAACCGAAAATATCGGGGCAACTGAATGCAACAGAAAGACGCAACCGGCTCCATTAAGGACCGGGCCAAAAGAAAGTTAGAGCGGGATATTGGGCCTGAGCTTCTACAGGCTCTGAACGACTCTAAGACGGTTGAGCTTATGCTCAACGCAGACGGTAAAGTTTGGATTGAGCGTCTAGGTGAGGCGATGCAGTGCATCGGGACGCTTAGACCGGCTCAAGCCCAAGCGATTATCGAGACGATTGCCGGTTATCACGGCAAGGAAGTCACCCGAAGCAAGCCCATCCTTGAGGGGGAGTTTCCCCTTGATGGTTCACGTTTCGCAGGCCAGCTACCTCCTGTAGTTCCGGCCCCTACCTTCGCCATTCGTAAGAAAGCCGTTGCGATCTTCACCCTGGATCAGTACGTGGAAAACGGCATTATGACCGCCGCCCAAAAACACGTCCTGGTTGAAGCCGTGGCAGCACACCGAAACATTCTCGTCATCGGCGGCACCGGCTCAGGCAAGACCACACTGGTTAACGCCATTATCAACGAAATGGTGATTACCGATCCCACCGAGCGGGTTTTCATCATTGAGGACACAGGCGAAATCCAGTGCGCCGCTGAAAACCACGTCCAGTACCACACAAGCCTTGACGTCTCCATGACGGCACTGCTGAAAACAACTTTGCGCATGAGGCCCGACCGCATCCTGGTCGGTGAAGTGCGCGGAGCGGAAGCCTTGGACCTTCTCGACGCCTGGAACACCGGGCATGAGGGCGGCGCTGCAACACTGCACGCCAACAACGCTAACGCTGGCCTGGCTCGCTTGCGGTCGCTGATTACTCGTAATCCAGCGGCTCCAGCCGAGATTGAACCGCTAATTGGCGAGGTGGTTCACATCGTTGTTCATATCGCCAGAACCCCGGAAGGCCGCCGCATCCAGGAAATCCTAGAGGTTTCCGGTTACAGCGATGGTCAGTACATCACCAAATCCCTTTAAACGCAGGAAAACTAGGAGTAACACCAATGCAACTCACTCTTCCATCCATCCACCTCAACCGTTCGGCCATGTTCTACCTTGGCCTGTTCGCGGCTCTGTTCCTGGTCATGGCTGTTCAACCGGCTATGGCTTCGGAAGGGACGGGCGGCTCACTCCCTTACGAAAGCTGGTTGACCAACCTTCGTAACTCAGTGACCGGCCCCGTGGCGTTCGCCCTGTCCATCATCGGCATTGTCGTCGCAGGCGGCATCCTGATCTTTGGCGGTGAACTTAACGGCTTCTTCCGCACGCTGATTTTCATCGTGTTGGTAATGGCTCTGCTGGTCGGTGCGCAAAACATGATGTCCACCTTCTTCGGTCGTGGTGCGGAAATCGCTGCACTGACTGACGGTGCAGTTAACCAGGTTAGCGGCGCGGCCATGCGCCTCGTTAACGGTATCCAGGCGGTGTAATTATGGCTCTGCGCACGATCCCCATTCGTAGAGCTGGCAACCGAGAAAACTTGTTCATGGGCGGGGATCGTGAGCTTGTGATGTTCTCGGGACTGCTGGCAGGGGCACTGATTTTCAGTGCTCAAGAGGTCAGGGCAACGGTATTTGGTATTGGCCTGTGGTTCGGTGCGCTTTTTGTGTGCCGACTCATGGCTAAGTCAGACCCGAAGCTGCGCCATGTCTATCTGCGGCACCGCCGCTACAAGGCATATTATCCGGCTCGCAGCACGCCCTACAGAGAAAACACAACAAGCCAAGGGAAGCAATACAAATGATGATTCAAGCTATTTCATTTGCCATTGCTGTCTGCGGTGCGGCGCTGTTGCTTATCCTTTTTGCCCGTATCCGTGCGGTCGATGCTGAATTGAAGTTGAAAAAGCATCGCTCCAAGGACGCGGGGCTGGCTGACTTGCTTAATTATGCCGCTGTTGTTGATGACGGTGTGATTGTCTGCAAGAACGGCGCTTTTATGGCGTCGTGGCTGTACAAAGGGGACGACAACGCCAGCAGTACCGACGAACAGCGGGAAATGGTGTCGTTTCGTATAAACCAGGCGCTTGCGGGCCTGGGTAATGGCTGGATGGTTCACGTTGATGCGGTGCGCCGTCCAGCTCCCAACTATTCAGAACGCAATGTTTCGGCTTTTCCCGATCCGGTTTCTGCCGCGATTGACGAGGAACGCCGTCAGCTCTTCGAGGGCTTGGGCGCGATGTATGAGGGGTACTTTGTTCTAACCCTGACATGGTTCCCGCCTCTGCTGGCTCAGCGCAAATTCGTTGAACTCATGTTTGACGATGACGCCGAAGTGGTTGGCAAAAAAGCCCGCACCAAAGGCTTGATCAACCAATTCAAGCGCGAGATTAGCGGCATTGAAAACCGTCTGACTACTGCCGTTAAGCTAACCCGCCTTCGCGGTCAGAAGATCGTGAACGAGGACGGCAGCAGGGTTACGCATGACGATTTTCTTAGCTGGCTGCAATTCTGCGTTACTGGTGTAAGCCATCCGGTTCAACTGCCCAACAACCCGATGTACATGGACGCTTATATTGGCGGTCAAGAAATGTGGGGCGGGGTAGTGCCGAAGGTTGGCCGCAAGTTTATTCAGGTCGTTTCTATCGAGGGTTTCCCCTTGGAGTCTCACCCTGGAATCTTGAGTGCCTTGGCAGAATTGCCGGTTGAGTATCGTTGGTCATCGCGCTTCATCTTCATGGATCAACACGAATCCGTTAAGCACCTGGACAAGTTCCGCAAGAAGTGGAAACAGAAAGTCCGGGGGTTCTTTGACCAGGTATTTAATACCAATAGCGGCAATGTGGATCAGGACGCCCTGACAATGGTTCAGGATGCAGAATCCGCAATTGCCGAAGTAAACAGCGGCTTGGTCGCCGTTGGGTATTACACCAGTGTCGTCGTCCTTATGGATGAAAGCCGGGACCGCCTGGAACAGTCTGCACGTCAGGTAGAGAAGTCAATAAACCGCCTGGGCTTCGCTGCACGAACTGAAACCATCAATACCCTGGACGCTTACCTGGGCAGCCTGCCGGGCCACGGTGTAGAAAACGTGCGCCGCCCGCTGATTAACACGATGAACCTGGCCGATCTGCTGCCGACAAGCACCATCTGGACCGGAACCGCCGAGGCTCCTTGTCCGATGTATCCGCCCCTGTCTCCGGCGCTCATGCACTGTGTCACCAGTGGGTCAACGCCGTTCCGTTTGAACCTGCACGTTCGTGACCTGGGGCATACCTTCATGTTCGGCCCAACGGGTGCCGGTAAATCGACACACTTGGCCCTGATTGCGGCTCAGCTCCGCCGTTACGCTGGCATGTCGATCTTTGCCTTCGACAAAGGCATGTCGATGTATCCGCTAACCAAGGCAGTCGGCGGCCTCCATTTCTCTGTCGGCGCTGACGATGACCGCCTGTCCTTCTGCCCTTTGCAGTACCTGGAAACCAAGAGTGATCGCGCTTGGGCAATGGAATGGATAGACACCATCCTGGCGTTGAACGGGGTTAACAGCACGCCCGCCCAGCGAAATGAAATCGCACATGCGATTGTGAGTATGCACGAAAGCGGGGCGCGTACCCTGTCTGAGTTCTCTCTGACGATCCAGGATGAAAGCATCCGTGAGGCTATCCGCCAATACACGGTTGACGGCTCTATGGGGCACCTCCTGGACGCTGACGAGGACGGTTTGTCTCTGACCGACTTCACCACGTTTGAAATCGAAGAGTTGATGAACCTGGGCGAGAAATTTGCCCTGCCGGTCCTGCTGTACCTGTTCCGCCGCATTGAGCGAAGCCTTAAAGGCCAGCCTGCCGTCATCATCCTGGATGAAGCCTGGTTGATGCTCGGGCATCCCGCATTCCGCGAAAAAATCCGGGAATGGCTCAAGGTGCTGCGTAAGGCGAACTGTCTGGTTCTCATGGCAACACAAAGTCTGTCCGATGCAGCTAACTCCGGCATCCTGGACGTTATTGTGGAGTCCACTGCGACCAAGATTTTCCTGCCGAACGTTTACGCCCGCGACGAGGACACATCTGCCCTGTACCGCAGAATGGGCCTTAATGCCCGTCAAATTGAAATCCTGGCAACGGCTGTTCCAAAACGACAGTACTACTACGTCTCTGAAAACGGTCGCCGCCTCTATGACCTCGCCCTGGGGCCTTTGGCTCTGTCGTTTGTCGGTGCATCCGACAAGGAATCCGTGGCAGCTATCAAGCAACTGGAAGCCAAGTTTGGCGAACAGTGGGTGCATGAATGGCTCGCAGGTCGTGGCCTGAAACTTGATAACTACCTGGAGGCAGCCTAATGAGCTTTTCCGAGAAACTTAAAGGGCTGATGTTCAAGAAGCCCGCTCCTGGTTATGACCAGGAAGAAACTGCCGAGATCGAGGCGCAGGACAAGAAATCGAAACGCCAAGGGGACGATGAAAACCCCTATCTGACTGCTCGCCGCACCTGGAATGAGCACGTTGGTTCGGTGGTGTCATCACGCCAGACCTGGCAAGTAGTGGGCATCCTGTCATTGATGATTGCGCTTGCCGGTGTCGGTGGCGTTATCCATATCGGCAGCCAGTCCAAATTCATCCCTTACGTGGTGGAAGTGGACAAGCTGGGTGCAGCTCAAGCGGCGGGGCCGGTTACTGGTTCTGATTCTGCCGACCCGCGTGTTTTGGGTGCCACTGTGTCGGAGTTCATCGAGAATGCCCGCATGGTGTCGCCTGACGTTGCTCTGCAACGCAAGGCGGTATTTAGCGTTTACGCGCACCTGGCCCCTAACGATCCCGCGACCACAAAGATGAACGAATGGCTGAACGGCAACGCCGATGCCAGCCCGTTCAAACGTGCCACCAAAGAAATGGTGAGCATCGACATTACGTCTGTTCTGCCGCAAACGCCGACCACATGGCAAGTGGACTGGACAGAAACCACGCGGGACCGCCAAGGGGTATTGAAGGGCCAACCGGCTCAAATGCGCGCCCTCATTACCGTTTATACCGCAGACACTTCAACGCAGACCACGGAAGAGCAAATGCGTAATAACCCGCTGGGTATTTACGTGCGTGATTACTCCTGGTCACGGCTGCAATGATTACGAGGCAATTAACCATGAAGAAACAATTTTCCGCTGTGATCCTGGGTGCTGCGCTGTTGGTGCCCTCTCTGGCTACGGTCGCGCACGCGAACGGGCTTGAGGACCAGTTCTTTACCAATGACAACCCGACGCTGACCGATCAAGAGCGCCAAGCCCTGGCGATTGCACAGCGCTGGCAGGCCGGGGGCGGCAACGGCGGCATTCGTCCTTTCACTGGCCGCAATGGAGCTATCCAGTTTGTATTTGGTGCGCAGTCTCCAAGCGTGGTGTGTGCAGTCCTCCAGGTTTGTGACATTGCGTTGCAGCCGGGCGAATACGTTAATTCAATCCAGTTGGGTGATACCGCCCGCTGGAACGTAGAACCAGCCATTTCCGGCACCGGGGCAGGGGAAACCCAACACCTGCTTATCAAGCCGATGGACGTGGGCCTGGAGACAAGCCTGGTCGTCGCTACCGACCGGCGCGTTTATCACATTCGCTTGCGTTCTCACCGCACCGAGTACATGCCGCAGGTAGCGTTCACCTACCCGGAAGATGCCCTTGCCAGGTGGGACACGATCCGCAGCCGTGAACGCCAGCACCGCGAGGACAACACCATCCCGGAAACCCGCGAGTACCTGGGCGACCTGTCGTTTGATTACGAGGTGTCTGGCTCTGCGTCGTGGAAGCCGGTGCGCGTTTTCAATGACGGTCACAAGACCATCATTCAGATGCCGCGAGCCATGCAGCAAACGGAAGCCCCGACGCTGCTGGTAGTTCGCAAAGATGGCGGCCTGTTCTCCGACCCTGAAACCGTCATGGTCAACTACCGCGTCCAAGGGGATCGCTACATCGTCGATACGATGTTCAACAAAGCAATCCTTATCTCTGGCGTTGGCAGCAACCAGGACAAAATCACAATCACTAAAGGGGACGATTAATCATGCGCAAACTTATCGTCGCAGTTCTGCTTTCGCTGGGCTTGGCCGGGTGTGCAACGCACGCCCCATACGGCAACTTTGTCGAGAATCCGACAGGGCTAAATCAGCATGAAGTCGCAAGCGATTCAGTCGAAAAAATCACCGAGCTGTACCCGCCTGCAAAAACTCGCTTCGAGCTGAAACAGCCTACCCCGGACGCCTTCGGCATGGCTTTGGTTCGCGGCCTCCGTGATCGCGGTTACGCCCTCCTGGAGTTCGACCCGGAAGCAGCCAAGGCGCAGCAACAAGCCTCAACGGCCACGGCGAACCCGACTCCGACCGGATCAGGCTTGCCGCTTCGTTATGTGTTCGACCAGTTCACCGGTACCAACATGTATCGAGTGACCATCATGGTCGGCAATGAGTCGCTGACCCGCCCCTATTCGCAAGAAAACGGCGGCATCGTTCCAGCGGGCTATTGGGTTCGCAAGGAGTAAGAAATGAGCGAAAACAACGATCAAATGTCCCCGGACGCCTCACCTGGTGAGGTGTCCAAAAAATCCGGGGTGCGTCGCGTCAACAATCGCCCGATGTACATTTTGTTTGGTGTCCTCGGCTTGTTTCTCCTGGTCATGATGATGGTTGCTGCCGACCGTGCAGCCCAGCAAAACGCACCAGGTGAGGGGCCGAAGGAGCAGGCAGGCAATACCTCCATGTTTGCCAATGAAATCGCTGGCACGCAGATAGACGGGTTTGTCCCGGCTGCCGAGCCTCCAAGCGTTCCGTCCCTGGACGAACCTGTTGCGCCTGAGCAAGAGGAACCGCAGGAAGAGAACCAGGCCGCAGCCCCTGTAACTGTGGCTCGCCCGGTAAATCCTGACCTGCCCCCGGCTCCGCCTCAGAACACCGGCTCACGATCCCAACTGGACGATGAAGCCCAACGCATTCGCATGGCGAAACTGCAAATGCTGGAAGAGGCCATTAAAGCCAGAACCGGCGTTCAAGCAGTTGCTCCGCGTAGCAGTAGCGACGGCGGTTCATCGCAGCCGGTCGGCAATCGCCCGGAATCGCGCCAGGACATGATTAACGAAATCGCCCGTGTCCGTCAGCAGATTGCGTCTAATCGTTCCGACGATCCAACCGCCGCTTATCAGCAGCGCTTGGCTCAGATTGAAGGGATGCGCAACGGCGGTTCAGTCGGTGGCAGTGGTGGCAGCAATAGCGCCCCGATGTTGCTGCAAACCTCCGCGAACGGCGACGGCAATGGTTATTCGCAGTTTGATAATAACGGCGGTGATCGTTGGCAGCTTGGCGAGCAAGTGCAGGCCCCGCGCAGCCCTTACGAGCTTCGCGCAGGCTTCGTCATTCCGGCCACGCTGATTTCGGGTATCAACTCTGACCTGCCAGGTCAGATTGTGGCTCAGGTATCACAGGACGTATCAGACACGGCAACGGGTAGTCACCTGTTGATTCCACAGGGTTCGCGCCTTGTCGGCTCTTACTCGAATGATGTGGCCTACGGCCAAGAACGGGTATTGATTGCCTGGCAGCGCATCATCTTCCCGGATGGCAAGGCGCTGGATATTGGTTCAATGCCAGGCGCGGACGCTGCCGGTTACTCCGGTTTCCATGACCAGGTTAACAACCATTATCTGCGCATTTTCGGCTCTGCGTTCCTTATGTCTGGTGTCACGGCGGGCGTAACGCTTAGCCAGGACAACGACAACAACGACGACAGCAATAACCAACGTGCCAGCGATGCACTTAGCGAGGCGCTAGGTCAGCAGCTCGGTCAAGTCATGGTCGAGATGATCCGCAAGAACATGAACATTGCGCCGACACTGGAAATTCGCCCCGGTTATCGCTTCAACGTGATTGTCACCAAAGACATGACTTTCTCGAAGCCTTACAGCTCATTTGATTATTAACGCCAAGTACAAAAAGGAGAAAACGCCATGAAGAAGAGATTTTTAGCCGCTAAAGTTGCTCTGGTCGTCGCCATGACGGCCAGCACTTTGCCGCCTGCTCAAGCCGGTATCCCTGTTATCGACGGCACCAACCTGACGCAAAACATCATGTCAGCCCTGGAGTCCGTTGCGCAGACTGCCAAGCAAATCCAGGAATACCAAACACAACTCCAGCAGTATGAAAACCAACTGCAAAACACGATGGCCCCGGCAGCCCATATTTGGGATCAAGCGCAGCGCACCATCAACGATCTGAACCAGGCGACCAACACGCTCGCCTATTACCAAAACCAGCTTGGCAGCCTCGATGCTTACCTGGGCAAGTTCCAGGACGTGGCCTATTACCGTGGCTCACCATGCTTCTCACCTGCGGGATGCAGCGATGCCGAATGGGCCGCAATGGATGAAAACCGCCGCCTAGCGTCCGAGTCTCAGAAAAGGGCCAACGACGCGGTTTTTAGGGGCTTGGAGCAGCAGCAAGACAACCTGGAAGCCGACGCCCGACAGCTTGTCCGCCTGCAATCTGCCGCCCAGGGCGCAGACGGCCAACTGGCCGCCATTGGCTATGCCAACCAGCTCGCCAGCAACCAGGCCAACCAGCTCTTGCAAATCCGCAGCCTGCTGATTGCCCAGCAAAACGCCGTAGCTACCCGGATGCAAGCTGACGCTGATAAAGAGGCGCAGCAACAGGCTGCCGCCGAACAAGTCCGAAAGGGCGACTTTGTACCTAGTCCAGATCGCTCTTGGTAAGGGGGACCAATGAAATCAATCAACACTATTCAATTACTCGGGGCCGCCACGATGGCGGTCCTTCTAACCGGATGTTTTGACGAAAAGATGCCGGAAGTAAACGACATCAATTGTCAGCACGAAAACGTCTTGAAGATCGAGGACAAGGCCATGCAGCAAGAATTTGCTTCTAAGTGCCTGCGTCGTGGCAACCCTCGGGCTGGTGAGTTCAAAGCCAGCCCTGAGAAAGAATGGTGAGGTGCTGAATTATGAAACTGCCAGCCAACCTTAAATCCGCCATGCCGTTAATCGTCTGGCTGGCGTTTTTTGTTGCGGCTCCCGCTCATGCCGCAATCGACAACTCCGGCGTACTGGATGACGTCCTGGCTCGCTATTCGGCAGCAGCGGCCTCCTGGGCCGGTGTTATCACCGACGCTGCAACCTGGTTACCTGAATGGTTATCCAATGCCTTGATGTGGATCCTCTGGCCATTATTTGCAGTGCTGATTGTGTTAATAGTGTTTTTCACCTTCTCCATTCTCGCCAATATCGTGGCGGCACCATTTAATGGACTATTGGCGGAAGCTGTGGAAAAACGTTTATCCAATCAGGCTCCACCAGAACAAACTCTCTGGCAATTAATTGCTGATACGCCAAGAATGATTTTTAATGAATTACGCAAATTGGCCTATTTGCTGAAATGGATGATTCCACTGTTTATCCTTTCTTGGATACCTGGACTGAATCTCATCGCCCCCCTGCTATGGTTGTTTTTTACCAGTTGGACTCTGGCACTTGATTATCATGACTATCCGATGGGAAATCATTTAATGGGATTTAAGCAGCAACGAGAACTACTCAGAACCAAACGATCGTTGGCGTTAGGCTTTGGGATGACAACTTTGGGGGCAACAATGATCCCGGTAATAAATTTTCTGATTATTCCAGTCGCCGTGGCTGGTGCAACGGCCTTGTATGTTGCTCGTTTGCAAAATATGACCAAAATACCAACAAAGGTAGTTTAGCGACTATATTTATCAGAATTAAATGTTGGGGGTACGGCTAGGCAACAGTTATTAGTCGTTTTATAGCACCCTATCTTCTTGAGCATCAGTTGATGCTAATACAAATGATGCAAGATTAAACTATAAGTGATCAATCTGTTCACCGTACTTACACGAAATAAACTTTCCCTTTAAAACCTTTTAAGTTGCAAAATTCGCACACTGTATGATTATTACCACAATTAACGATTGCGCTTCTAAATAAGAAGCATTATTATTACTAAATTCAACAGCAGCAACTAAAATTTCAAGTTAGTGAATTTACAAGGATTAGAGATGAGATTAAAACCACTGTATGTCATGCACGCATTAGCTATTGCAAGTTATTCAATGTCTGCAAGCGCTGAGACACAAACTGACACTCAATTTAAAATGCCTGCAATACAAGTCGTGGGTTCTGAAGCCGGTAACATTTCACGTCAAACCGGCGCAGTGGTGATAATAGACCGAGAAGAAATAGAACGTATTCAGCCGACATCAACCGAAGATGTTTTGCGTCGCGTCCCAGGTATTAACGTTAAAACTGAAGAAGAGTCGGCTGTAGTTAGTAATGTTGGAATTCGCGGTCTCTCAGCAAGTGAATCAAAATCTTTAATTTTGGAAGATGGGGTTCCTGTCGCTCCAGGTTTATTTATTGGTAACGAACGTTACTTCAATCCACGTATTCAGCGTATGGAGAGTATTGAAATTCTGAAAGGATCCTCTTCTTTGCGTTACGGGCCTTCCACTATCGGCGGTGTAATCAACTACCAGACGAAAACCCCTGATGATGGTGTGCATATTTCTACACGTTTTGGTTCTTTTAATACCCGTGAGGCAACTTTAGAAGCCGGTGGTCGTACAGAATCTGGCGATAGTTTTGCAGGCATAGTTGCCACAAGAGCTCTAAGCGATGGATTTATGGATAAAGATTACCGCATGAGTGACGTGATGATTAAAGCGGGTACAAAATTAAACGAAGATCATAGCCTTGGTGTGAAGTATTCATACTATCAAAATGAAGCTAATATCTCTTACCGTGGGATGTTCTTGGATGATTACAAAGCAGGTAGAACATACAACCCTGCACCAGATGATTATTTTTTAACTGATCGCAGAGCTGTTGATGTCAACCATGAATGGCATTTGAATAATAACGCTACATTGACAACATTGGCTTATTGGAGTGAAGTTTCTCGGGACTATTGGCGGTATAACGTCGATACCCCTGCTTCAAATAATGCTGGGCGTTGGATTTACACTGATAACCTGACGGGTAACAACCGTAGCTTTGAACGATATGGTGTAGAAACCCGTTTGGCACTTGATCACAACATGTTCGGTTTAAACAATGAAGCTGAGTTTGGCATACGTTGGATGACTGAAGAATCAGATGATAGACGTATCAGGGCCACGCGTGAGCAGGATCGTACGGGTATTAATGACAGGCATAGGGAAGATAGCGCTGATAGCTTAGCTGCGTACGTTACCAACCGTTTCGAAATTACAGAACGCTTTGCTGTGACGCCGGGCCTTCGCGTTGAATCATATACACAGAAACGCAAAGTTTTAACACAAAACAATGAATCAGAAAGCACTTCAAATACTGAAGTATTGCCAGGTATTGGTGCCACCTATCAATTGGTCCCTCAAGCACAGTTATATGGTGGTGTTTATCGCGCATTTTCACCTGCCTCAAATGGTGTAGCGCTCGACGGTCTGCAAGATCAAAATTTAGATGGCGAACGTTCAGTAAACTATGAATTAGGGGTACGAGGTGGCACCGGACCTATGACATATGAACTTACCGGTTTTTATATGGACTTTGATAATCAGGTTGTTACGGGAAACTCAGATCCTAACTTGTCGCAATCAAACGCTGGAGAGACAAAACATTACGGCTTGGAAGCTGCAATGGGTTATGAATTAGGTGGTGGTTTCAGTGTCGATGCAAATCTGACCTGGGTGCCATACTCTAGATTCGAAACGGGCGAAAATAGTGGAAATCGTTTGCCATATGCACCTAAATTCCTAGCAAACGTAGCTTTAAACTACACCCAAGGTAAATTCTCAAGTTCATTAACTGCTCACCACCGTGGTGAGCAATATGGTGATCCAACTAATTTAGAGGATATTCCAAGTGATGCTGCAGGTGGTATCTGGGGTGGTGAAATGCCGTCTTACACGGTATACGATCTTTTTGCGCAGTATCAAGTTAGTGAGCAATTTCGTGTACGCGGTGCTGTAAAAAACCTGTCTGATAAGCTTTACATCACCGGTTTACGCCAAGGTATTTATGTTGGCCCAGAACGTTCTTTCGAAGTTGGATTTGATTACAGTTTCTAATCCTAAAATAAATGGGGTGCAGCACACATTGCCGCACCCCAACTTTATATATCGGTTTCTTCTATTTAAGAACTAATTCATCAAGCAAGTTCTCAATATCATATTCACAGGAACCACAGCCTGAAATTGCGCCAGTTTTTCGTGAGATAGTATCGGTATCGACGATACCCTGCTCGACCAGGCTGATGATCTTCCCACGGGTTGTTCCGCTGCAATCACAGATCACTTCATCAGTTCTGTCTGAGGCGTTATTGTTGTTACTCATGCAAGTTAGCTACCTGACAATAATAATTTTCAAAACAATTTTTCAGTTTGGTTTAGCATATTAAATAACCTAGGGCTTGTTGATCTTTCATATCCACCACAGCTGGCGGCTATTTTTGTGTCCGACAAGGCGGAAAGCACGCAGTGTAGCCATCCTAGATAAGTAATTGACAACACAGGCGGTCGCAAAAATAGTCCCTGCCCTTCGGGTTGTGACTGAAAAAGCGCCACTTATGTCCACGGATGGACTGTATGCCGGCGCGCCAGGGAGGTGCGCGTCGGTCTGCGTTGCTCGTCGCTGGCTGGGTGCTCGCTTACGGCGGGGTTTTCTTCCTGGGGTTTGGCGGTTCGCGCTGGACCTCTGACATGGCAATCAACTACTACAAAACCGTGCTCGGGGTTGCTGCTCAACTCATGGCAATGGTGCTGTTGATTGGCATCGGTAAGACCTTCCTGGATGACTATTACAACCAAATGAGCGAGGGCATCAGCCTGAAAGAAATGGGCGTAATGCTCATTGTCGCGGTGATCCTTCTCGTTCTCGTGACCAAAGTTCCTCAGATGCTCGCGGGCGTCATTACCGGCGCTAGTGTGGGCGGTGCTGGCATTGGTTCTTTCGGTGCAGGCGCGGCGCTTGGCGCGGCAGGCATGGCAGCAGCAGCGGCAGCCACTGGCGGCGCAGCGATGGCAGCAGGCGCGTCCAACATGGCAGGCGGAGCACAAGCCCTAATGGCCGCATTCAGCAAAGCCAATGAGAACGTGGCAAACGGTAGCGACATTATGTCTGCGTTCACAGGCGGCGGTGGTGACGGCGGTGGCGGCGGTGGCGGTGGCGGTATGCCCGCCGAAGAAAGCACAGGTGATACCCCGTTCGCTCAAGCGGCTGGCTTTGGGGGCGGTGAATCTTCTGGCGGTGCCCAAGCCTCTAGTGGTGGCGAATCATCCAGCGGCGGCGAGTCCTCTAGCTCTAGCAGTAGTGACCAGGGAAGCACGGAAACAGCCAGTGCAGACACTGGATCAGCGGACAGCCAAAGCTCAAGCGAAGGGCAGGGCGATAGCTCTTCTGGTGCTCAGGCAGCAACAGCAGCAGCGGCAACCGGCGGCTTTATGGCCGGAGCCACGAAAGCGGGCAGGGTAGCAGCCGATACCGGCGCGAACCTGGCAAAAGGAACCGGGGCGGTTGCCAAGGCCAAGGCTGGACAAATGAAGGCCAAAGCCATGCAGCGCATCGGTGATACAACAGGCGGCAAAATTGCTGCCGCGATCAAAGGCCAAGGTCAAGGTCAAGGAGGTGGTGACACAGGAAATGCAGGTGATAGCGGCTCGTCAGAATCTGGAGCCTCTGACAGCTCCCCGTCGTTCGGCAGCGATAGCTTGAGCGGTGGCAACGGCGGCGGCTGGGTAAACCAAACAGGCGGCTTTGATGCTCTGTCCAGCGAGGACCAGGACAAGGCCCGCCAATCACACGCTGAGTGGCAAGCACGCGACCCGGAAAAGCACACCTTCGACGTTGGGGACTACGTTTCGTATGCCCAGGAACGCCAGCAGGAACGCAATGAAGAGGTTGCCAGCTTTGTCAATAAAGGCCGTTCGGCCTAACTAGATAGGAGTAATTGAAATGAAACCATTTTTCGTTGCCCTTAGCCTGTTTGCAGCCGCATTTGCGTTTACTGCACCGGCTCAAGCGGCCTCTCAAGATGAATGTGCAATTTGGATCTGCCTGCCAGGTGGTTTCCCTTCTGGCTGCGGTGCGGCCAAGTCAGCAATGCGTGACCGCATCAAAGACATGAAATCCCCGCTCCCCAGCTTCTCGTCCTGCGCGGTTAACCCGCCGAATGGTAGTGGCAGTCACATGACTTCCGATCATGGGTTTGCTGCGTTTATTCCTGCTCACCGGGTGTGTAGCCAGTACCGCTACCGCCGCGATGACCGGGAATGTGTCGCCTGGGAAACAGTGCCCGATCGTTACGTGAAGAACACTCGTTGTCGCACTGACCGCGACGGCAACCGCACGCCGCGCGGCTGCACCAGGACGTACCGTTGGGCGGAAGTGTTCGTTGAAGGGCAGCTTGCAGGCCCAACCTACTACTGGAACTAAGGGGGTCGTCATGCTGCCGTTCATTGCTGATATGCCACCCCTGGAACAAGAGCGCGTTGTGTGCTCGATCTCGGCTGCCGTGAAATATGAAGTGCCCGCCAATATTGTGCTGGCCGTAGCCGAGAAAGAAGGCGGTAGGCCGGGCCAGCGGGTGCGTAACTCGAACGGTACGCATGACGTTGGACCTATGCAGTTCAACACTGCATACCTGGGCGACCTGGAGAAATACGGCATTACTGCGGACGATGTGGCAGCCTCTGGTTGCTACTCGTTCGACCTCGCCGCCTGGAGACTGCGCGGGCATATCCTGCACGACTCCGGGGACATTTGGACCAGGGCCGCCAACTACCATTCCCGCACACCGAAATATAACGCGATCTACCGCACCGACTTGATGCAGAAAGCCGTCAAGTGGGCCGACTGGCTTGATGAACATTTTTCGACTGTCAACGTGACCGCCCAAGGTGGTGCCACTCCTGGCGATGGGACTGCTATGCAGCAAGTCATCCAGGAAGCGGCCAGAATCGAGGCTGACAGCTCTATTGAACAGTCTGGACGCCAAGGGCAGGGGAGTTACAGCCCAAGCCAGCAAAGCGGCTATGTGCCGCGCACGATCACGTTTAGTGCGGGGGCAGGGCAATGACCGATAGCGCTGCCTCTCTGAAATCCGTCTGGACCATGCCCCGCCTGGTCGTTGCCGATGGCACTGTGGAAGGCTTGAAGTGGCTGGGCCTGCTGCTCATGACCGGGGATCACGTCAACAAGTACCTTTTCAATGGCACATTGCCCTTTCTGTTTGAGGCTGGCCGCCTGGCAATGCCGATCTTCGTCTTTGTCCTGGCGTACAACCTGGCCCGCCCGGGCCAACTCGAAAGGGGAGTGTACCAACGGACAATGAAGCGACTCGCCGCTTTCGGCGCCTTAGCTTCAATCCCGTTCATTGCCCTGGGCGGTCTATACGCTGGATGGTGGCCGCTCAATATCCTTTTCACGCTCCTGGCCCTGACGGCCACGGCGTACCTGATCGAGCGGGGCAGCATCGTATGGGCCGCCCTGGTGCTCATGAGCGCCGGGGCAATGGTCGAATATTGGTGGTCTGCGCTCCTGTTCGGTTTGGCCGTGTGGTCATACGCCAGAAAGCCGACCTTGGCGGCGGCAGGGGTTGCAGTTATCGCCTGCGCTGCCCTGGGTTTCATCAACGGCAACATGTGGGCACTGGCAGTGCTTCCGGTGTTGCTTGCGGCAACCTGTTTTGATTTGAGAATGCCCCGGCTCCGCTGGGCATTCTACGCCTATTATCCGTTACACCTCGGCGCTCTGTGGCTTATTCGCATTCCAATGAGCCATGCCGGATACCTGTTTTTTTGATTTGGAGTCATTCATGCGTAAGTCACTTTGCACACTTCTAACTATTGGCTGTTTGGCCTTCACTGGCTCGGCGCTGGCCGCTTCTAACGACTACCGCGAACCAGTATCAAGCACTGTCTCAGTTTCCTTTTCTGACAGCAGCTCGACTTTCCGGCCAGGCCCAACTAATGCCGTTCTTCTGGAAGCGGCCAGGGACGCATCACTGGTCACTATCAATGGCCGCACAAGCACTACCCGCCCAAGCAAAAGGGATGAAAGGCTGGCTTTGGCTCGCGCTGTTTCTGCCCGTGATTACCTGGTTGCTCAAGGCGTTTCGCCGCTCAAGATAATGATCAACTACGTATCTGCGGCTGACTTCGTGGCCGACAATGGAACGCCAGAAGGGCGGTATTTAAACCAACGTGTAGATATTCAAATGATCTACGTTCCAATGTACTGAAAATAAGGATTGAACATCATGGCAGGACTTAATCAGACCAAAGAATTGCTTTCCATTGTTAGCAACCAAAAAAGCGGGGTTATTCCCGGCTGGATGGCAAAAGATGCTTCTAAAAAACTCGATGGCGACCAGCCTAATACTGAACGTGCCGAGGCCATTATTAAGAAGCTGAACGAAAGCGAAAACCACCCGGCTTTAGCCGCTAAAGTCCGGGAAGCTGAAAAAGAGCTTTCCCAACACAAGAAGCTGAACCAAGACAAACCGCAAAAACGCGGTATGCGAATGTAGAACACCAGGGAGTCAGGGAGTAGGGGCGGGAGTAGGGGCGGATATGAAGATACCCAAGCCAGCATTTAAGGAAAGAAAAATGACAGAAACGATAACATCGAATGTTCACCGGATTAAGTTCAATTCCAGGCAAGAGTTTGCTGAGTTTGCCACGAGGGATGAAACGCCGCGATACAGCGTTATTTGCTCTAGCTTTTACCGGAAGCATCACTTGGTACTTGGAATTGCGCCTGGTGAAGCTCTTTTCTCAAACAACCAGACGGCTCTAAATAAAGTGGCTATTGCCTGGGATCGCAACCAGGTGAAGGTTTCACTTGTACCAACCGACCGCGACCCTATTTATTGTGTTCCGTCCGATTGGCCAGATCATACTTGGCTTGTTACTGCCACCGCAGATTTTCCAGATGATCTTATTGAGCCAGTTTTTGCTATAGATGGGCCTTTATTGTCCGCATCGCAAGAGAAAGCGGAAGAAATGGCTCTTGAACAACTCTGCAACCAGGACGAACACCCGTTACTTTTTATAGACAAGCAGGACGATATCGACAAAGAATTTTTGTCCGAAATTCTGGACGATGATGCAGAAAAATCCCCTTGGGAGTTTAACGGACAAAGCGCATGAAAAAAGTAAGCAGCCTTAGCGGTATCTTTGACTTACTGCGCCCAATTAGCTGGATTGCATTGATTTCACTGCTCGCGCTCTCCAGCCGAGCAATCAGTTATGACTGGCTGTTACTGGCCGCGTTGTGGCTTGCCCTGGCAGTCTCAGCCGGTGTATGGGCTATTCAGCAACCCTGGATTAAGGAAGCCAAGCGGCCATTCGAGCGACACACCAGCATCGCGCTTTCCATCCTTCTGATACCGATCCTTGCCTATATTGTGGCTTTAGCGTCTGGAGTCATTCTGGAGCGCATTTCTGCCGCCCGCTACGACAAAGCCCGCATTGAGTTTATGACCGACCCGGATGGCTTCCCCTTCATCAAGAATTTCGCTCTAGAACACTACGGGGCGCATGTCGTCCTAACGTCTCCCGTGTCAGGATGGACAACCAGCTCTTTCCCGTTACCTCATGCAAGCGCCGCATTCATGGCTATTGGCCCTGGGTTCTGTGAGCTAACCTTGAATCAGGAGAACGTATTACGGGGGTTTAGTGGTGACGATCCCGGACTTTGGGTTAAAGGCGTAATGATCCATGAACTTGCGCATTGTCTCGACATATCCAGAGATATGCCCTCTTTCACCAACAATAAAATCGGTATTAAATCAATTGCTCCCACTGCTGCTGGAAATGTCGTCGATCTGGAAAGTCACATTGAAGCAGCTAATGGGCTTGCAACCAAACGTTGGCGAGAAGCTCTAGCTGACGTATTCGCTGTGGGCTACTGGAGAATGGTGGAGCCTTCCGCCAATAAGCTTGTAGCCGATCTGAAAGAGAAACGGCGCAATGGGGCCACTGCTCACACAACGAGCTGCTGGATACAATATGCAGCGAACGCCCCCTTACCAGACAATCTTAGTAGCCTACTTTCATGGGCTGATGAAATACGAACCACGGCGCATTGCGCACTGCAACATAAAAGAAGTTAAAAATTCAAGATGCCGATAACGAAGCGACGCCAATTCACTGACAGCGCGATTAAACAGGCTTATGAGGAAGCCGGTAGCCTTTCCGGTATGGCCGAACGTCTCAATATCACATATCCCACGGCTGCGACGTGGGCACATGAACTAGGGCTAACCCTGAAACACCAGGGGTATAACAAGCCAACACTGGAGATAACAGGCTTACAGTGCCGCCATGCGCGGGAATACCTTGGATTAACGCGGGATATGTTCTGTGCAAAATCCAAGGTGAGCAAAACGGCCATACGTGAGTTTGAGCTAGCCCGGATTTCTCATGACGGGATAAAAGAAAGCGGCTGAAAGTGCTATGATTTCAAGAGTCTAACCAATCCACCAAGCACCAACAGCCGCTTCCAAAATGGTACCTGAAAAACTGACCTTCTCGCCACTCTCTCGCCGTCAAATTGAAGCCGATTTCTCCGGTGGTCACATCACCTCCGATGCCGGACTGCTTTTGCTTCGGGAAGTCGACAATCAACACCAGCTCACTCAGCGCCTGGCTACGGTGCTGGACGATGCCCGTAATCCCGTGCTGGTTCGCCACAAGCTTCAAACCATGGTCCGGCAGCGGGTCTTTGGCGTGGCTGCCGGGTACGAAGACCTCAACGATCACGAGGCGCTACGCGCTGATCAGGCACTTCAGACCGCGATTGGCGAAGAGGCCATTCTGGCGGGAAAATCAACACTGTGCCGAATGGAGCAGCGCGTGGACCGGCAGTCCGTGGTCAAGGCCCACGAACTGCTGTGGCATCACTTCATTGAACAGCACGAGACTCCACCCAAGGAAATTGTGCTGGACTTCGATGGCACTGATATTCCAGTGCATGGCGACCAGCCCGGCAAGTTCTTTAACGCCTACTACGATCACCATTGTTTCTTCCCGCTGTACGTGTTCTGCGGCCGTCACCTGTTGGTGAGCTACCTGCGCACCAGCAATCGAAGCGACAGCCGCCACAGCTGGGCCATTCTGGCCCTGCTGGTGAAGTTCATCCGGCAGTACTGGCCGGATACCCGCATCGTGTTCCGGGGTGACAGCGGCTTCTATCGCCCCCGATTGCTGAGCTGGTGCGACCGGAATAACGTGGATTACCTTGTGGGCATCAGCAAAAACAGCCGGCTGCTCAAGGAGGTGGACGTACCCTCGATGCTGGTTCGCAGGGCTCACGGGGAGTTGGGAGAAAAAGTCTCTGCCACCTACCGGTTCCAGTACCAGGCCCGAACCTGGAAACACCCCCGCTGGGTGATCGCGCGTCTGGAGGAGGGCGAACTGGGTGCCAACCCCAGGTTCATTATCAGCTCCCGTTACGACGACGGCGTTAAACTCTACTACGAGCAATACTGTGCCCGGGGTGACATGGAAAACCGGATCAAGGATCAGCAGTTGTGTCTGTTCGCAGATCGCACCTCCAGCACGCGGTGGTGGACCAATCAGTGGCGGCTGCTTCTGTCGGGCTTTGCCTACACGTTGTTCGAGCGATTACGCGCTCACCTGAAGAAAACGCCCTTCGAGCGCATGAGCGCCAGTAACCTGCGGCTGAAGCTGATCAAGGTGGGCGCGGTCATCATTCGCAACACTCGGCGCATACGGGTGTTGATGAGCGATGCCTATCCTTACAAAGACGAACTCTCTGACCTGGTACGCCGTCTGGTTCCGGGATAGAAGCCCGGGCTCCCCCGGCCCGACTCAATGGGGGAAAGGGGGCCGTGTGTCCGGACAACAGAAATTGATCAGTTATTAATCAATCGCGGCCGCAAATGAGCGGTAATGGCGGTAACCTGCACAGTCTGCGAGACTTGCCGGGGACCTATGAGAAATCCGGGCTAGGAAACTCTACCTTGCGAAAAGGAAATATGGACAAAGTAATGAAGTTATTTAGGCATTACCGCGTCACATTCAATTCCGATGGCACATTTGAATAAAGCCCCAAGCGGGGCTTTTTTATTGGCCTTTTTCTTTTTGGTGCTTGGCCCAAACAAGTTTAACCTGACTTTCACTACAACCGGCCAGCCGTGCAGTTTCAGCAATCGTATGGTTAGGCCGCAGCTTAACGATAAGCTCATGTGTTTTGTGGTCAGCCTTTCGCCCCCGGTACTTGCCTTTTTTCTTCGCCTGACTGATACCCTGTCGCTGGCGTTCCCTACGGTCCTCGTAATCATCGCGGGCCATCTGCAAGGACAGCTTCAAAAGCAGCTCCTGGACGGCCTCCAGGACGATCCTGGACACACCTTCGGCCCCAGCAACAAGGTCGGTCAAATCGACAACGCCAGGCACGGCCAACATGGCCCCTTTACCCTGTATCGTAGCAATCAGGCGCTCCGCTTCCGGCAGCGGTAAGCGGCTGATACGGTCTATTTTCTCCGCAATCACCACGTCCCCAGGCTGCAAGTCCTCGATCATGCGCAGCAGCTCGGGGCGATCTGCTCGCGCTCCTGACGCCTTCTCTCGATACACTCCGGCCACGTAGTAACCGGCAGCCCTGGCGTCCAGAATAATTTCCTCCTGGCGTTCCAGGTCTTGCGAGTCGCTACTAACTCGCAAGTAAATCCGGGCATTCTGTGTCATTTTTCAGACTCTTCATTGTTCCTCCTGGTTTGCTTTGCTTTTTTCTGCTTCTGAAAAGCGAAGGGCACACAGCTTGCCGTAACCAAGAGAACACCAATACCCCCCAGTAATTGACTGAATGTGTATCTCACGCCGAAGAAGGTGACAGCAGTTGCACCCACTGCGAACAGAATCGTTGGAATGAGAAAAGCCAAACGGGAGGCGAAAGTATTTAGCGGGCCGTCAGTCAACAGCCCCTCTACCTGGTGCTTCTTCAAAAAGTAGTCGCTCATGGCTTATCACCTTCCTTATTGTCTGACCAGTTGTAATTTCCGTTATCGTCCAGAACATTCCTTATAGCTTCTTTCAGTTGCGACAAGTGCTCAATAGCTACCTGTAATTCGGCAATTGCCCGGTCGTCCAGGACCTCCCATCGCTCCCACATGATTTGCGCAGCCCGCGCAACTTCATATCGACCATCTATATAGTCAGTCCCTGACTCCAAGATTTTTTCAACACTAGGCACATAGTAATCCATTTCCCTCTCCCCTATAGTGGCCAATTTGGGTATACTCTATTTGACTATTATAAAAGAACCGGCCAAAATATCAACAAAGCAACTCTATTTAGCTAGTATTTTTTAGCCAAGTCAATTTAGCCACCAAAGGGGGCAGCGTGGAAGAAACGAACAAGAAAGAGGTTGAAGCGGCCCGCGCCGATGCCATCGAAAAGGATCAATGCTTTTCAAAAGGCCGCCTTCGGGATGAATTTAGGATGAAGCCTAAACCCGAAGCCGAACCTGTAGCGTTCTACAAGAACGGTTACGGCGGCAAATTCGGGGTTTACAAGATATCCGATTGTGTACCCATGAAAGCCCGTAGCACCAAGCCGCCGAGCGAGAAGCAAAAGCGTGCCAGGGCGATTTTGGCCGTCAAGGCGAAGCTGAAAAGCAATGAAGCGAAAACGTCCTGCAGGGCGGTCCAATGGCTTGATGAAAACCCGATTTTCCTAGACACCGAGACAACGGGCCTCGATGACAAAGCGCAGATTCTGGAGCTGGCTATCAGCGACGCCCAGGGGAGTATTTTGCTAAAAACGAGACTGCGGCCAACGGTGCCGATAGATCGAGAAGCCGAGGACATACACGGCATAACAGCCGAGTCTCTAGCGAACTCGCCAACCTGGCCGGAAGTGTCAGCCCAAGTGCGAAAAATCCTCTGTGGCCGCTCTCTGGTAATCTTCAATGCAGACTTTGATACCCGCATGTTACGCCAAACTTCGGCGGCGTTTGGTGAGCCGGTCGAATGGGTCAGCGAACTTAAAACGCATTGCGCGATGTACCTGGCTGCCGATGCGTTTGGCCCAACAAACCGGCACGGCTCGATCTCTTTGGCCGATGCGGTGCATTTTGCAGGGGTGACTTGGCGGGGGGTTGCTCATGGGGCTGTTGCGGACACCCTAGCCACTGTTGACCTGGTGCAAGCGATAGCCAGCATCAGGCGCAACCTGGAAACCGAGCTGGCCGATCTGGAAGAATGAAAAAGCCCCGCAAATGCGGGGCCTTTTGTCACGTTTACCTCTCTTAATATCCAATACGGGCCGACCGTTTTTGTTTGTGAACCTGTTGTTCTACCTGCTTCTGCTCGCGTTTGCGCTCCGCTTCCTGGACAGCTTTGCCAACCGTAGCCCTCACCTGGCGTTCAACCCCTTCACGGCCAAGGCTGCTCTTGGTAGCCAGGTCGTTGAAGTCGGTGTGCTTCTTCATGTGATCCAGGGCGGCCAACTGCTCCTTGCTGAGCAAGGCTTTCTGTAGGTCTGCCTTGCGCTCTTCGGGTGCCGTCTCCAGGGCCTTAGAGGCCCGCAAGTGTTCCCGGTAGCTTTGGGGAGTGATCGGGGCAACGCCAGCCGGATACTCTGCTTCTCCTGGAGCAAACACCGGGAAGGCAGCTTTGCCGCCGACTGCCTTGGCCGCTTCCTGTGCTTTGGTCTTGCCTGGATTCGTTCCTTGGGTCAACTCCTGGTGCCGATCATCGTCACCAAGGACCACAACGGGCTTATCAGGGAACTTGTCATGCAGGGCCTTCGCTACGTTGGGCAGGTTGCCGGAATCGAACGCGGCCACGGTGGCAAACCCCAACGCCTCGGCATTGGTCGCCGCGGTCGCATAACCTTCCTGGAGAACCAGGGCCGGGGCCGCCTCCAGGGCCTTCATGTCACCACCAACGATGTGAAAGCAACCTTCCTTGCGTGAATCCTTGGCGAAACGCTTGGTTCCGTCCTCCTGGATGTACTGCATGGTCCACTGCTTGCCATTCTCGTCATGCGCGGGAATGTAGGTCTTTTTGCCTTCGGCATCGGTTAGAACGCCAGGATGGGGCTGGATGCCCTTATTTTGCATGTACGGCGTCTGTTCGGTGGCAGGCACCAGGTTGGCCGTCTGCTTGCTGACGCGCTCCGCCGTGGCTTGTTGGGCCTGCTCCAGCTCTGCGGCTCGGGCTGCCAGCTTCTCGGCTGCTTCGGCTTGGAGCTTGGCTTTCTCTGCTGGATCGAGCGAATACCCCTTAGACTTCCATTTCATATCAACGCCGGTACGGTTGTTGGAAATGTAACCGGCAGGGTGGCCGTCGAGGTGGCCGACATAGAAGCCAGCTCGCTCGCCCTTTTTATCGCCTTCGACAGATACGCGGTGCTTTTTCCCGTCCATGATTGGATGCTCACCGCTGACAACGCAGCCCAAGGACTTCATGGCTTCCGCAAACTCTTCACGGGGGGACATGGCCGGGCCTTGCTGGCTCTTGACGTTATCGGGCATCCAGCGGCTTAGACGCTCCATGTCGCCTTGAGGTCCGACATACCAGGACTTGGCCGCCTTATCCCATTTCGCACCGGCAGCCTTCGCAGCGCCGCGCTCACCATACGGCACAGCCAGGTACTGCTTTTGCTGGCCTGCGGTTTGAGTTTGGCCTTGGTCCTGCTGCTGACGCTGTTGCCCCGGTGCCTCCTGTGCTGCCCCCTGGGACCATTTGGCAAAGGGTGCAGTGTCTACGCCAGGCGGAACAAACCAGGACTGTTGTTGACGATCCCAGCGCGCTCCAAGGCCCTTTGCTTCGTCCTTCTCTCGGTATGGGACATTGATATAGGTTCGTTCCTGCTTCTCTGGCTCTCCCTGGGCCTGCTGGCTGTCTTTTGTCTGCCGGGCCTGCTGCCGTTCGTGCTCGGCAATACGGCGCTGCATGTCGCTGTCATTGAGCGTGGCCGTTGCCTCTGCGGTCTTGCGGGCTTCTTTTGCCGCTGAAATGTCGTCGTCCGTGCTGTTCGGGTCCAGGCGCACGCGAACTTCGTTCACCCTGGACAGCTTGGCCGCCTGTTCGTGTTCGTTGGTTTCGGATAGTGCATCAACCAGCCCTAGCAGGTTCGCCAGCTCGTCGGCTTGGTTGTGGCTATTGAGATCCGCAACCCACTGGTGCATCCCGTTTTCATGCTGAGCGTAAACGCCCCAAAACTCCGGTTCACGGCCAACCGCGTGCGCGGGTTCAACGAACTGTTCCCCGCCGTCCTCGATGACTACGTTACCTTGAACCTGAACGGCTCCGTTCCAGTCTGCCGGTAAGTCAAAGCCGAGCACTTGCCGCGCCGTTTCTTCAAATGCCTGGGCGTCCATTTCTCCGGCAGCCAAGCGGCGGCGTTCGTTGGCAACTTGGACGATTGCCTGGGAATCTTCTTGTGATAGCGCGGAAAGCAATTGATCGCGCATCTGTTGGTTGTTGTTGGGTAATTGCATCCCGGCCTCCTGTGTTTGCTCCGGGGCGGCCTCCAGCTTCTGCGTTTGGGCCTGGTCTTGCTCCTGGACTAGCTTTTGTTCAAATGCCAGAACGTAGTTCGACATTTTCTCTGCATCGGACGTTGCCCGGAAAATCTCCAGTGGGTCATCCTGGAGCGCCTTAATCCAGGAACCCACATAAGCGGCGTGCTGCTCTGGATCGTGACCAATCCCCAGCTCGTCACCCATGATCAGGCTGAAACACTCAGCCTTTAGCTCTTCCTTGGCGTACCCTTCCGATCCGAAAGGATGGGCCATATCTCGGTCAAGCCGTGAGCTGTGGCCGGTCCAGTGCCCCAGCTCATGCAGTGCAGTCGCATAGTAGTTATCTGCGGTCGGGAACTGCTCTTTATCGGGCAGGTGAATGCTGTCGGTCGCAGGACGATAGAAAGCCCGGTCATGCTCGCCGTGGCGAATATCAGCACCGGACGCCTTCAAGATATGTTCCGCTCTCTCTACTGCATCCCAAGCCAGCGTTTTCTCTTTCTGCTCCAGCGGTGGCATTCCGTCGATTTGCTCGCCGTTGAAAACGGTGGCAAAGAACACGCGGGGGCGCTCCAGCATGACGGTTTCTTTTACCGGCTTGCCTTGTCCATCCAGGACAGGCTTGCCGTTGTCATCGAGCTTGTTCTGTTCCTCGGAAAACTTCCAATATTGAACCGGCGTCCCCTTCTCGCCTTTGCGAACCTGGGCACCGGCTGCCTTGGCCTGCTTGTAGGTCATCCAGCGATTATCACCGCGCCCCTGGGCCATAAGGTGAATGGCGTTGACGCCTTTGTAACGCTTGCCCGTTGTCGGGTTCATCGGCATGAAACCCTGGGAACCTGGTTCCCAAGGTTTTTGCCAAGGTGCGGTGCCTGCTTTTAGCTGTTCAATCAGGTTTTCCGCTACTGTTTCGTGAAACGGTTTTTTGTTGGCAGCCATCGGTTAGCCCTCCTTGTCATCCCCTGGCACTGTTGCATCCACAAGGTCCGCGTCACTTTCGGCGGCGTCCTCTTCTGACAGTGCATCTTCAACAAAAGCCCCTACGGTTTCCGCCTCGTCCGGGTCGAACTCGGTTTGATAGCCAGGGGTCATTGCGTCATCCAGCTTTTCGCGCAAGGCTTCGGCTGCGTTCGCCTGGTCGTCAAAGGTGCTTTGTTCCAGGTTGTCATTGGTTTGGGTAGTCATGGGTATTACTCCTTGTCGGTATTGTTGCGTCCCTTGCTGTAGTTGGGACGGCCTTTAACATCGGGATAGGTCTGCTTGCAGGTCGGGTAGTTGGAACAACCCCACCAAAAGTGACCTTTCTTCTTTGGAAGCGGTCGGCGTGACAGGCCAGCGCCGCACGACATGCACTTGAATACATCAGAAACCGGGGCGGCCTCTTTGCCCCCTGCAATAGAAACCGCGCCGTCATTGGCCTTGGCAACCTGGTCCCTGATAAACGCCTCTTGCTTGGTGATGAACGCGGCCAGCTCGGTCTTGCCGGACTCAACGCTTTGCAGCATTCGTTCATAAAGGGCAGTGAGAACGGGGCTTTTGACCACTTCCGGCAAGGCGTCAATCATGCTTCGCCCCAGGGTGGTACTGATAATTTGCTTGCCCTTAGTCTCCAGATACTCACGGCGCTTCAATTCGGAAATGATCGAGGCCCGCGTTGCTTCGGTGCCGATCCCGTCACCTTCGCGCAGCATCTTCTTGTGCTGTGGATCAGTGACAAAGCGGTGAATGTTGACCATTGCTGTGATCAACGTACCTTCGGTAAACCGCGCCGGGGGCTTCGTCTTGGCGTCCCTTCTCGCGGCTTGGCCGCAGGTAATCGCGTCACCTTGGCCCATTTTGGGGAGTGACTGGCTTTCGTCGTCCTGGTCGCCCTCGTCCTCGTCTGAGTTGTCCAGGTACACGTCATGCCAGCCGCTTTTCGTGACCACTTTGCCTTTCGCGCTGAACGTCTCGCCTTCAACATCGACGGCAACGGTCGTGCTCATGAATTCATGGATCGGGTAGAACTGCGCCAGGTATGCCCGCACCACCAGGTCATAGATATTGCGCTCTTTGTCATTGAGCTTGTTCAAATCGCCCTTGTGCATCGTCGGGATAATCCCGTGGTGCGCCGACACCTTCTTATCGTTCCAGGTTCGGGACCGAATGCTGGTATCCGCACCGTCAACAATGGACGCCAGGGCGGGGTTCACCGCTTTAACCGCAGCCAGCACGTCCGGGGCATCGGCAAACTGAGATTCCGGCAGGTAGGCACAGTCGGTTCGCGGGTACGTGGTCAGCTTGTGCGTCTCGTACAACGACTGACAGGTTTTAAGCACGTCCTCGGCGCTGTAGCCGAAGCGCTTGGACGCCAGGGCGGTCATGTCGGAAAGGCTGAACGTCAGCGGGTGGTTTTGCTTCTTGGCTTCCTGCTTGTACTCGCTGATTGAGCCAGGCTTGCCGGTGAGTGATTCAACCAGTGCATTCGCAACAGCAGTGTCTACAAGCCTGCCCTCGGCATCGAGGCCCGCTTGATCTTCTTTGGCCTTCCAGCTCGCCCAAAATGCTCCGTTCGGGTGTTGGATTTCGGCGCGAATAGTGTGGAACGGCACCGCCTTGAATGACTCAATTTCGCGGTCCCTGGTGACAACCAGGGCAAGCGTAGGGGTTTGCACCCGGCCAACCGTCAACAACGCCCTGGAGCCACCCCGTTGCGCTCTCAGGGTGTACGCTCGGGACAGGTTCATGCCAATGAGCCAGTCAGCCTTACCGCGCCCTTCGGCAGCGTCTGCAAAGCCGTGGTACTCCTGGTTATCCTTCATGCTCGCCAGCGCCCGCTTGACGGATACCGAGTCAATGGCGTTCGACCAGTAACGAATCACCGGCTTTGTGTTGTTGAAGTGCTCCAGCAGTTCATCAACCAATAGCTGGCCCTCGCGGTCGGGGTCGCCAGCGTTCACAACTTGCGATGCGGACTTGAGCAAACCGCCTATAACGCGAACCTGCTTCTTGGCGTCATCTTTCGGCCTCAAAATCCATTCATCAGGGATGATTGGCAGTTCATCGACACGCCAGATTTTGCGGCCCTTATCATTGGTGGGCACATCATCAGGGGTGTATTCGTCCGGGCCTGCTTGTTCCAGCATGTGGCCGAAACACCAGGTCACTTTGTCACTGCCGCACTCAATGTACCCGTCACCCTTTCCGGTAACGCCCAGCTCGGCAGCAATGGCTTTTGCGACCGAGGGTTTTTCTGCAATAAATAGTCTCATGGTGGTTCCCTCCCCTTCCCTACCAGGTAATAACCGGACGAATGACGCTCTTAACTTGCGAGCGACTGACTGGCCCGAAGTAACGACCATCAAATGAGGTATCGCTTACATCGGACATAAGCAGCAGCTCAGAGCTGCCGAGTGTGTATTGATCGGATTGATAGCGCGGCAACTCCCGGCCAGCCGAGTCGGCTTTGATCGGCTTGCTGTGAGGCAGTAATTGCCCGTCAACAGCAACACCGTTATTCGTTACCGTCACCGTGTCGCCTTTAGCGGCTAAAATTCTTTTCATCATGTAGCCGTAGTCACCAGGGCAGAAACCTCCAGCGATATAGTCACGCTCTCTGGCTGTGTCGAAAACGCTAACGTCAGGGGGGCAAAACAGGACATAGGCCCCCTTCTCAATTGGTGCGTCAGTCGTCCAGTAAAGCCCGACCGGAATGCTTTTGGTGGTGTTGATACGCGCCCCGGCTGCGTAGCTAATGGCTGCAAGGGACATTGCCGCGACACCGGCAATAGCAACTCCGGCATAGATGCGTTTCAGACTGATTTTCATATTGTCACCCCCTCGCCTTCCGGCTCCGCGACAATGCGCAGCTTGTCACTGAGTTTCGGGGCATCAACGCTTGCGCGGGCCTGGAAAACAGGGTCTTTGAAGTAGAGCGGTTGCTTGCCATAAACAGCGGGATAACCGGCGACGTAAATCACCATGTCCCCGGCTTTCTCAATGTCACCGGCTGCATTCTTTGTCGGTCCCGGCATACGCAGGCATTCATCAGGGGTCAGCAATGGGCGCTGTACTTCCTGAATGGTGCGAGATACCTGGCCGAGCATGGCCGACGTGCGGCGGCCACTGGTGGTGATCTGCTCTTTGACAACAGTGGTTTGCCCGGTCAGACGTGACAGGTGTTCCGCTGTTTCAATTCGGTTCGGTGGGTAGGCGTTCTGAACGTGGCAGTTCGACGTAATGGTTTCATCGGGACCATAGCCAGTTTCACGGCTTTTGAGCTGGTTCAAGTCCTGACAAATCAGGTAACACTTGATGCCATAGCCCGCGACAAATGCCAGCGACTCTTGCAGGATTTCCAGCTTACCCAGGCTTGGAAACTCGTCCAGCATTGCCAAAAGGCGGTGCTTGTAGTGCGCAACAGGCCGCCCCTTCTCGAACGACATTTCATCTGCCAGCAGGCGAATAATCATGTTAGTCAGCACGCGCACCAACGGGCGCAGACGGGCCTTGTCGTTCGGCTGAGTCACGATATAGAGACTCACAGGGTCATCGTGATTCATCAGGTCTTTGATACGGAACTCAGACTTGCTTACGTTCCGGGCAACCACGGGGTCACGGTACAAAGCCAAGTAAGACTTGGCGGTTGAAAGTACCGAGCCGCCTTCTTCTTCGGGGCGGTCCATCATGTCGCGGGCTGCGGAACCAACCGCTGGATGGTTCTGGCCGTCAACATGGCCGTAAGTCGCCATTTCCATCCAAAGCTCGCCAGTGTCGCGCTCTGGATCGGCCAGCATGGCATCAACAACCGGCAGGCTGGCCGGGGTGCCCTCGTTCTTCGCTTTGTAAAGCGCGTGAAGAATGACACCCACCAGAAGGGCGTAGGACGTTTTCTGCCAGTGCGAATCCATGCCCTTACCATCAGGATCAACGATAAGCGTTGCCAGGTTCTGAACGTCCCCAACTTCGTATTCAGTGCCAATACGGATTTCATCCAGGGGATTCCAGCAGACGCCCCCATTGCTCGATGCAGGCTCAAAACGCAGCACCTTATTCTTGGCGTGCTTTTGCCGCCATCCGGCGGTCAAAGCCCACAACTCGCCTTTCAGGTCGGTTATGACGGTGCTCTGAGGCCACGAAAGCAGTGTGGGAACAACCAGGCCGACACCTTTACCCGAACGGGTTGGGGCATACGTCAAAACGTGCTCAGGGCCGTTGTGTCGCAGGTAATAGAACTTGCCGTCTTTATCTTCCCAACCGCCGACATAAACGCCGGTTGAAGTCGGGGCGTCTTTGCCCGTCACAACCTCCAAAGCTGTGCGCTCACGCGGCAGCAAGCCCGCTGCCTGAATATCCTTCTTCTCTGCCCAGCGGGCCGAACCGTGCAGATATTCGCTGGCTTTGGAGCTGTTCGACGTGACTACCTTGGCAATGGCAACACCGAGCAAACCAACAGTCGTAACAACCATGCCGATACTGCCAGACCGCATGAACTCGTCGGGGTAGATGCTGTACCAATCACTGGCCCAGCTCAGAATTGACCAGGGCGCATAGACGTGATTGATATGACCGCCAAGGTTGTCCTGGTAGTTGAATGTATATGCGAAGAACTGCGTTGCGGCTTGCAAGCCACCGAGGACGGACACCGCGCCCAGGGCTGGCAATAGCCGTTGCTTCTTCGGTTTTCGGTCGCGCACCTGCGGGCCGACCGCGTTGTTTATTTTTGGCTTCATCTGCTCCTTCCTCTTGATCTCTTGAGCGAACCTTGCGGAGTGACTGTCACGGCTTCACCGATCCGAACGCGCTTCATGCGCTGTGCCGTGGCCTTGTCGATTGGCAACACCAGGACTTCATCCCCACGATTTAACAGGGCCAATGATTGCCCCTGAACATTCCGAGTGCCGCCATAAGTAACCGCACCATCCTGATTAGTATATCGTGAATGCTTCGGTATATCGAAACCTTTTAGGCGCTTCGCCTCCCGCTCGGCAATGTATTTATCTGCTGCACTGGCCTTATCAGCCGCTATTCCTCCTGACCCAGAAACTCCCCATCGCAGTTGGTTATCTGGTTTGGCTCCTTGGTGCTCCAGCTCACCAGGAACATTACCCGGCAATAACACTTCACCTCCTCGGGCGAAGCGAACCACACCGAGTGAGGACAGCGCTCGCAGACGGTTTTTTGCGAAGGACGGCGGCTCTCCTCCAATGCCTGTAACGTGGGGCTTGTTGAGGACATGGCGGCCTCCATTTCCGGCGTCATTTCGACGGCCTGCGGCGGCGCTGCCGGTGCCTGCTGACGGTCCGCGTCCTCGCTGGCCGCCTCCGGTTCGGCTTGCGGCTGCGGCTCGGCTGTCGGCGGCTCCGCGTCCTCTTCCGGCGTCGTCGGCAGCTCCCCGTCCAGGGCGGCCAGTGCCGCGTCTATCAGCTCGTCCTCGCTCATTTCCTCTTCTGGCTTGTTCGTTTCGTCGGTCATGACTGTTCTCCTGTTGCAATAGCTGCTGTCTGCGGCGCTCCAGGCCCGCATCAGCAAAAGTGATTGGTAAGTTTGAGGTGGCGGCAGCGTGGATTACCTGCGCCTTGAATTGAGGCGAACCATTAACGGTGATCCGGTTTCCATAGCGTTCCATCGCCATGCGCAAGGCTTCGGTCACTGCGTCACCAGTGGCAGCTTTGGAAACCTGCAACTTGTCGCCATCGTCACGGACGGCACTGCTGGCCGTGCGAAAAATGATGGTGCCTTTTTTGGTGATATTGTCCGTAACAGGAGCATGTCCCGGCTTCGCCCCACCTTCCCCCTTGATGGTGTCGCCCTGGAGTCCTTTGGCTTGCTCTCGCGCCCGCAACGCCTCCAGCGCCTTCTTGTCGCCGTCGAGCGCCTGTTGTTTCAGCCAATCCGCCCAAGCTCGCCGCTTGTACTGTTCGTACAGCTCCTGACGCTCTCGCTTGTGCTCCTTGTTGATCGACTGAATTTCATCTTTCAGCGCCTTATGGGCTTGCGCGTACAGTAGTTTTTTGGAAAGGCGATCCCCGCCCATTAGCTTTATGGCTGAACGGCGTAGACGATTGGACCGCTTCGCGGCCTCTATCCGCCGATCCTTCCTCCCCCTGGCGTTATCCCATTCAACCTTACGCGCAGCGGTCAGGTTCTTTTGTTCTTCCTGATACCTGGCGTACAACTCGGTTGTGTTGACCTTGAAGCGTGTAGGGCGCTTGTCATATCGGCGCTTTGCTTTCCTCTCGGCTTGCGCCTCTGTTTCCTCAAAGGCACCAAGCCGGGCTTCCAACTTCGGCTTGGACAAGTCGCGGGCGACGGTGCTGGCCTTAACCTGCGTCCCGTCCTCCGATTCGATGACAAAGCCATTGGCCCGCTGGCGAATCTCTAAACCGTTATCACCCATAACCTGGTGCAGCTCTTCCCAAGTCTTGGCCGTTCGGATTTCCTCCAGGCACTCCCGCTTGATCCAGCTCACCAGGCTTTCAATGCCTGCGTGCCGCTCCATGTCCGACGCCCGCCCTTGGGAAACACTTTTGCGCCCCTGGTGGTTATCCTTCTGCAAGCCATATTCATCTTCGAGCGCGTCACACAATCCGCCAAGCGTCCTATAAGCCTGATACGGCTCGTGCATCGTGTTCCTGGTCGGATGAATTTTGTTGATTGCGATGTGAATGTGGACGTTATCAGTGTCGTGATGAACAGCACTGACCCGTTGATGGTCCGCATAACCAAGCCCAGCACAAATGCGCTCTTCTACCGCTTTCAGAACGCCATCTTCTGGCTTTTCTCCAGCCGGGAAGCTGACTATCAGGTGGTATGTTTTGTCGCCCTTAGCGCGGGTATTGGCCTGCTGCGTGGCAAGCACTTCACCAATCACGGCCTGCATGGTGTCGGCCTCGCAATTAGTCGCGTTCACCAGGCCAAGACGTTCGGTTTTGCTTTGCTCGTCGGTGATGTACTTCACCAACCCAGCAAAGTCGGATTTTTTCAACGAGCGCATAGGGACGTGCTTTGCAATCAAAAGCCACCCCCTGGAGTTTTAGCCGCTAAAATCATGGCTCCGACCTCGGCATGACAACCTTGGTCATGACCTTGCCCATTTCCTCCTGCGTCGCCTCAATCTTGCTGAGCACAGCAAGGATTGTTGACTGACCGAACTGAGCCGTTCGCACGTCATCCGTTAGCCATAATTTCAAGAGGCCGCCCAAGCGGCCAAGATCGCCGTTTATCCGGGCTAACTCCCGTACCTGCTCATAATCGACCACTCCCTTGATTTGGTAGCCCTGACCGACCTCGCGCAGATAACGGGCAACACTCATGCCCGCCCGAGCCGCTTGCGCTTCGATTGCATCTTTCTCGTCGTCAAAGACTGGCACCCGCAAATGATGTGAACGCTTTTTGCCAGACTTCTTTTCCTCACTCATTTATATGCACCTCTCTATCAACCGGCGGTAGCCGGTAGCCTCGCAGAGCAGGATTCCCCGTTGAGCGCCCCCGGCGCGAATAAGGGGAAGTGAAGTTAGGTAATCGGCTCCGCCGATTAGCTAACTTCACCTATCCTGCCCGCCTTACGGCGTTCATAACACCAAGGTAAGTGTACATCAACAATTTCGATTTAACCGCTATTTTTGCGCAAATCTAGCGCTATCGCACAAACGATATAGTGAAATTTGCAGAAAACGGCCTATAATGGCAGCTAGAAGCGCTCTAGTAGCGATAAAACAGCGCACTTATAGCGATGTAATGAATAGCGCCGCAGTGGTAAATTGGCACTCAGGCAGGTAACAGATGGATACAAAGGCATGGCAAAAGCGAGAAGCTACACCGATGAACTGGCAGAGTGGGTGAAGAAACGAGACAAAACACGCACACGGCAAGATAAGAACGTAGTGGCTTTTCTTGCCGTTCGAGATGATGTGAAAGAAGCGATAGCAGCAGGCTATGCGATTAAAACGATATGGGAGCACATGCACGAACAAGGGAAGATTGCCTATCGCTACGAAACCTTCCTAAAGCATGTGAAGCGGCATATCAAAGAGGCCAAGACTGACAAGCAGCCAGTTTTAGCCGCTAAAAACGAGGCCGACGCCAGTGCCACCAATAAGCAGCCCGACAACAAACCGGTAACTGCTGCACCAAAGGCAAAAGGCAGCGAGTCCAAAGAAAATGAAAAACCGCAATTACCAGGTACTGGCGGTTTCAACTATCAAGCAAAACCCAACAAAGAGGATTTAATCTAATGGCAAAAGTGCATCTTGTACTGCAAGGAAAAGGCGGCGTCGGCAAATCCATGATTTCCGCTGTTATCGCCCAATACAAGGCAAGCAAAGGTCAATCACCTTTGTGCATCGACACCGATCCGGTGAACGCGAGCTTTGAAAGCTACAAATCCCTGAACGTCAAACACCTTAATATCCTGCAAGACGACGAAATCAATAGCAGGACATTTGATACCCTCATTGAAATGATTGCAGCCAGCAAAGATGACGTGATCATTGATAACGGGGCCAGCTCGTTCGTCCCCTTGACACACTACCTGATCTCGAACGAGGTTCCGGCGCTCTTGCGGGATATGGGGCATGAAGTCGTCCTTCACACCGTGATCGCAGGTAGCTCGTCGCTACTGGATACGGTCAACGGGTTTTCGCAGCTTGCAAGCCAGTTCCCGGTTGAATCGCTTTTTGTTGTGTGGCTAAACCCGTTTCTCGGCCCCATCGAACTCCAGGGCAAGAGGTTTGAGCAGATGAAAGCCTACACAAACAACAAAGAGCGAGTTACGGCCATTATCGACCTTCCGCGACTCAAGGAAGAGACCTATGGCCGCGACTTCTCGGAAATGCTCGAAAACCGCAAGACGTTTGCCGAAGCCCTGGAAGATGAATCGCTCACCATCATGACCAGGCAGCGCCTAAAGATCGTTCGCGGCCAAGTGTTCGGCCTGCTGGATAATGCGGCGGTGCTGTAATGTCCGATAAGATCGAGGAAACCATTAAGGAAATCGCGGCCAAACACGGCATAGCCGTTGGCCGTGATGATCCTATCTTGATCCTGCAAACAATCAACGACCGGCTAATGCAGGAAAGCACTGCCGCCCAGCAAGCCAACCTGGACGCCTTCAAGAGCGAGCTGGAAGAAATTGCGCATCGGTGGGGGGATGACGCAAAAAACAAGGCTGAAAGGACGCTGAACGCAGCCCTGGCGGCCAGCAAAGAGGCAATGGCGGCCACCATCAAAGAAAACGCCAAGGCCACGGCAGCAGCAGCCAGACAACAAGTGGAAGAGGCGATTGCCCAGGAACTCAAGCCGTCGATCCGTGAGGCTCGCCGGGTGTCTTACATGAACCTGGTTGCGGCTGGAATGGTCGTTTTCGCGGCGGGCCTTGCGTTATGGGCGTCATGGTAGTGGTAGGGGTGATGCGGCAAGACAAAAAGCCCGGCTATGCCGGGCTTTGCTGTTTACTGGGGTGGGCGATTCAACCCAAGGGATAGCCCTCTGCTCTTCTCCTGGGTTTGCTTTCGCTCCTGCTCCTGCTTCTTCATTAGCGCCTGATGCTGTCGCTCGGCCTGCTTCATCGAATCCCAATCCGCAGCCAGCTCGGGGTTTTCTGCCCGCATCTTCCTGGTTGCCAGCTCTTCAACACGCGGCGAATGCAGCCCCATTCCCTCCTTGATCTCCCTGACCGTCTCCAAGCGAGCGTGAAGCGTCTGGAGCCTGCCTTGCTGTTGCGCCTGTGACGCCTGCCAGGCTTTACGGGTTCCGGGCATAGACAGGAAACCAGGGCGATTTGACTGCGTTTGCTGCAACCGGGCTTGCTGCCGGTTGATCAGGTTTTCTAGGCGATCCTCGATGCTTTCAACCTGGTCATGCTTGGCCTGGACATACATGGCCAGGGTTTCCTGATAGCCCTGCTCAACGGACGCCCCTTCAATCATGACCTGCTGCTCGACCTCCAGGCCCTCAGCCGCCGAAACAAGGCTTTCTCCGGTTAGACCCGAACGCCCTGCGCTTTTTGAGCGCGGCGGCGCTTCAACTCGATTCGCGCCCAAGCGCTCGATTCCTTCATGTCGCGCCGCAGCGATTCTTTCTCGGATTGCGTCAACGCTCTTGGCTGATTTGAGGTGTCCAGCTTCACCTTGTGTGAGTTTGTCGGTTCCATAACCAAACGTCTCCTGCCAAAATTGATTCATACTCGGGCCATGCTTGTTTTCAATGGCTGACAGCATAGAAGGCTTAACCGGTAGGTTAAGCGCCCCTTCATGCGCAGTCATCACAGAAGCGGCGACCACCTTGCCGCCCCGATTCTCCACATAGCCCCGCAAAGAGGCGACCGTTCCCCCCATTGCCAAAGTGTCGTCCACAACCAGGTACTTTTGACCCGACTTAACGTCACCCTCAAACGTAGGATTGAACGCCAGGCGATGGTCAGCGCCGGTATCAGTTCGACCTACCCTGTCACTCTGGATAATGCCCAGCTCAACGTCCAGTCCCAACCTCTCCGCAAGCGCCTCGGCCATTGCCAACGGAATTTTGTTGTTGCCAGCCGCCTCAACGGCCAAAACCGGCAACACCAGGGGCTTGCTGTCCCCTATTTGCTCCTTGATCTTCCCCACCGTTTCATCGGTGAGAAGCCTATCTACTAACTCGATGGCGGCAGGCATGTCGCCAGACTTGGCCGCCTGGTACTCGGGTTCGTTCTTCAACGCGCCCAAGCCCCCGTTTCGTATCACCTGGGGAAAGTCGCCCCAAGGGGCACGCTCCCCAATCCCTAGCTTACTCAAAGGCACCTCCCGTTTTAGCCGCTAAAACTATCGGGAGCGTCCTCTACTGAGCTTGACGGCCTGGGCGACTATCGCCTTGCCCTGAGCGTCGTAGCTAATACTTTTTGCACTCCCAATATCAGGTACTATATCGAAATCTGACTTAGAGTGCATGACAAAGTTTTTGCCTATCTGGTGGTAAATTTTGTTGTTATCGGCATGAACAATCACGCCATCATGGCGCTGCGACTTATCGGCTTCCTTAGCCATGTAAAGGTTGTATATTCCGGGTTTTAACGCTCCCGCCTTATCAACCTTCTGATTAGCCCATGCGCCACCCTGGTCGGTCTGAACGATCCTTTGACCGTTCATAACCAAAAGGCGTTGCTTCATTTGCGGCGCTCCTTTGTGTTTTCTCTACTGCTACAGGTTGCAAATCCCCCGCCCACAAAAAAGCCGACCTCGGCAACCAAACGAGGCCGGCTTGCGTTCGGGCCGGGAAAATCTGTCAAGGATGCCTTTAATAATACGGTAAAAAACCCGATTTATCAGTTTATTTCTGCGAACCGGCGTCTTTCTCCCCGCGCGAAAGCGCAATTTCCAGCCCCTCAACACGCCCGCGCAGCGCCGCCGCTTGCTCCCTGGCCGTGCCAGCCGCCTCCAGGGCAGAATCACGCTCCTTGGCCGCCTGCTCGACCTCACCGGCCAGCACAGCAAGTTTTTCCTCGGCTTGCGCCAGTTTGTACTCCAGGGAAGAGGTTGCAGCAGTCAAACGCTCGACCTCGGACTGAGCGGCTGCCTTGGCCTCCTGAGCATTCTCCAGCGCCTTGCTGTGCTGCGCCCGCAGGGCCTCGACTTCCTTTTGGTGCTCCTTGGCCGCCTGCTTCGCTTCGCCCTGAGCCTGTGCCAGCTCGGCCTTGTGGTCCTTGGCCGCCTTCTCGGCGGCGTCCTGGACTCGATCCAGCGCCTGCCGGTTCTTGTCTGCCTCTCGGTGTGCTCGATCCAGCTCGGAACGCAAGTCGCTGGCTCGCAACTCCATTTCACTACTACGCGCCTCGGCGGTAGTGGCTCGTTCACTGGCCGTAGTCAGCTTGGCTTTCAGGTCGTCAACTTCCGCCCGCAACTCCTGGGCCACACCCTCCAGGCTCGCAACCTGGTTGCGCGAATCGTCCAGCTCTGCCGAAAGCTGGTCTGCCAGCTCGACAGCCTCCAACCGGGACGCCTCCATTTCCAACCGTGCGGCCTCCAAGCCTTCGCGCTCACTGGCAAGGCGACCGTTCGCCAGCTCCAGGGCGACGCCCCAAATCTCGGCCCCAACCTCTGACAACTTGTCCATGACGCCAGGCGGGGGCGGCTCCTGGATCGGCGTAGCATCAGCGGCCTTGGCCGCCCTCCATTCCTTCATTGCCTCGCTGATCGTGGTGTAACTGCCGCCGTCCAGCGCCTTGCGTACCGCTGCAAGGGTAGGGTTCTGACCGGCAGCGTCCAGCTCGTCGGCCACCTCGAAAATCTGCTCTTTACTGATTGCCATAATGCTTGCCCTCTGTAGTATGTTGTATTGTGTATTATACTACAACATACTACAAATCTAAGCAAGGCCATATTTCAACCAGGCAAAAAAAAGCCCCGCAAAGGCGGGGCAGGGTGGGTGTGGTTCGTGGCCGTATCGCGCTGTCACGCGGCAGCTTCGGCCCTTTGCAAGTGATCGAGGACGTGGGCCAGGTCGGCCATTGTCATCAAGGGAAGGGTGAATGATTTCTTCTGCTCCAGGGCGGCGCGAATCCGCCCTGCAATCATGATACAATCGCTGCTACTCATCGCTAGTCACCTCTCAACTGGTTAGCGTGGGTTCCGCCCTGGATACGGTGGCCGCCGTGCCCAGGGCTTTCTTTTTGGCGTTAAGCCCCGTCCATCACAGCCATCAGCTCGACCGTGCCCAGGTCCGCTTCAAACTCGTGCCCGTCGTCCTCGTATTTGATCCAGGCCCAGCCATCAGCAGAAGGGCGGCGGTTTAGCATCAAGCGGCCCATACGTTCGTCGTGCTTGACCATGACAATCGCCTTTTTCAGCTTGTCCGGGTCTTGTTCCTTCGGCTCCTTCTTCGGCGGGGTGTCGGCCCCTTCCTCTTCCTGGTCGTTGTCGTCTTCGGCATCGGTTTGGCCGGTGAAAGCATCAACCGTGTTCGGGTCGCGTTCCTCGTCCTCATGCTTGCGCTTGTCGTCCAGGTACTCGCGCAGCAGCTTCACCGATCCGCGTGTTAGCTCCTGGTCGTCATCGCTCAACCAAGCAACAACCTCGTCCGGGTTCTTCTTGTGCGCCTTCACCAGCTCGTTAATCACGGTCACGTCATTGACGCGGCCAGAATTGAAAGCTTCGGCAAGCGGCTCCGGCAGGTCCAGCAAGGTGACGTGCTGACTCACAAATGCAGCGGATTTGCCGATAGCTGACGCAATTTCACCCTTCTTGACGCCCTTTGCCAGCTCGCGGCCAATGTAATCGGCTATCTCGCGGGCGGTCAGCTCATTGCGTTGCAGGTTCTCAATAACCTGGTCCGCTTCGTTGTAGTCGTTGTCGATAAACGCCGGGATAGTCTCTTTCTCAGCGATTCGACTGCCACGGTAGCGACGGGCACCGTGGTTGATGATGAAGCGCCCCGGCTCGTCCTGGTTCTCACGCACCGAAATCGGCGTTTTAACGCCTCGATGCCGGATGGTGGCGGCCAGCTCTTCCAGGCTCGCTTTTGAAAAGCCCGGATTGTCCTCTGTGCGCGGCTGGTTTGGATCTTCATCTATCAGGTCCAGGGCCAGCTCCAAGGGGCCAGCGCCACCCTTGGTGCCTTCGGGGGCGTTTAGAAGGCCAGACAGGTCGCCAATGCCCTCCAGTCCCAGCCCCTCCATTTTCTGTTCTTTTTGCGCGCTCATGCGGTGATCTCCATTTTTGTAAACACAAGGTCAGCCAGGGCACGAACTTCTTTCGCGGCTTTTCTGGCAGCCGTTTTTTTGATTCTCCAGACCGGCACCCCGGAAGCGAGTGCGTCCGCAATGCTGCTACGCAGGCCGATTGAAGCCGGAATGATAAGCTGCGGATATGCCTTCTGGAGTTGTTCCAGGTGGCGACCGTGCCGGGGGTTTCGTCCGTCTACCTTGCTCGGCACCATGCCCAAGAATTGCAGCTTAGGGTTAGCCTTACGCACGTTCGTAATGGCCGCGTTCATCTTCTTGATGCCCTGAATTGAGTAGGCTTCCAGCTCGATAGGGGACAGGACATAATCCGCCGCTATCAATGCGGCGGCCATACTGACGCCAAGGGAAGGGGCCGTGTCGATCAGGCACACGTCAAAGCCTTGCTCTGCCAGGCTGGCAATACCTGCCCTGAAATGCTCACCCGCACGGCTCAGGGACATGGTTTCCATGTTTGCCAGGGCGGCGTCAGACTCGATAAGAGCCATGCCAGGCGCGTCCTCTCCGTTCACAACATCGAACGGGCCGCCATTGAAAAAATTGCTTGCTACAACACCTGTGCGGAACTCTTGGAGCGTATAAGAGGCGTTGCCCTGGGTATCCAGGTCGATCACGGCAACCTTTTTGCCGCGTTCGTAGAAGTCAAACGCCAGATGCACCAAGGTTGATGTTTTGCCGACGCCGCCTTTTTGGTTTGCCGTGACCAGTGTTTTCATTACGTGTCCCTTTTCTTCTTGGCGTCCTCCGCCCATTTCTTGACGATAAACGCTTGATGTTCCGGCAGTATTGCCGTGACTCGCTCGAACCCCTCCGGCGTCAGCGCCTTGTGAGCGTCCCAAACTCTCTTGACGGCCTGATTGACCGCCCCTTTTGTCACTCCCAATAACGCCACAAACTCGGCTTGAGTTTTCCCCTCCACCAATACGCCATGCGCTATTTCGAGCGTTTGTTGCCCGACTCCCAAGCCCTTGATTGCAGCTTGAAATTGAGACTCCGTTAGTTGTTTCTTCATGGATTGCACCCATACCAACCCCACACCCTAGTTGTTGATTGAATGGCGGTGACAGCCGCCGAACACAACAAAAGTATAGCTATACTTTCAGTACGGGTCAACACTTTAGCGGCTAAAATTAAACGCCTTTGGGTTTGTAGACAGAAACAAAGTAAGTGAGCAGGGTCAGCACGGCGAAATGGGCCAGGAAGGTCCAGCCTGCATGTACCGCTGGATCATTCCAGTAGTACACGGCACGGATACCCTGAAAGAAAACGTCGATAGAGATAACCCACTTCAGCAGCGGCCACACCAGGACAACCGCAATCCATACCCAACGCAGAATAGCCGCCAGAACACCCCCGCCTTTCGTCGGATCGCTCTGCGGCTTACGCGGCTGCTGGCTGGCCTGCGCTTTCGGTTGCGGGTCCGGTGGCCCTGAATCAGTAGGGCCAGCTTTCGGAAACTTGATAATGTTTGACTTTGACATATTCTTGACCCTCCACGCCTTCCGTGCTCCAATTATCTATTGCTCTTCAAATAGGGCCACACCCTAGAGAGCATTGGTTTCGGTGTGACAGCGCCGGGCCAAGCGCCCCGGTCAAGGCCGGGGCGTATCCTTCCTAAAAGTCAGCCCGGTTTTTTGCCTGTTCTACGGCCTCGATTGACCATTTCCCCTTGGCGTCACCTTCCAGTTTAAGACTGGCAAAATAAGCCTCTTCACGCAGCTTGGCCGCCCGTTGCTCCAGTTCCTGAGCTTCTGCCATCTTGTCCGCGATAGTGTCACGGCGAGTGGTGAAGTCGGTCGCGGCCACGTTCGGCAGGGCATCGACCCAAGACATGATTTTGCTGGTAGTCATCGGTTTTCCTCGGTTATTGACCTGGGCGGTGTGCCCGGCCTTCACTTAATATATTAGGGCAAAATGCCCTAAGCTGTCAAGCGCAAAATCCGATTTATCGAAACATTTTAGCGGCTAAAATCACAATTCCAAGCATTTCCTTCCTGGCGTTCAACCTTCTTCCCAAATCTTGCCAAGCCCGGCCATGTCGCAAAGCAACGCCCACGCGGCATAGGGAATATGTGTTTCTTCCCCGATCCAGCGGCGCACCGTTCTATCGCCCTTTTGCCCAAGCCCGACCTTTTTAGCAGCTCCGCCACCTGTAAGCCCGGCAAGCCGCAGCACTTCGCGGATTTCATCGCCTGTCGGGCGCTCCCACTTTTCAGCAGGGCGCAGGCATTCCAGCCTGATATTCGGATCACTCATTGTTTGTCTCTCCTGTGTCTATGACGGGGCGCAACTGATCAAAGCTGTAGATCGAATGCACCGATTTAGGGTTGTACTGGACCACGCGCCGCCCGTTACGATTGATACGGTACTTTATAGGCTCGTCGTCGTGTGCCCACA